>NZ_JAGGRD010000001.1:0-455266 GCF_018613005.1 Paenibacillus sp. ISL-20
AATGCTTTGTCCCCGAATTTCATCCTTGCTTAGAACCGTTCCAAGAAATTTGGGGGCAACAGCGATGGGAGGAACGATTCGTACACGGAGCGTCTCCTAACAGAAAAAGGGGGGCATCCCGCCAGAAATAAGATCTTTTGGGACACCCTCTTTAGCATGTTAAATTCGCTGTTATTATGATTTGTGTTTATCCAGCTCATATTTGATGTGCCGCAGCTCAGGCAATAGAATCCGGTTCATCGCAAGCTTGACGGCTCCGGTCGAACCTGGCATCGAGAAGACGGCCGTGTGGCTTAAAGTGCCGCCGATCGCACGGCTCAAAATGGCCGCAGACCCAATATCCTCGGTAAAGCTTAGGAAGCGGAAGATCTCGCCGAATCCGGGGAGTTCCTTATCAAGCAGTGAAGATACGGCTTCATAGGTGGTATCCCGGCTCGATATGCCTGTACCGCCGGTTAATAGGACGACATCAATCTCCGAATTGCTGACCGCGGAATAGATCGTTTCACGGATTATTTCATAGTCGTCTTGGACAATGCTGTAAGATACAACGACATGTCCGGCTTCTTCAAGCAAGCCGGTCATCAGTTTACCGCTCTTGTCCGTGTCCTTGGTCCGCGTGTCCGAGACGGTAATCACCTTACAGTTCACGGAAGCGGGAGATTGCTGTTTATGCTCTTGCGTTGAATTCATAGAAATGACATCTCCTGTAGTAGTTAATGGTGGTGAGCTTGCAGTAGTCGGATGAAATGTAGTACACTCGCTAGCATAATCATGATGCACGCAAAGGAGTATGGAACGTGGAGCATGTAACACCCATTTATATTTTATCAGGTTTTCTTGGCAGTGGAAAAACAACATTGCTTAGCCGTCTCATTACCTGCTTCAAGCAGCAGGGCTTGCGGCCAGCCATTGTCATGAACGAGATCGGCGAGGTCAACATTGAAGGGCTTGTCGCCTGTGAAGAGGTACCAACGGCAGAAATGCTAAGTGGCTGTATTTGTTGTACCATTAGATCCGATTTATCATCTGAAATCGCGATGCTGATCCAGCGGGAACAGCCGGATGTCATCGTCATTGAAGCGACGGGGATCGCGAATCCGATGGAAATCCTGGACGCAGCGGCGGAAGCTTCTTTATACATGAGAATCGATGTGATAAAACTGATCACCGTCGTGGATGCCGCGCATCTGCTGCATTTGAACATAGAGCAGAAGGGGAAGACCTATCGTTTGATGCAAGAGCAGATTCGCGCCGCCTCAGCACTCGTCCTCAATAAGATGGACCTGGTGAACGATCAGGACAAGGAGATGATTCAGCAGCTGGTTGAGCGCTGGAATCCGTATGCTCCGATTATCCCTGCGGTACGCTGCGACTTGAATCTTGAAGATCTGCTGCGGAGCGGTCCACATGGACAGAATGAGCATTCGCATGTACATGGTCGAGAGGACAGGGATGTGCATGAACATACAGACAAGCAAGAGCACGCCAACAGTCATGACCATGTGCACAACCATGACTATGCCGACAGCCATGACCATGGTCATGCTCACGATTCTCATGATCATGTGATGTCCTACACCTACTATTTCAGCCATGCGGTAAACAGTGTAGAATTCGAGCGATTCATAGCTGGGCTGCCAAGGGATGTGTACCGGGCTAAAGGCATCCTTACCTTCAATGATACCAACAGCCGATTCTTGTTTCAGTACGCCTTCCGGGAATCCGACTTTATGAAAATTACACCCCAGGGTCAAGTACCGGATGTGGTGGTATTTATCGGGGAGCACTTCCAGAAGTCGCTGCTGCAAGAGCAGCTTGAAATGCTGGAAGGGAAGATAAGTCGGGCATAAGTCACAGACTTGCCTGATCATTTTTTGGGCAATTGTACTGGGGTCTTTCTGGCCATGTTTGATTCAGAGGGCAGTTCAAAGTTTAATACAAAGGCATAGCGTAATAACTACAAGGAGGATCTACCCAATGTTAAATGAACTCAAATATAAAGAATGTATTGAAGCATGTCTCCAATGTATGAACGCTTGCAATGTATGCTATGTATCCTGTCTGAAAGAATACGAACTGGCTATGCTTCGCGATTGTATAACACTCGACAGAGAGTGTGCCGATATATGCGCGTTTGCGGCTCAAGCCATGTCACGGAAAAGCCCTTACGTTAAGGAAATTTGCGAGCTGTGCATCAAGGCATGCCTGGCTTGTGCGGAAGAATGCGGGAAGCATGATCACGAGCACTGCAAACTATGTGCCGAGGCGTGCCGGAAATGTGCTGAAGCATGCCGCGAAATGCTTCAGCACATGTAAGTTAACCAGTCTCTATCGTACGATATAACAAAGCCTGATTTCCGAAGCGGGGGATCAGGCTTTTAATTGTGAGTCTAGTATCTTCAGCTCCGGTGTGCTGATCCGCTTCAACGTGGAAAACGGCAATTTTGGCTGGATTCCAAGCCTCTCTGTTGGCCCGGCTTTGGCCGGGTTTGGGGTCGACGTACATAAAATTCAGTGGCCAGACTCCAAAGACCTTTTCTCTGTGAGAGCACCTGGAGGCATTTTACTAACTCCGAATTTTCCCCTATGATAAATGTGTGAGAAGGCAAGTTCAATTATAGGTAAAAGAATGAGGTTGTAATATGAATAGTTCAGTTGGTAAGAACAATCGGCATGTCCGGAACCTGAATCGTATCGGCATTATCGCGCTGCTACGCGACTACGGCAGTTTAACGAAAGCAGAAATTTCGGCCAAGATGAATTTAACGTTTACTGCCGTTAATAATCTGGTGGAAGAGCTGATGAAGGATCGATTGATCATTGAAGCCGGATATTATGATGATTCCAGCCGTGGCAGGAAGCCCAAGCTCATATCCTTGAATCCCGGCGATATTTACACGGTCGGAGTCCATATCAGCGCATCCTCCGTAAGGGCGGCCGTCATTAATTTGCAGGGAAAAGCGATAATGGAGAAGCGTTGTTCCTTTGAAGATAACACCAATCGCGGCAGCGTTGTGAACATTATTATATCGACGATACAAGCTGTACTGGACATGTCAGGCCTGGAATCCGAAATTATCGGCATCGGCGTAGGAGCTCCCGGACCGCTTGATCCGATTCAAGGCAAAATTCTGTCTCCGCCCAACTTACCCGGTCTGCATCAAGTACGGTTAAAGGGACTGATCGAGGAGAATACGGAGCTTCCAACCCATGTTGAGAAGGACGCTAATGTAATGGCACTCGGTGAATTATGGTATGGAAACGGCCGACATTTCAACAATCTGGTGTATGTGGAAGCCGATATTGGGATCGGGAGCGGACTGATCTTCAACCAGAGAATTTATCAGGGTTATCCCTTTGGAGCCGGTGAGATTGGGCACTGTACGATCGATATCGACGGTCCGCGCTGCAATTGCGGTAATGACGGCTGCCTTGAAGCGATGGCGTCGGGGATTGCGATCGTCCGCAAAGTGGGTGAGGAGTTAGGGCGTGGGGCTGCAAGCTCTCTTCGTTCTTATGTTAATGACGAACATCATGGTCTGGATGTTGTTGATGTAATCAATGCCGGGTTGGCTGGAGATCCATTGGCTGCCAATATCCTGCACGAATCGGCACGTTATGTCGGTATATCCCTGGCCAATATGATAAATCTGCTTACACCGGAGACCATCATCCTTGGCGGAGTACTGGCTAATCGTTACCCTGATTTCTACAATCATGTTAATGAAACATCCTTTAACAGAAGCTCGTCCAGGTTCCAGAATCAGATGGTGCTGCAGCCCTCAGAGCTTGGAGAACATGCGGGCATCATTGGTGCAGGGACGATTGTATTTGAACAATATCTGAATGAAATGAGCGATTAGAGGGAAAAGGACTTCTTCACCTTCATAAATATTAAATAAGGTTTAATAAATTCCTGACGTTCTTGGCTATGCTTAAGTATTGATTTTGGCAAGGCAAATCCGTAGTATAGCAGGGGAGCAAAAACAGCCCGTTTATCCAACGATAAACGGGCTGTTTTTGCTTTTTTAATCTATTTTTGCTGCCGAAGTATACTCATCCTTACCAAAGTCGAGGCATCACGGACAGTACCGGACTATCGGCATTTATTTACAAAGGATCAAGGTAAGTGCTGGTGGGTCCTCTTCATGGTCCAATGGTTATGGGAAGAAAGTCTAATATTTATTTGATTATCCATTATTAGGTGTTAATTACTTGATTGTAGTGTATGATTTTGGAAAGACACAGGAGATCCGGGTCCTTATATGACGCTGTTTCGAAAAGTGGAAATCAGGTTTATGACGATATCAAGGATGAAGGCGATCAGAATATCGATGATCTGAAGAATAAGAAAAATAATTAGCGACGTAAATGGATTGGGTCAATCAGAAAAGGGTTATGACCAAGTTGAACGTTAAGAAAGAATGATTAACAAGGCGGCCATTAGGCCGCCTTTGTTTATTTTATCTTCCTGCCCGTTACCTCCGATGCTTTTTGATAATGGCCTCGTGGCCGGAATAAACGCTGGATTTTCATGTCATGTGAGATAACGGTACCTCTGTTCACGGAGCTTGAAGTGTTGTGCTTTCAGGTAAAATAGCTCTACAATACAAATAACACCAGATTAAGTGAACAGGAGTTGAAATGTTTGCAAGAGCTGCTGGAATTGAATGGGGTACACAAGCGTTTCGGCAAATTTGTCGTCTTACATAACATTACCTGGGGTATTTCCCGAGCCGAGTGCGTTGCTATTACAGGAAGCAACGGCGCGGGAAAGAGCACCCTACTGCATGTAATAGCCGGACTTGCTAATCCATCGGGAGGGTCCCGGGTCGAGTATGAAACCTCCCTTCGCGTCGGATATGTTCCGGAGCGATTCCCTGCGCTTCGATTTCGTCCTTCTGAATACTTGCGCCATATGGCCGCCATTCAGGGTATGAACAAGCAAGAAGCCGAGAACCGAATTGGTGCGATGCTGAATGTGTTTCAGCTGCAGGACATGAAGATGACCCTATGCTCCAAGGGGATGCTGCAAAAAGTCAACATCATGCAGGCCCTGCTTCGTCAGCCCGATCTATTGGTTCTGGATGAGCCTCTGTCGGGACTGGACGAGGCTTCTCAAATGGAGATGATTGGCATTCTAAGTGAAATCAAAAGACAAGGGACAGCCATTGTGATGTCCGTTCACGAGCCGCTGCTTATTGCTTCGCTGGCCGACCGGGTAACGCAGCTCCGCCAGGGGCGGATCGAACGGGACGGAACGCTGGAAGCCGGTTCGGAGATGGGACGGATGAAGCTGGAATTCACGCGTGTTTCTCAGGACAAAATGCTGGAACTGGAACGCCGTTCAGGGTTTCACTATTGGATTTCGAGAGGTAACCCTACATCGATGGTCGTGTCGCGGCAAGTCGCGGATAATATGCTGCTGGATATTTTACAGTCAGGTGGTTCGCTGATACGGCTGGAACCCTGGAGCGGAGAGATGGCAAAGCAAGTGTACCCAACCTCTGGTCAATCAAATGAAGGGGAGGGAGCATAATGTGGTCATTGATTCGTTACATGCTTGCTAGTTACACGAGATCCTATCGATATTTCGCTCCGATTGCCTTCATGTTGATATCGGTGGTGTTTATATACTCCTACCGGCCCAATCCGATCATGGACAGTTATGCCGTAACGGCTGCATTTCTGTTTGTTGGCTCAGCTTGGCTAGGTTTGAACTTTCTCAATCATGATCAAGGGCGTCAAACGATGCTCCTGATCGTTCACAGCGGGAAGGCCATACGATATTATGCCGCCCAATATGTAACCGTAACGCTTCTATCTATCCTGTTCAGTTTATTTGCCGTCCTTTATCCAATCGTATTTGGAATGTTTGATAAGCCGATTACATTATCCCAGTTTGCATTGGGTTATCTGGGACATGTGGCATTGTCCTTGCTTGGGATTTCTCTGTCCGTATTTTTTCAGTTTGGCTTTATGGAGAATCAGGGAAGAGCGGCAGGATGGCTGTTAATCGTTATCGTTATTTCCTTAGCCGGGCAATCTATCGTTCAGGATGGTCTTGCTGATTTGAGATTGATTCCTTATGTTCTGCCACCTGTCTCTGTTATGATTGACATGTTCATTCATGCTGACGAGCGTTCCCAGTTCGTGTTATTCATGACGATTGCGTACACGTTCATATACAGCTTTATTTTGCTGGCGGTTTATCTATGGACGGCCTGTCGTAAGGATGCGGCAACCATAATCCGAAAAGTAGGTTGAAGTAGGAGGAATCTTCCTTTACCATAGGGATATACACAAATAGAAACGGTAAAGACAGCCAATACTAGAGGAGGATACCATGAAACAATCTCGACTGATGGATAGTGACCACTCCAAAGAGCTGTTTGCCTATTTCGGATTAGCGGTGTATTATTCACAGGCGCTTGAGCAGCAACTCGCGAATCTGTTGATGCTGATCAAGCTTTCCCAAGGGAATGTGCCTTCAGAAGAAGATTTCACCCAACTATATCATCGGAAATTAAGCAGCTCTCTGGGCCAACTGGTACACGAGATCCAGCATTACTTTCCATTCTCCGAAGAAGAAACACTTCAATTAAAAGAAGTCTGGAAGCAGCGTAACTACATCGTTCATGATTATTTCAAAGAACGGATTCATGAGACGTTCAGTCCGGCTGGCCGTTCCCGAATGATTCGGGAGCTGACCGCATTTAAGGACCAGGCTCAAGCGTTAGAGCAAAAGCTGCAGGGCTATTCTCGCGAAATGTATGTGAAGCTTGGCCTAGACAGCGAAAAAAGCGTATAAAAGAAATTAGGGCTGAGATGAAACATATTCCAGCACCTCTGCGTCAGATAGATTAGGAGGTGTAATTATGAAAAAAACTACGAAATTGTTAACTGCAATGCTTGTCACTTCGTCATTGCTCGGTGCCGGCGCCGCCTCTGCTTTCAACGATATTCAAGAGGAGCAGCCACTACAAATGGTGAAGGAGCTGCAAGCGAAAGGAATTATCCAAGGGATTAGTGCCGATAAATTCGCTCCGGCCAAAACAATAACGACCGCCCAAGCGGTGCAGATGATTGTGAATGTCGCCGACCTGAAGGTACAACCGAACTATACGGGCCGTTCGTTTGACAGTGTGCCGAAGGATGCCTGGTTTGCGGATGCTGTGAATATAGCGGCTCAGAACGGATTGTCCGTATCCGCAGACATGAAATGGAATGAACCGATAACCCGAGAAGGGTTCGCGACATTGCTCTCGGAAGCGATTCAGAAGACCGGGAATTATCCCGTGGTCATGATGTATCTGCATGTGGCTGACGAGGATTTGATGAAAGAGGAGAGCCGGGGAGCGGTGCAGTTCCTGCTGTTAACCAAGATCGCTGAGCTCGACGCCAACGCCAAGTTCCATCCTGCCAAGAGTTTAACTCGTATTGAAGCGGCAGAGCTTGCGTACAATTCCATTCAATTTATTGAGGAGCATCAGAAGAACATGATACCCGAGAAACCGGGACAATCTGAACCGGATGTAAGTACAAGCGTCGTTAAGGTGGATGATGCGCAGAATAAAGTCACGGTAACCAAGGAAGACCTACCGAATCCGGGGTACGGCATTAAAATTACGTCGGTCGACTATGTTAGCGATACCGAAGCCGTGATCTACTACAAAGTTCTTCAACCCGATCCGGACAAAATGTACCCGCAAGTCATCTCCAAATCTTCAGATAACGTGCTCGTGCCTTCCAAGTACACCAAAATCACGGTCAAAGCTGAAGCTACTCTTGATCATCTGGCAAAGTAATTCTTGTAATGTACCGCCAGCATACAATGCAATAAAGAAGGCTGTTCCCAAGCGAATGTAACATTCGACAGGGGACAGCCTTCTTTATTAGATATCTGTAGGTATAGTCTTCGAAGCATGGGTCTTCCTGATATCGCAAGAAAAACTTCTACTAACTTGCTTTATACATGACCACCAGCCATTTTACTGTTGGAGGCAAGTACCGTCTCCTTACTCTCTGCAATCGGAGCCGTACTGCCTTGCTGGAGTTGATACATTTTAAAGTATCTTCCGCCCAGGGCCATCAGCTCGTCATGGGAACCCTGTTCCACAATTTCGCCGCGGTGAAGGACCAGAATCTGATCGGCACTGCGGATCGTGGATAAGCGGTGGGCGATGATAAAGGTCGTGCGCCCTCGCTTCAGTATCTCCAGGGCTTCCTGGATTAAGGCTTCCGTCTCCGTATCAATGTTAGCGGTGGCTTCATCGAGAATCAGTATGGCCGGATTGAACGCAAGAGCCCGGGCAAAGGAGATTAACTGGCGTTGTCCGGCGGAGAGTGTGCTGCCTTTCTCTAGTACTGGCTCATCGAAGCCTTGCGGAAGATGAGCGAGCAGCCGGTCGGCCCCTACGTCGCGCAGCGCCTGCTCCACCTGTTCCCGTGTAATGCTCGGATCACCCAGGCTGACATTCGAAGCAATGGTGCCTGTGAACAGGTACGGGTCTTGCAGTACAATTCCCATATGCTTGCGGAGCCATTGCTTTGGAATATCGGTAACGGGCTGGCCATCAATGGTAATGGTGCCTTTCTGAGGGTCATAGAAGCGGAACAGCAGATTGATGATGGAGCTCTTGCCGGAGCCGGTATGACCTACAAGCGCCACGGTTTGGCCCTGCTTCGCTTCAAATGAAATGTTCTTAAGGACATAGTCCTTCTTGTACGCAAACGACACGTTCTGAAATTCTACATTTCCTAAATACCGCGGCATGCTGCCATCCGTTACTTTCTCGCCTGTTTCATCCATCAGCTCAAACACCCGTTTGGCGGAGACGATGGAGGTATCGAGCGCTGCCAGCTGGTTAACCATGCCCGTTATCGGCTGGAACATGCGGCCAAGCAGATCAACGAAGGCGTAGAGGACGCCGATCGAGACGATGCCGGCACCATTTAATGAAGCAGAACCGAAATACCAGAGTACGACTACAAAGGAAACGTTACGCAGAACATTCACCAGATTGTGCGTGGTGAAGGAGTTCAGATTGAGCATTTTGTTCTGATGAGCCATATAATCCGCATTCAGCGCCTCGAACTCGTCCTGGGTCGCTTTTTGGCGGCGGAATACACGAATGATGGCCATACCTTGAATGGATTCATTAATGATGGCATTGATCTCGCTCAGACGGGAGCGGATGACGGTATTGTATTTGGTTGCAAATTTACGGTACAGAATGGTCCATACAATCAACATTGGAATAACAAACAAACTGATCAAGCCCAGTCGTACATCCAGAAGGAACAAAGCGACGTAGACACCCGTGATATACACGGCGCCGGAGCTGAAGTTGGATAATACCGCAACGAACAGGTCCTTTACCGCTTCGGTATCATTGGTTACCCGGGAAACAACTTTGCCCGCCGGTAAATCATCAAAGAAATTGACGGGCAGCCGCTGAATGTGGGCGTACACATCGGTGCGCAGCTTCTGAATGACCCGATTAGCTGCCGATTGCAGCCAGTAGGTTCTGCCGAATACCGTAATCATGGAGATCAACAGGCAGATCAGGAACAGGCCGACCAGCTTATATATGTTGGGAAGTTCGGGTTTATAAAATTCAAACAGCTGTTCCTTGGTCAATTTAACAGCCGGATACTGCATCTCCTTCGAGGCGTAGGAAATTGTCATGACACCGTCCTGAAAGGAGCGGTTTCCTTCGGTTCGGGCTACCGGCTCGTTAATGAAGTAAAAGCTGCGGCCAGCCTGAACGAGACGTACTTCATGTCCTCGCGTCTCGCCTTCAAGAAAGCGATCCTCGCGTTTATAATAAGTCCCGTTATAGGATGCGGCATCTTGAGCCTGCGTCGTCTCATAATAAGGCCGTTCGATGCCCAGGATATGCTCGTCAATCATCGTTTTTGCGATGAAGGGACCTGCAAGCTCTGCGGCAACGCCGATGGCCAGCAGAATCAAGGCGGCGATGAAGGTGCCCTTGGCTGTTAAGGCATAACGGAACAGTCGTTTGGCAATGCCGGATTCATTCGATATGGTCGTATCGGTTGGAGTCAATTAAGACACCTCCTCCGAGGTCAGATTGTTTTCTACCTGCTGGCGTTCGAATTGCTCACGGTACCAGCCACCGAGCTCCAGCAGTTCATCATGGGTTCCTTGCTCCGTGATTCGACCATCCTCCAGCACCACGATGACATCGGCATGCTGAACGGCTGAGAGTCGATGCGTGGAGATCAGGGTCGTCTTGCCGGCACGTTTGCTCCGGATATTATCGATGATTCTGGCTTCCGTCCGGGCGTCTACAGCGGACAAGGAGTCGTCCAATATTAAGATTTCAGGGTCGCCGATAAAAGCTCGGGCCAGTGAGACCCTTTGTTTTTGCCCACCGGACAACGCCACACCTTTTTCGCCTACAAGGGTATCAAGCCCATCGGACAGGGTGACCAGATCGCGGTCAAACGCAGCGGTCGTAATGGCCTCCATGATCAATTCGTCGCTGGCATCCTTTTTGCCGAATTGGATGTTCTGACGCACCGTCTTGGAGAACAAAATCTGCTCCTGCGGCACATACCCAATCCAGCCATGGAGCCGGTCAGTCGCCAGCATCTCCATTGGTATATCGGAAATGAGGATTTCGCCGGTTCCGGTAGGGTACTCATGGAGAAGCTGCTTCAGCAGCGTCGATTTGCCGCTGCCCGTGCGTCCTACGACGCCGAGCGTCTGGCCTTTTTGCAGCGTAAAATTAATATGTTTCAAATTATCAATTGTAGAGGTTGGGTAACGGAACGTGACATCTTTAAATTGAATCGTATCCGGAACCTCCACATCTGCAGGGTTCGCGGCGTCGGTAACATCTGGCGGGGTCTTTAAGGTTTCGTTGACCCGATCCAGGGAAGCGTTTCCGCGCTGCATAATGTTGATCAATTCCCCGATGGCAAACATCGGCCAAATCATCATCCCGAGGTACATGTTGAACGATACGAGATCTCCGAGCGTGATTTGATTCTGGAACACCAGATACACACCGTAGGCTAAACCGATGACGTAACTGAGACCGATGGAGAAATTGATGGTTGGTTCGAATAAGGCGTCCACTTTGGCTACCGCCAGGTTTTTACGATATACATCATCCGTAATGTCCTGGAAGCGCTGCTGATCGGCGCGTTCCTGTACATAAGCGCGGACGACACGCACACCAGCTACGGACTCCAGAACCTGGTCGTTCATGTCACCGAAGGCATCCTGCGCCAGCGTGTAGCGTTTATGGATGGCTCTCCCGTAGATGACCATACCAATGGCTATGATCGGCATGGGCAGAATGGCTGCCAATGTAAGCTTCCAGCTGACAATGAAGCCCATGGCGAACAGAACGACGATCAAGTATATGGTGGAGTCGGTCATGACGAGCATCCCGAAGCCAGCAGTTGCTGCCACGGAGCGAAGGTCATTCGTAGCTTTTGCCATGAGATCTCCTGTGCGGTTACGCTCGAAAAACGGCGGAAGCATCCGCAGCAAATGGTTCATGTACCGGGTACGGAGCAAACGTTCCACGAGGTTCGCCCCTCCGAACAAACGGTGCATCCATATGTAAGTGGCACAATAAACGACAGCAACGATGCCGAGAATCATGAGCAGATATTGGACGAGAGACGCCCACGTTATGGAACTGCTGACGATATCGTCAATGGCGTTTCCGAGCAGAAGCGGCGGCAGCAGCTCAACCAGTCCGCAAAAGATGAGAAGCGCAAGGCCGATCAAGTAACGCTTTTTCTCTTGCTTGAAAAACCAGCCTAAATTTTTAAGTACAGCAAACAAATTATCCCTTCCTTTCGTAGGTCGTTCCGGCATCATATCATCCTAAAAACCAAAAAAAGCACATCATCCGACGACGGACGATATGCTTCATTAATTTTGAACTTATCATTCGCACGGCGATCATGACTTCCGTGCAACGGTTAGCTACTTCGTTCTGATCATTCAGGCAACGAATGAACGAGGCTTGATGATGATGAGACAGCACCATTGGGGAGTCGATCCATATTTAATTGTAGGAAATGATGATCCAGATGAACTTGATCCATCGCAAACAGTTTAAACATGTCACTCACCCTTTCTTCGTAATTTACAATTTATTCAAATCGATCTCGTATGGACTGAATTTTATCATCATGAACTGGAATGTGTCAAACTTATTTTTCAGGATCATAGTAAGATATTCGATAGTGAAGGTAGGGTAGAACCTTATGTCACTATTTTATTATCAAAATGATTTGTATCCTAACATGCGTATGCGTTATGATAATATTGCAACTATTTATAAGATACCGTTCCTAAGATCTCCGGTCTGCAAAAAGATAGGGGTCAACATAATATGACGTCTAAGGAGGGGGTACGACACATGCAAATTCAAGTCAGCGACCAGGCGGCACGTTGGTACAAGAAGGAACTTGATCTTCAGTCAGGCACGTTCGTTCGCTTCTTTCCACGATATAGCTCAGGCGGAGGTCTCCATCCCGGATTTTCGCTCGGTATTTCGGTAGAAGAACCAAGAGAAGCGGGATTGACGGAGCATTCCGAAGAGGTAACATTTTTTATGGAAGAACAGGATTTGTGGTATTTGGAGGGATATACGCTACGCGTGAAGTATGAGGAATCCTTGGATGACATTTCGTATATTTATGTAGAAGAGGGCGCAGTGAATTAACCTGATGTGAGACTGCAGCGCCATCCAGGGAAAGGAGGTTCCCAAGATGAGCGTATATCACCGTGATATCCGCCAATACATCGGCAAACGCTCGGTGGTCCGTGTGAAAGCGGCGGTGCTTGTGCTGAACGATAACGGAGAGCTTCTGCTCCTGAAGCGGCAGAACAAGGACGAGTGGGGACTTCCACTCGGAAACCTGAAGCCCGGCGAAGCTCTTGAAGACACAGCGTCCAGAGAGCTGTGGGAGGAGAGCGGCCTGACAGCGGATGATATGCGACTCTTGGACCTTGTGTCGGGTCCGGAGTATATGAAGAAGCAAATAGGTGGAGATGAAGTGTATTATGTGATAGGTGTGTATGCGGCAACCGGCCTGCACAGTGCCATTCATTTGTCCCCTAATACGGAAGTATCTCTTAAATATTTTGATTTTCAAGCATTGCCCGTTATGGATGCGATCACGGTTCGCTTGCTGGACAAGATAAAAAAGAACAGCTGAGGCTCGTTTCGTGGTGGCAGTTTGTACGCCTTAAATTCCCCGCACGGGGAATTTTTTTCGGTCAACATGAGGAGTTCCTGCCCCATTCAAACCGGGGGGAGGGACTCCTTTTGCCATGCGAAGCTGTGTACATAGGATCATTATGGCTGCCCGGACAGCGGGACCTCTAATGCAAAATCAAAATCGTCGATATCATAGACCTGAACGGGAAGAGCGCTTTCGACGATACGCTGAATCAATTCGTATTGATCGGTCAGTATGGGAGCAGCGGCTCTTTGGGATGCCAGCAGCAGCTCGGTTTCCACAGGATCGAAGGATTCCCCATAGGGTGCGGTGTCCATGGTATTCATGACCGAGACCCGGGTAGTTTCACTAACGGGAATGGTGGGGCTCTTGGACCAGGGCACCTGCAGGGCGCGCTCGATTTTCTTTTTGTTCAGCGGCTCTTCAAAATAGGAAATCAATTCGCCGATCTTTATCTTGACGTGCTGGTCATCAGCACTGCTATTCATGAGATGTTCCTCGGTGGTATGAAGCTCATATAATTCCAAAATGGTAGTGTACGGAATGATGTACTCGACGGGTTTAGTTGGTACTAACAGCTGACCGTAAATGGCCAGCATGACGGCCTCCGTCACGAAAATTCTGGTCATGACTAAATCCTCCTGCAAGACATGATACAATTCATAAGTTTAGAACTAATAAAGCATTGAAGTGCATAAATGTCAACTGCTCTTCGCCTGACAACCACGTGGATGTTACTTCAGAAAGGGGCTGTTATCACCTTTGAAATCATGGAAAATCTATTATCCGTTCGTTAAGCCATATATGAAGTGGATCATCCTGACCCTTATTATCGGCATGATCAAATTTGCAATCCCGTTGTTACTGCCTATGATCATGAAATATGTCGTGGATGATCTGCTGATCAACCAACAGATGACCATCGAACAGAAAATCCAGGATCTAATGTGGATTCTCGCCGGGACCCTGGTGCTGTTTGTCGTTGTGCGTGGTCCGGTGGAATACTTGCGGCAGTATTTTGCCCAATTCATTACCAGTCGTATTTTATTCGATATGCGTAATCGGCTGTATGCTCATCTGCAGCGGTTATCCCTTCGTTACTATCAGAATACCAAGGTAGGCGAGGCGATATCGCGCTTTATCAATGATGTAGAACAATCCAAGAACCTGGTAGAAGTCGGTATGATGAACATCTGGCTGGATATGTTTACATTGGTGTTTGTATTAATCGTCATGTTCTTCATGAATCCCGTTCTGACGCTGGTTGCCATCTCGATTCTTCCTCTCTACGGGTTAGCGGTGAATTTGCTGTATAAGCGGCTTAAGCGCTTGACTAAGGACCGGTCGCAGGCTCTCGCCGGCATCCAAGCGTACCTGCATGAGCGGATTCAAGGGATCTCGGTCATCCGGAGTTTCACCCTCGAGCGTTATGATCAGAAGAAATTCGAAGGCATCAACGGCAATTTTCTGAAAAAAGCGATGGCGCAGACCCGCTGGAATGCGCTCACCTTCTCCATTATCAACACACTCACCGATATTGCGCCTATTCTGGTTATCGGATACGGGGGATATCGGGTGATCCAAGGAGATCTGACATTGGGCACGTTTGTTGCCTTCTTTGGCTATCTCGACAGGCTGTATGCACCCCTTCGCCGCTTGATCAACTCGTCAACGGTGTTGACACAGGCTTCAGCGTCGCTGGAGCGGGTCAAGGAACTCATGGACGAGCCATATGACATCGTGGACCGTCCGGATGCCAAAACGCTTAAGACAGCGGGACAGATCGAGTTTGACCGCGTATGCTTCAAGTACAATGATGCCGCGGGCTGGGTGCTGCAAGATATTAACCTGACCATCAAGCAGGGGCAGACGGTTGCCTTCGTCGGCATGAGCGGCGGCGGCAAATCATCCCTGATTGGATTGATTCCGAGATTTTACGATGTACAGCAGGGCGCGGTGAAGATTAACGGTCACGATGTCAGGGATTTGACGCTGGACAGCCTGCGCGGATCGGTGGGGATGGTACTGCAGGACAACTTCCTGTTTAGCGGATCCGTTCGTGAAAATATATTGTTTGGTAGTCCGGAAGCGGATGAAGAGAGAATCGTCGCCGCTGCCAAAGCCGCCAATGCGCATGATTTCATCACCCAGCTGCCGCAAGGCTATGAGACCGAAGTGGGGGAACGTGGCGTCAAGCTCTCGGGCGGGCAGAAGCAGAGACTTGCCATCGCCAGAGTCTTCCTCAAGGATCCGGACATTCTGGTGCTGGATGAGGCGACTTCGGCGCTGGACCTGGAGTCCGAGCATCTGATACAGCAGGCGCTGCAGTCCTTGTCCAACAATCGCACTACATTGATCGTGGCCCATCGCCTTTCCACCATTACGCATGCTGATCAAATCATTGTGCTGGAGAATGGCAGAATTACAGAGCAAGGCACGCACGGCGAGCTGATGAATCTCGATGGAAGTTATGCCAGACTATACAACGTGCAGCATTTGGACAATTAATATTCTCTTATTTCAGTGATTAACGAAAGACCCGTCCTTCTAAGGCATGGTGTTCGGCCATGCTTCAGAGGACGGGTCTTTTGATGTGTTTAAAGGCTTATTTCTCGATATTCTTGAACACCGTGTCATAGGTCATCTGAATATAGTCCAGCGTCTGCCCGTGCAATACGATATTGTTCACCAAGGTGATCAGCAGGAACAGTACCATGATGCCGGTCAGAGCTTGTTGAATCCGGAGGTTCTTCATTCTGGCAATAAACAGTGCTGCAAGCACAAACAGGGCAAACAGATAATGTCCTGCGTACAAGTACAGATCGTAAGCATACGTAGCCAAACCAAACCCAACGATGATGTGCAGCAGAATCGCGAACAGAATATAGATTGCAAATGCCCAGGTATCGCGGGAGCGGATACCCTTAATGAAGGACAGAACAGCAAGCAGCAGTACTCCGATACCGACGATATGGACATGAATCGGATACGGCTTGGCCAAATTCGTCACGAATGCAGCGATCCCCGGATCGATCATGGCAAGCTCAGGCGACAGGATAGGACTTACAAACAGCATGTAGAAGACTCGGGAATGGTGCTCGAATGAAAAAGGAGAAACATAGCTGAGCGCACCGTTCTGCACGCTTGAAAACACGTTGGCGATCCACGATTTACCTGAGAACAGCAAGTGTTGAAGCAGAGTTACGATCACCGCCATCCCCAGGAAAACCAGCATTGTCATGATAAACCGTTTAAACGTTCCCTTCTGTTTTCTATCGAACTGGCTGATCAGCAGTGCTCCTGCGAACGTCGCCACATTCGTAGACGTGATGCCGAAATTAATCAGGGCCAGGGAGGCATTCGGCATGACGGCAAATCGATTCGTAAGCCGGCCATAGTGCAAATAAGCGGCTGATAGGATGATCATGAACTGCGCATAAGCGTAGGAATCCGGTATGAGTGTAGTGAACAGCGAATATGAGCTGATACCGAAGAAAGCCGCCGTGACGAGAGACAACAACCAGCTGGCTCCGCTTCTTCGGATGATGTAATAGACCAGCGCTGCGCTAAAGGCGTTCAAGACCGATTGAATCAGAAGATAGGGGAGGTTGGAGCTCCCGATCATCGTTGTTAACGGGCTCGTCAGGAAATTAATGAAGGGATGGATGATTGAGATATTTTCCGGTCCGTATTCCATTGAAGGATCGAAGTTAAACAGATTCAGTGTAAAGGGCGCACCATAGAATGGGCTATGAGGCATCAACTCGGCTGCATGATCCTTGATGTAGGCTACGA
The DNA here is from genome assembly GCF_018613005.1 of Paenibacillus sp. ISL-20. Classification (NCBI taxonomy): domain Bacteria; kingdom Bacillati; phylum Bacillota; class Bacilli; order Caryophanales; family Paenibacillaceae; genus Paenibacillus; species Paenibacillus sp. ISL-20. The sequence goes on from NZ_JAGGRD010000001.1 coordinate 17,038, forward strand.
ACGGAAGGTTCATGAACACATACCATAGGGCCAGACAGACGCTTAGGCCGATTGCCGTGTAATTATCTTTTTTATGTCGAAATAAATAACTGAAAAAAGTCATGCTTTTAGTTCCCCCATCTTTCTATTATATGTACTGAAAATAGGCCAAAGCGGCATTCGCTTTACCAGATCAGCAGAAGCAATCCGGAAATAATAAAAGCGACGCCGGCGATTTTTCGGATCCCGATGGTTTCCTTGAATACCAGTTTGGCAAACAACAACGCCCACAGGAACGTAAGTGCATTCGCCGGCATAACCAGCGTATAAGGAAGCTCTCCTAGAAGGTATATGTTTAACAAGGCCCCCAATCCGTAACTAAGAAAACCGATCAGCAGCAGCTTGATTTGTTTGTTTGCGGTATACCCTTTGAAGAATACGCTGCCCAGCGAGCCCAGTAAGGTCATCAGGAGCAGGAGCAAGTATAGGAACCCGTCATTTTTCATAGGAAGTTAATGTCACCCCGATTCCAAGCAGGGCTACGGCTGCCAGTTTTTGCAGGGTTAATGGTTCATCCAGAAAAAAATCACCATAAAACAGAGCCACAATATAGCTGATACACATCAGAGGATAGGCAACGGACAGCTTCTCCAGTGAAAACGATTTGATCATGAGAATGGCCCCGAGGCCGTAGCAGATAAAACCGATTCCCATGTATATCAAGTTGGCGTGGCCCCATTTCCAGAACAGCTGGCCGGTAGCTGTCAAAAAAGCCGATAGAACCATGAACAGCTTGCCCAGGTGGCGCGGGGCGCTCTGCGCTTTTATCTGTTCCATGTTAATCCCTCGCATCCCTGAGCGGATTTCTGATTGATCAAATATTTGTGTTTGACGAGCCCGAACATCGGGAGGTCAGACAAGGAATCGGAGTAAGCGCAGGAAGCTGCATAGTCAATGGTCAGTTGCCGCTCGTTCAAGTACTGCTGAATCCGGTTCACTTTTTCCTCTCCCTTACAATTGTTCCCTTCGATCATCGAGGTAAAGCGTCCTTCCCGTACGGAAAGTTTCGTAGCGATCACGGTGTCGACGCAAGGAAGCTCTGCAAAGTATCTCATGTAAGCGTCGGGGGACGCCGTTACAAGCAGCACATGATAACCCTCGCTTTTTTTTCGCTGCATTTCCTCCAGCGCAGCCGGGAAGATGGCAGGTTTTAATTCCGTTTCGTAAAAATGCTTCAGGTCGGCATCGTCCATATGGCGCATCGCATGAAAATAAGCGTTCTTTGCCTTCTCAGCTTCCAGAAGACGGAGCTTGTACAGCACGGAATGCAGCACGACTTTCAGAATGATGGGTGCTGTGGACGGTTTTTTTTGTATACCATATTTTAAAAACTGAAACATGGAGTCTGTATGGATGACCGTTTTGTCGATGTCAAAGATTGCGAATTTCTGATTCATATCATTTCCCTCAATTACTGATTCTGTATTATTCAAAGTATACTAAAATCCCGATAACGCTGATGACATAGAGGATCACGGTGACCAGGATGTGAGTGTCCTCCAGGAGCACCCGGTCCGGAGCCCCGCCTTTTTTCTCAATATGAATTAGATAAAGATAGCGGAACATCCCATATATGACAAGCGGTATGGTCCACATGAGGTGAACGGTTCTGCCTGACGTAAAGGTAAACAGCGAATAACTGATGATGGTTGCTGTGGTGACAATGCTGCTCATCTGGTCCAGCAGATCGAACGAATATTGATCGAGCACCTTGCGGTGAGAGCCCTTGTCATGCTGCAGCAGATGGAGCTCATGCCGTCTCTTGCCAATCGCCAGGAAGAGCGATAGCAGCATCGTACAGAGAAGGAACCATGGTGTGAACGGGACGTGGATGACCAATCCGCCTGCGATGGCGCGCAGCACAAACCCGGCCGCGATAATCATAATGTCAATGATAACAACATGCTTCAGCCGGAAGGAGTAGGCTACGTTCATGGCAAAATAGAGCACCAATAACACGGTAAACAGCGGATTGAGGAAATAAGATACGGCCAGCGAAGCTATTAGCAGCAGCGCGCCGAATGCAATAGCCAGCTTGGGCGGCAGCGCACCCGAGGCCATGGGACGGTGTTTTTTTACCGGATGGTTGCGATCCGCTTCGCGATCGGCATAATCGTTCACAATGTAGACGCAGCCGGATACGAAGGATAACAGGAAAAAACCGATCAGGGTGTCGAAGAGCACGCCGGGATTTACCACTTCAAATGAGAAGAGGGGGGCTGCAAATATGAGCAGGTTTTTGGTCCATTGCTTCGGCCTCAGCTGCCTGAAAAGCAGCATGGGAAGCTGCCTAAGGGGAGCAGCAGCCGATTCGGTATTCGTTGAAGACAAGTGTGTTACCTCCTGATACATCATATTTCATAAGGGATTACGGAAAAAAGCGCTAAAACACGATAGCTATCATACCATAAAATAGACTATATATGGTAATGTGCCGTCCGATACAAGGCTTATATATAGAACAAATAAACCTCCCCAAACGTTCACGAACCGACAGGGAGGTTATTTTTCTGTTTGTGTTATTAATAAAAAGGGCTGCATCTGTTCCTGCTCCTCACGATTTACCGATGAGCAGGGACAGCAGACCGGCGGCGATGAGCGGCCCGACGGGCACGCCGCGGAACAGGGCGACCCCAAGCACCGTGCCAACGAGAAGACCGGCAACTACGGTGGGGTTGCTTCCCATCAGCGTGGCACCACGACCGCCCAGATAAGCGACAAGCATGCCGACGGCGATAGCCAAAAGAGATTTCCAGTTCAGGAAGGATTCACCGATCGTTTGCAGGCTCATTTTGCCGCTGGCCAGCGGTGACATGACACCTATGGTGAGAATGATAATGCCGAGCGTTAGTCCGTATTTCTCCAGCCATGGGAATGCTTGCTGAAAGCCGGTTACACGGATGAGAAGCAATGCCAGCATCGCAATCGTCACGGCGGAATTGCTGCTGATAATGCCAATTCCCGCCATAGCCAGCAGGATGAGTGAAGTTACGTCCATGGGGGATCGCTCCTTTTTGTTAAGCGTTCGAGACCAGATGCTCGGCAATCAAACGACCGTGTAGTCTGCCTGTCTCAATGAACACCTCATTGGCATTACGACCGGACGCAATGACACCAGCGACATAGAGTCCCGGAACGTTGGTCTCCATCGTATCCGGATGATAGAGCGGCTTCTCCATGTCTTCATCCAGTTCAACGCCGGAGGATGCGAGCAGTTTGCGATCAGGACGGAATCCGGTCAAGGCCAGTACAAAATCATTTTCAATGATTGTTTCCTGGCCTTGATTCGAAAGAACGGTAATGGAAGACTCCGCGATTTGTACGACCCGCGAGTTCAGGTGAAGCTGGATATGTCCCTTTTGCACCATACTATCGAACAGAGGACGTACCCAAGGTTTGATGTTCTGAGAAACTTCTTCACCCCGATATACCATCGTGACCTCAGCTCCGACACGGATGAGCTCCATGGCAGCATCCACAGCGGAATTACTGCCGCCAATGATCGCGGTTTTCATTCCAGCATAGGGATGGGCTTCCCGGAAATAATGGGTGACTTTCTCCAAGTCTTCTCCAGGAATGCCAATAAAATTCGGATGATCAAAATAACCCGTAGCAATGACTACGTGTTTGGCTTCTCGCATAGACTCTACACCACCGCGGCGCTGGGTCTTTACCTGAAAGCTGCCGTCAGGCTGCTTGGTTATGGTGAGAGCTTCTTCGTATGGGGAGATCTTCAGATTAAAGTGTCTGGCAACTCTGCGATAATAAGCCAGTGCCTCGTGCCGAAACGGTTTATCATTCGATATCGCGAACGGAACTTCTCCGATTTCAAGCATTTCAGCCGTACTGAAAAACTGCATATGCGTTGGATAGAGATAAATGGAATGAACTACATTGTGTTTATCGATGATCTCGCAGCTGAGGCCCTGGTTGCGGCATTCAATGGCAGCTGAGAGACCACATGGGCCTGCGCCGATAATTAAGACGTCGAGCATGGTGAACCTCCTTATGTAATAACCTTACGCTATCGATCTGCATAATAATCCTACAGCAAATAAAAGGATAAATCCAGGTTTGACGGGATTGACAAACATTACAAATTTGATTAATATCTAATTAGATTAATATTAAATTAGATGATCGTGAAATTTATAATTCAAAGGGAGGAAGAACACCATGATGGTACCGACTGCAAGTGAAGCCTATAAGGCATCCGTTCTCCGGAATTTTATAGCGAAAGACGGAACGCTGCGTTCCATTCCTGCCCAGTACAAAAAGAAACTCGTCATATTGGAATATCTGGTAGAGCAGCTTGAAGCGGGGAAGGAATATCCGGAAAAGGACATCAATGCGTTTATCAAGCGTTATCATGCGGATTATGCGACCATTCGGCGGGAATTTATCATTCATCAATATATGAGCCGTGACCATGAAATCTATACACGTAACCCGCGTGAGTTATGGACCCAATGGGAAAAGGTTTAAACGGGATTACACAAAAGCCACCTTTCACTGCCTAAGACAGTGGAAGGTGGCTTTGTATATAACTATCCGTTGTATGAAGAGGTAAAAGTTCGATTAGAAACCGGCAGCAGCCTTTTTAACGAGCTCGAGACCGTTCTGAACGATCATTTCCGCTTCGTCAGGGAATTGGTTGTGGCCTTCGATGATGAGGGTTTCGATATCTTGCACGCCCCATTGACGAAGATTACCCATTACGAAGTTAACTGCCATCTCTGCCGCGGCCATAGGTCCCTCGGAATAGTTACCGCCACGAGCATTCAGGATGACGACTTTTTTGCCTGTCACAAGACCTACAACGCCTTGTGGCGTATATTTGAACGTTTTGCCTGCTTGGTTCAGGTAGTCGATATAGGTATGAAGAACGGCAGGTACGGTCATGTTCCACAATGGGAAAGCGAGCACGATTTTGTCTGCAGCGAGAAACTGGTCAAGATATTTGCTTACATTCGCAGCAGCTGCCTGCTCTTCGGGGGTAGATTCCAATCCTTGGGCAGCTTTGAACATACCGTTGATGGCTGTGCCGTCATAATAAGGAAGATCCTCTGCAAAAAGGTCAAGCTCTGTGATTTGGTCTTCCGGATGACTTGCTTTAAAGGATTCCAAAAACGCATGGTACATTTTTACGCTTACCGATTGTTCGATGGCTCTGTTGTTTGCTTTGATGAATAGTACATTAGACATGTATGAAAACTCTCCTTGTTGTGTAGTTTACTTTATAAAGTATAGTATATTTCATTTATATCGTTTGTCAACAACGTCTTAATGTACGATATCGATATTTCCGGAGTAGGTTTCCACTTGGATGGTATCGGTTGTTTCTTTCAGTGACTCCGGAGCTGAAACGTCTCCCGATAGTGTCTTAAGGTCATAGAAACCCCGGAATGACGGGTCAGGCTGTACTTTCACATTGCCGGATCTGCACAGGATATTAACCGATGAAACGCCGAGCAATCCTACGTTTACGCTGCCGGAAGTGACCTCGATGTCCACGGGGCCTTCCATATCTTTCAATACGACAATTCCCGAATGATTGACTATTTGAGTGGAGGCCTGAATGACGGAGCCGCGAATATTGCCTGAAATATTTTTTACGTTCAACTGATCGGCTCGTATGTTGCTCATGTTGATGTTGCCTGACTTCACGGAGATGTCAACCATCTTGGAGGAAGCTCCGCTTACCTGGATATTGTCTGAGAGCGTCGATAAATCGAGTTCGCCCAGTTGTGTGCTTGATGGAAGCACAATGGTCAGTTTTCCTTTCGGTGAACGAAAGTCCACACTCATCAACTGGAAAGTGGAAGGAGTAGTCAGATCCAATTCCACCTCAGGGCCAGATGGATTAAAATTTTTAAGAACATCGACATACTCCGGTTTTAATTTGCCGTCAAAAGCGATGTACCCGCTTGAATCTACGCTGTCCTCGAAAGAAAAGCTGATATCGATATTGCTGGTGATTTTTAATTTCTTCAGATTTTCGGCGTTTTGCAGATCCCATTTATTCTGATAACTGATAAGTTCTTCGCCGAATTTAAATTGGTTGGCTGCCATGCCGATAATGCCTACCAATATAAGTGCAATAGCTAAACTGAACAACCATTTCCTGTTCACTGTGCCTCACGACCTTTCAACAAGCGTGTATTCCATCTTGAGTACCTCGAGGTTAATGTTAGTAATCCAACCATGACAGAGCGGGTTGCGTATCCAAGGAATATGCCGATTCCAATCAGAGAAATGGACAAGAATAATTTAGCCGGATAAAATGTTCCGTTCACGATATATTCAAGCAGGACAAGAATCGGGCTGAGCATTGTTGCCAAAGCCCCCAAAGCAATGGCGACACCGCCGGACCACAATGCGGCCAGAAAAGGAACAGCCACCAATCCACAGAAGAACACTCCAACCATAGTCGCATATTTGCCAATTGAAGACGGTCTTCGGATCGCTGCCGGAGCAGGCATATCCATATCCACATACCGATCGCCTAACGCTTCTTTCGCCATTTCAAAAGGATCTCCCAGTTCACGGGCGATTTCCTCTTCGGTTCGTCCATTCTGCATGCCAATGACAAAATGGGACTCCACATCTTGAATGAATTCCCGTCGTTCGTCGGGAGGAAGCGCGGCAAGCCGCGATTCCAAAATCGAAATAAACTGTTTTTTAGTCATACAAATTCCCTTCCTCTATCAGATTGGTCACATTGCCCACAAAAGCTTGCCATTCCTTTACCATGGCTTTCATATAGATCACTCCGCTGGGCGTCAGTTTATAATATTTACGGGGCGGACCCTCGGTCGATTCCTGGAGGTACGTCGTACAATAGCCTTCATTTACGAGGCGGCGAAGGAGAGGGTACAATGCCCCTTCGGCTACTTCAATATGCCTCGATACCGCTTGAGCCAACTCGTACCCATATTGGTCCTTGCGATGAATTAACACCAGCACGCAGAGTTCGAGAACGCCTTTTTTGAATTGAATACTAACATTCATACGGCAGATACCTCCTTTCATAAGTCCATGTTCATGCTGTTCATCACGAGGTGGTAATTAATATTCAGTAGTGGTTTACAATAAGATAACATTTAGTACTGAATAATGCAAGGTACTGATTATAAAATGGGTTGTTGCCAGAATATCGTCGAATCATAAGAAGCTTTGTTAAACGAAAGAAAGTCTCGTTTAATCTTGAAAAGGCACGGTTAATAGAAGTTATCAGAACATTGGGTCGTTTTTCCAAAAGAAGAATGGAGGGATGAACAGTATGTCCATCGATCGGTTTATATTAAAAAAATTGGACAGATGCCAGGAGATCACAACGCGGAGAAATCTCGTAAAATTGTTTCAGATCCGAATTCAGAGAGCGCAGATAGCCGAGGATCGCCATTACGGGTTATAATGAGGTTAAACAAAAAAAAGGGCTACCCCTCTTTAAAAGAGAGATAGCGCAAGAGAGTCGTTTTCGCTTTTGCTGTGAAGAATTGCCTCGGATCCCTCGATTTCAATGCTGATCAGGGAATTGAGGCATTTTTGCAGCGCGTTTTTACCGGTTTGAATTTTATGGTCAAGCGCGCTGGTTAGCAGTTTTAGCACCTTCTGTACCGGCTGCTTGCTATCCGTTGTAAAGTATACGGGAACCGGCTTATTTTGGAACATGATTAGTGTTTTCATATCAATCACCTCACGAAAGATTTTTCATGATATTTGCATTATAAATTGCCAATCTTAAAATAACCTTAAATTCATAGAATTAATCAGCATCATTTTTCTGAGCGTGACATTTTTGTGAACGACGATATTATCCCGACGACAAACCCGGATTTAACCTATAATCAATACATAAATAGTCCCTCGGGACTAACAAAGCCGCGTGAAAAATAGGAAATAGGAAGTATGACACAAATTGACAGAACTGACCCTGGAATGATATTATTACAATAATGTAACTATTTTTTGCAACTATTGAAATAGGTGATTGGACTTTGCATATGGAATAAACATAAGGATTACCATTTTTGGAAAGGCAGGTTAACCAGATGATACTCACCGTGATCAGCGGGCGAAATGAAGATGATTGGTTTGATATCGACGTACCCGATGAGTGCTCCATTGAACGATTGAATGAGCTGCTGGGGCTACGTCTTTTTCGTGAACCCTCGGGTGAAGGGATTCAATATATATTGGAAGCAAAGTTCCCGGAAGGCTTGTGGTTTACGGTAGGGGGCCATTCTAACCTGGTTGAAGCAGGACTTAGAGAAGGCTCCTATATCCGTTTACAGCGGGCATTCTCAACAACCACCGAGGAAGCTCCTGTCTATGGCAGAAGATTGTTGTTTCAAGAAAGCTGAGATTGGGTAAATAGCCCTTTGGTTTTAATTGAAACAGCAAAATACATAAATGTACATTTCAGACGCTCTGGATTAGGAGGAAGTGACATATGAACGTGTTGTACCAACGTTCGCCGCGTATTAGACCGGCTTTACCGAATGAAGACATGGAGATTCTGAGACCGCCGTCCGAGCCAAGCAAACCGTCGTTTTCAATGATTGCCATCATTATCCCGATTATTATGACGGCTGCGATGGTTGGTTTCTATTTCTATATGAGCGCGAACGGCAAAATGGGGAGCAACTACATGATACTCTCCATCTTTATGATGCTGACTTCTTACACGCTGCCGTTCTTCATGTATTTAAGCAACAAGAAGACTTATCAGAAGAAGCTGGCTGAACGAAATCAGAAGTACCGTGCACAGCTTGACCTGCACCGGGAAGAGCTTAAGGAGCGGCAGGAGGATCAGGTACACATTCTGTTTGATATCCATGGCGATCCGGACGTGTGTTACAACGTTGTGAAGAACCGGAGCAGCAGCTTGTGGGAACGTTCTCCGGAAGATAAGGATTTTCTGGAGATTTGCGTAGGCAAGGGAGAGGTTCCATTCTACATTAACGTTAAGCCTCCCCGCGCAGATGGGTATGACAAAGATCCTTTGATCGAAGCAGCCGAATTGCTGACTTCCGAATTTCAGTCCGTCGACGATGCATCGATTGCGCTGCCGTTATTCGAATCCAAGGTCATAGGGATCGTAGGCGGAAGAGACCGCATATTAAATATGCTGCGCGTGATGATGGCCCAAACGGCTGTGCGGCACTCACCCGATGAAGTGAAGATCGCCGCTTTCTACGAAGAAAAAGAAGCGAGCGAGTGGCAATGGCTGCGCTGGCTCCCTCATACGTGGGATGATGATCGTTCCAGCCGCTATCTTGCGAATCGACGGAGCAATGCCCATCAGCTTGCCGATGAAATATTCACTCACTTGTACCGGCGTAAAAATAATCGCTCCGAACATGGGAAGAAATCGATTGAGACGCCGGCTTATGTCGTGATCCTATCCGCTACCCAATTAATCGAGGAAGAACCGCTGCTGCCTCTGCTGATGGAAGATGCCGAAGCGGCCGAAGCGGTTACCATCATCTTGTCCGACCGCAAGGAAAGCTTGCCGATGCACTGCCAGCTTATTGTTGAGGTTGACCGGGAGCAGGCGGCTTACACGATTAAGAAAGCGGACGGCACGGTCTCCAAGCAAACCTTCCAATCCCATCATATTAGCAGGGATCAGATTGAAGCCTTGGCCCGATATATGGCGCCTATCCGGTTGAAGCGATCCTCTGCGTCTGATATCCCTAGCGTTTTGGCACTTTTCGAGATGATGGATATTCAGAAAATCAACGATTTGGATGTACACAGACGCTGGCAGCAGAACCGATATCCGGATTCATTACCCGTTCCGATGGGTGTCCGGGCAGGCGGGAAGAAGATTAATTTGAATCTTCATGATAAAATAGAGCGTCAAGGTCATGGACCACACGGTCTGATTGCGGGAACGACCGGTTCCGGGAAAAGTGAGGTTATTCAATCTATTGTGGCTTCCCTGGCCTCCGAGTTTCACCCGTATGATCTAGCATTTATGCTTATTGATTATAAGGGCGGCGGCATGTCCAACACGTTTGTTAACTTGCCGCACGTAGTAGGCACCATAACGAACCTGGATAACAATCTGATTGAACGGGCGAAGGTGTCGCTGAAAGCGGAGCTGGTCCGCCGCCAGAAAATATTGAACGATGCGGGAAATCTGCAGCATATCGACGAGTACTACAAGCTGTTGCGCAATCGCCATGGCGAGCCGCTCCCGCATCTCGTGATTATCATTGATGAATTTGCACAGCTGAAGAAAGATCAACCAGAGTTCATGGATGAATTAATCAGCATTGCCGCTATTGGACGAACACTTGGTGTCCATCTGATTCTTGCGACTCAGAAACCGGCAGGTGTCGTGGACGATAAAATTTGGAGTAACTCGCGCTTTCGGATCTGTCTTCGGGTACAAAGCGAGGGCGACAGCCGTGATATGCTGAAGATTCCGAATGCAGCCTGGATTAACAAGCCCGGACGAGGCTACTTCCAGGTGGGCAGCGATGAAGTGTTTGAAGAAATGCAGTTTGCCTGGAGCGGCGCTCCTTACATTGAAGAGAAGGATACCCCTGGTGTAGTGGTTATTCGCGAGGTGCGAATTAACGGGAAGTCGGAGTCACTGCTTGCTTCTAATCCCTCCCTGGGAGCGCATCTGGAGGTGCCCAAACAGCTCCAGGTGTTTATCGACCATGTGGCTGAGGTGGCCAAGGAGCAAGGGATCGAACGGCTTCAGGGGCCTTGGCTTCCACCGCTTCCGGAGAGTCTGGATCTGGAGAGCATACCGTCTGGGACCGATCTGCAGAAGCAAGATCTGTTCAGTGATTCGGCACTTGTGTCCTATGTTGGAATGGTTGATGATCTGCCAAACCAGTGCCAGAAGCCGCTGATGCTCAATCTTGAGCAAGGCCACTGGGCCATATACGGCATGCCCGGACTTGGTAAGACCACCTTTATTCAAACGATGCTGATGTCGTTAGCCAATCGGTATACCCCGGACTTTTGGCATGGGTATATCGTGGATATGGGCCGGATGATGCGGGACTTTGCAGGGCTTCCTCATATCGGAGGAGTCATGATGGCGGAGGAAGAGGATCGTGTCAAGCGCCTGTTCCGTTTTCTGACGAAAACGGCGGCGACTCGCAAGGACATGATTGCCGAAGCGGGTGTGAAGACTGTTGCATCCTACCGCCGGGGCAACACAGGCCCCGTTCCGCAGCTGGTCGTGGTTATTGACGGTTATCTGAATTTCCGCAACTCCTATCCGGATGAGAATGATATGCTTGAATACCTGCTGCGAGAAGGCGGCAGTCTGGGGATTACGTTTGTCATTACGGCGAACCGGATTTCGGATATGTTCGAGAAGGTCCGAAGCAATATTTCGCAAGCGGTATCGTACGAACTCGCCGATCCTGCTGATTACTATTATGCGGTGGGGCGTCCAACAAGAGCTCCCAGCCAGCTTCCTCCAGGAAGAGGGCTGGTCAAAGGGCAGGTGCCGCCGCTTGAATTTCAGACGGCCTTGCCGGCTTCCGGTCAGGAAGAGGGGGATCGTTCCGCAGCGCTCCGCGATATGATTCGCACTCACCGGGCAGCGTGGCATGGGGAAGAAGCACCACGGATTGAGTCACTGCCGGACAAGATTCCGCTCCATCAACTGCTAAAGGTACAAAAGCCTTATGAATCAGCAGGTATGGTGAAGTATCGGGTCCCAGTCGGAGTGGCTACGGATGACTTGACACCTTTTGCTATCAATCTGGAGGATGGACCGCATTTTATTGTGGCGAGTCCGATGGAAGGTGGTAAAACGTCATTCCTCCTTAGCTGGATGTTATCACTTGCATATCATACATCGCCGGATGAGCTTGAAATATATACGGTTGATACACGCTATGGAAGCAGCGGTCTGAGTCGGATGAACCATCTTCCGCATGTCCGTGGGCATGCAGAGAATGAGGAAGATTTGGCTCCGCTCATTTCAGGCCTTTATGAACGGGTTCAGACCCGGTCGAAGGACAGTGAAGACCCGGCTATCCTGCTTATGATTGATGACGCTGACGTGCTCAGCAAGCAGCTTTCCGATTTCACCTTGAAAGACCAGCTTTCAGCCATCGTCAGACAGGGAAGGGATCGCAGGGTGCATGTTGTCGTTGCCGGTGTGCCGGCCGATTTCCCGACGTATGGCGTCGATTGGTTTACCGATATCAAGGCTGCACAAAACGGGTTTTTATTCGGAACATTGGATTCCAACGATTTATCGTTCTTCAGAATTCCTTTTTCCGAATCCGCCAATAGTCCTGGAGGACTAAAAATACTTCCGCCAGGACAGGGGTACTACGTAAAACGTAAATTTTCCAGAATAAAAGGCGCAGTTCCGTTCGATGACGAATGGAACGCCCAAAGATGGGTCACAGAAATTCGCGACCGATGGCATGTTGTAGTTTGAGGGGAGGTGGCTCATAATGTTGACAATTCATGCTTCCAAACAAGAAACGATCACGCTGAACGACAAGGAATTTTTCTTCTTGGCTGGAATTATCGGATCGGACCGATTACTTGGTGTTGAAGATCCTTTTGTAGGATACTTAACGGAAGAAATCGCGGTTGAGTGGGAGAAAACCAAACAATCGCTCCTAAGCAAGCAATATTTGATTCAAGAGGAAGGCGGGGAATTGTCGATTCCACCCGAAGTCTTCTCAAGAGTAGCTATTGCCGGACTTGCGGAACGTGCGTGCTGGTTGAAATATGAAAATCAGGATTCGGCGTTTGAAGGATATCTGCATGTTACGGACGAACGGGTAATACAAGTATGCAGAAGCGGCGAAGACAACCGATGTTACCTGCTTAGCGAACTTGGTACTATCGAACAAACCTGCGATCAGCTGGTGCAGGATCTTGCCCTAAGCGACCAAAACTGGGGGGATATACCGGCACTACTCCTTAGCCGGAAGGAATTCGGAGATATTTACACCTCCGTTTCCGAACAGAAGTGTGACGATATCGGCGATCGCTTGGCCAGGTTGACGGATGATGCTGAGGGTTCAATCGCTTTAGCGAAATGTATGAAAAACAAGGTGTCTTCGGGGGAACTCCAGCTGTCGATATGGAACGGAATCAGCTGGGAAAGTCAAAATGCAGCATTTATAGTGAACGAGTCCATGAATTGGCTGCTGCGTATGAGCCTGGAGGGAGACCAGGACTGGTTAACTGCAGCGCCAGCGACCAAAGAGCAGTTTCGTCATATGCTACTTATGTGGCTGAAACAGTAACAGAGCCTGTATGAAAGGTGAGGACCAATGCGTATTTCTGTCGAGCCGGAGTCTCTCCGGACGTTAAGCCGTCAGCTGCAGCATAGTGGCGATGAATATTTAGCGATTACGAGAACGCTCAACCAAGCTATGGAATCACTCGTTTGGGAGACGTCTCTCAAAGCGGCGGTTATTGATGAGTGGCAGTCTGCCCGGAGTCTTGGAGAGCATCTGGGAGCTCTTCTAGCTCAGTTGGGCAAGCATCTTCAAAGCAAAGCCGATCAATTTCAAGAAACGGATCATCAGTACCATACGATTTTGGAGCATGCAATCATAAGTACAGTATCACCGACAGCTCTGTTTGCGGCTTCCGGCATGGAGGGGCGTTCATCCATATTACCTGAATATGGTAATTCCTCGACGGTAATATCGAACCCGAGTTCGGTAGCCGCTGCCGTAGGAATGGCCAGTGGAGACAACGGGGATTCAGCTAGACAAGCCGCATTAGCCGGGCAAAGCTGGACCTTTACCGATCCGTCTTCGTTTGGTATTGCCAACTAAATCCCTATTCCTTTTGGGATAATCAGGATGGTAAATGTTTCAAATTGGGACGTATAGGGTAACTGGAAATTAGGTCTGAGGACATTTTGATAAACTAAGACTCTTGGGCTAAGATGTCAAGTGTCACCAGAAAACGAATTTCTAGGAGGTTACATAAATGGCAGGACGTATTTTAATTACGCCAGAGCAAGTCGAGCAAGTAGCGAACCAATTTAAACAGAGCGGTGATCAAAGTCAGCAAATCGTTAACAGCCTGACTCAATCGATCAACGGTATGGAAGGTCAATGGGACGGTATGACGAAGCAGCGCTTTTTCCAGGAATTCCAGGAAGCAAGCCGCTTGATGAACTCCTTCGTACAAACGCTTGACAGCATCAGCAATGAGCTGAAAGCGATCGCTCAGAAATTCCGTATGGCTGACGAATCTCGTTAATACCCATTCGGAGACTTTTGCTTTATAATAGTTTAATAGGCAGAATAAACCGGGTGGAAGACAACCCGGTTTTCTTGCAATTTTGGATGTTTAGAATAAAAGAATCTGGTTAATAGAGTTATATAGTTAGGTAACGGAGTTAAGAGAGGATGACGTTCATGACATTTCAGCCAAACCCGGGCGATGGGATTGTTGTAAATGGAACGGCTTATACAGTAGGGCAGCATCCTGCAGCGCCAGGCGTAGCCTATGCCCAAGCCGGGAGGCAGGGAATCGTCTACCAGCTGCTTCCTGTGGATGGGGAGCTGCATGAAGCCAAAGCACTAAAAGTGTTTTTTCCTAAGTTCAGAATTCCGGCTATGGTGTACCAATCCGAGCATATGGGGAATTATCGCGAGATACCGGGTTTGCAGGTAAGTAGTCGAGAGGTGCTCACTCCCGAAAGAAACGGAGATTTGATAGCGGAATATCCGGATTTGCTCTACGCGGTCATCATGCCATGGATTCATGGATGTACTTGGTTTGACATAATAAGCGATCAGCGTAATCTGGGACGTTCTGAAAGTCTGATGCTTGCCAAGGCATTGGCAGCCATCGGTTCAAGCATGGAGCAGCGCGGATTAGCACACTGTGACCTGTCTGCGCCTAATGTCATGCTTCCGTTTTTTTCGGAAGTGAAGCTGCCGGAAGGCGCTGCCGCCGTTGAGCTTGTTGATGTAGAGCAGATGTACAGCCCCAAAATGGATCGACCTGATGTTTTGCTTGCTGGCTCTCCTGGATATGCGGCTCATCGAACGGTACATAGCGGGTTATGGAGTGCATATGCCGACCGTTTCGCGGGTGCTGTTATCATTGCGGAAATGCTGGGATGGAGCGATCCGGCTATTGTTAATCGGGCATGGGGCGAAAGTTATTTTGATCAGCATGAAATGCAGACTCCGTGCGAGCGTTATTTTTTACTGAAAAAGTCGCTGGGTCAGCGTTGGGGTACACGGATTTCGGATCTGTTCGGCAGAACCTGGGACAGCCAGGATTTGAGCAGCTGCCCTACCTTTGGTGAGTGGCTGATTGCATTATCCTCATTAAGTGAGGAAGAAGTGGTGGAGGAAGCCCCAACCGCTGTAGCCGCTGCAACTGCCAATGACGATCATTCGGATGAAACCCGTTCTGAAACTTCCCAAGAGGTGCCGGCCGAGATTATGGCATCGCTTGGAATTGAGCCAGGCACCCGAGAGGTCAACGACAGTGTGGTTGGACGCTTGTTTCATCAGGCGCGTGATCTGGAGGATGCGGGCAATCTTTCCGGTGCGTTGGAAATATTCCGCTCCGCGTATCATTTTGTAAAAAAGGACAGTCCGCTTGAAGTGGAGCTTGCCGCCGCTATACAGGGGCTCGAGGAGCAGCTTCGTCCGGCTGAAGAATCATCCAACAAAGGCATTAAGGCACTGTTGTTATCCCGTAAATTCATGCTCTCGACCGCTGCGGCTATCGTCATATTGGCAGGTTCTGCGATTACGGTGAACCAGATTTTGGCGGAGAAGGCAGAGAGTCGTCAGTTGGATGCCCAGCGATTAGCCGAGCAGCGAGCGCAGGAGAAAGAAGCAGCTGCGCGCAAGCAAGAGGAAGAAGCGCGGAAGCAGCAGGAAGAGGCGGCTCAGAAAGAAGCAGAGGCTAAGAAAGCGGAAGAGGAGCGCTTGAAGGCAGAAGAGGCCAAGAAGGCTAAAGAAGCTGAGCAGGCGCTGAAGGAACAGGAGAAAACCGAGCTTCAGGCAAAGTATGAGAAGCAGGCGAAGTATGAAGCTTACCTAGCATCGCTAGAAGAGAAGAAAAAGAAGCAAGCATTGCAAGAAAAATATGATAATCAAGTCAAGTATGAGGCGTACTTAGCCCAAATGGAAGAGAAGAAGAAAAAGGCGGCCCAGGAAGCAGCGGCTGCCAAGGCGGAGGCAGAGCGTCAGGCGAAAGCCAAGGCTGCCCAAGAGGCCCAAGCCGCAAAGCTTCAGAAGCAGCGTTCCCAAAACGTTGTAGAACTGGTTGCCCTATATAATAAGGCTTATAATGCGCAGGTAGCCGGCAACAAAGACCGCGCCAAGAATGCCGCACGTGAGTTCATTGAGCTGTACAACAAGGATAAGGCCTATTATAAAACGGTTGGTAAAATGAGCAGCCGCCTTAATAATCTGCAGGAATTCATAAGTAACGACAGCCACTGGATACCAAAACTTTAAAGAAGTAAACATGACGAAAATGCAGGGGTGAATGTTAATTCACGATGAACTATACCATTCAAGCATCACAGCGCACGCCAGCGCTCATTATATATCTGATTGATATCAGCGCATCTATGAATATGCTGATGGAGGACCGCAGGCGGATCGACGTCGTTTACGAAGCATTGTCCTTGGCCATTCGGCAAATGGTGTTTCGCTCCACCAAAGGGAATCGGCTAACGCCGAGGTACCGGATCGCCATCCTTGCATACAGCGATGATGTCTATGATTTGTTAAACGGGATCAAGGGTATTGACGAAATTGCGGCGATCGGATCGCTTCCGGACTTAACGCCTAAACGGTTCTCCGATTCGGCGAAAGCGTTCCTTCAAGCCGAGAAAATTCTGCAATCGGAGATTCCGAATATGCAGGATTGCCCTGCGCCGCTTGTGTGCCATATGACGGACGGTGTGGCCACGGGAGAGGATCCGGAACCGATTGCCCGCCGTATCATGAACATGAGCGTTCCGGACGGCAACGTGCTCGTGGAGAATATTTTCATTTCCGATCATCTGATGAGCCAGCCGATATCCGAACCGCGCCGATGGAAGGGGATTTTGGCTGATACATCGCTTGAGGATGAACATGCGCGCAAACTTAAAATGATGTCTTCCGTTCTTCCCGAAAGCTATCGAGAAATGCTGCTTGAGGCGGATTATCAACTGAGCCCGGGAGCCTTGATGATGCTTCCAGGCACTTGCTCTGAGCTGGTGTCCATCGGGTTTCAGATGTCAGCTGCCACGCCGGTAAGGTAAGAGGTCACAAAGATGAAGCGATCATACGCGAGAAGCATGGAATCGTTGGGAATTCGTAAGCGGAAGGCTCAAGCAGCATCGTTTTATTACGAGAGCAAGCAGACCGTGGAAGAACCGATTACGAAGATTAAAGATTTGTTCACATGTCGTTATGCGTATGGCAGAGCGGCAGAATCTGTCATGCTCTCCGAGACGGGTCAGGATTTTATTGCGTTAAAGATGAATGAAGATGTATGCCATTTTGTACTGTGTGATGGTGTCGGATTGAGTTATCGAGGCGATGTGGCTTCACGTCTGCTGGGTCAGGGGTTAATGAACTGGCTGGAAACGATGGAGGAACTCACGAGCGCATCGCTCGAACGCAAACTGAAGGAACTTACCCATGAAGCCGATCAGGAAATGCGGACGCATTCGCTGAGTTCCGAAACGCCAAAGCTGCTTCGTGAAGTACTGGAGGAGAAGCAGCGCAAAGGAAGCGAAGCCATGTATATTTGCGGTCGCATAGAGCTCTCTTCGGGTTTTCGTCGCCAAGGAAGGCTGTGGCTCGCCTGGCAGGGTGATTCCAGGGTACGCTTGTGGCGCAAGGAAGACGAGATCACCTCGGTATTCGGAGATCGTTTCCGAACGTCGGAACGCTGGTCTTCCCGAAGTGGTCCGATCGGAGGCAGTCCTCATGTGTTCTCGTGCAAATTAGACCCGGAGACCGAATATCGGCTTCAGCTATACAGCGATGGGCTCAACGATCTGGACCCGATGAAGGAGCCGATTCCCGATGAGCAGGTGCAAGTATTAATGAATGCTCGCCATACGGACGGTCTGGAAGATGATGCTTCGTTTCTGGAGATAATATGGTAGGTTCCCAAGAAGGTTATGGTATGATAAACGCTGAGTCGGACCCAAGGGTCCGGCTTTTTTATGCAAAAAATTAGAAATCATGATTATAAAACAACTCCTTTTGGGTAATCTTGTGACAGATGAATGCATAACGGATTACGATTAAAAGGAGTGTGTTAATAATGAATGAAGGACACGGACGTTTTTATGGGAGAACAGCGATCATTACCGGAGCCGGATCAGGCATCGGAAAGGCAACGGCCATTCAGTTGGCGAAGGAAGGCGCAAATGTTGCCTTATTTGATCTGTTGGATGACCGAACGAATAAAGCGGAATCGGAGATCAACTCGATTCGTGAGGGTTCCGCCAGAGCCTTTGACGTGGATACCACAGATCCTGACCGGGTGGAGAAGGCGGTCCTCGAAACGGTGGAGATTTTTGGCGGCGTGGATATCGTATTCGCCAATGCAGGGATTAATGGCGTGATGACGCCAATTGATGAAATGAAGCTGGAGGAATGGACCAAGACGCTGAACGTGAATTTGAATGGTACGTTTCTGACGGTCAAATATGCCATCCCGCACCTTAAGAAACGGGGACAGGGCAGCATTATCATTACCAGCTCCGTCAATGGCACCCGAACCTTCTCCAACTTTGGGATGAGCGCCTACAGCACAACCAAAGCGGGACAGGTGGCTTTTGCGAAGATGGCTGCCCTGGAGCTGGCAAAATTCAAGATCAGGGTTAATGTAATCTGCCCCGGCGCAATTTCTACCAACATTGATCAAAGCACGAAGAAGCAGGGCGATCTGGAGGAGATCGTGATTCCGGTGGAATATCCGGAGGGGAGCCAGCCGCTGTCTGACGGTCCGGGTACGCCTGAAGAGGTCGCGGATTTGGTGGCGTTTCTCGCTTCCGATCAGTCGAGACATATTACAGGGGCTCAAATATTCATAGATGGAGCCGAATCGCTGTTGTAAATGAGATCAG
Source organism: Paenibacillus sp. ISL-20 (assembly GCF_018613005.1). NCBI lineage: Bacteria > Bacillati > Bacillota > Bacilli > Caryophanales > Paenibacillaceae > Paenibacillus > Paenibacillus sp. ISL-20. Next base: position 36,155 of record NZ_JAGGRD010000001.1, read on the forward strand.
TTGAACCCCCAAAGGTTCCCTGCATTTAGAACTTGGAATATAAACTGCGCTGCTATATGATGAGGAGGACGCGATCCGCAACGGAGAGCTCGATCATTTGCCTTTTGCCGGGAAGAAACTTCCGATCGACGATCTTTCGCACATTCCGGAGGATCTGAGAATGTCCTACCGCATCATGAAAAATGCGGGTTATGTTCCTGAAGAAGTTACACTTCGCAAGGAATGCGTTCAACTGTATGACCTACTCGGTGCAGCCCAAAACGAGGGTGAGCAGGAGCAGCTTCAACGCAAGCTGAATGAAAAGCATCTAAGACTGCAATTGCTGATGGAACAGCGGGGCCTTAGCGGTAATAGCGCGTTTACACAGTATGAGTCCAAGGTCAGGGAACGATTAACCCATGAGGAATAACAGAACAGCGCCAGCCTTTCTTCTCTTTTCGAGAATGATAGTGCTGGCGCTGATTGTTTGTCGGGATGTGAAGGAACGTAATTTGAATAATGCTCAATGAATCCCGTATTTTCGGTGAGCTGTACTTAGGATTCAAACAGCTGATTTTTGACATGATCCGTCATTTTTATCGGGGCAGAGGATACTTTCGATAAGTCAAAAACAGGAATTAGATCCTCAGGGCGAACGGATTCCGAATGATCCAGAAGGCCGGCGGTCCAAGCCAGCCAGCCGATGATGCGTTCGGGCATCAGGCCCTGGCCGCGAAGAAATGAGAGGCTAAGTCCGCGGGTTCTCTTAGCGAGCCTTCTGCCTTCCGCATCCACCATCAGCGGGGTGTGCGCAAACTGTGGCGGGTGGTAGCCTAATGCTTGGTATAACAGAAGCTGACGTGGGGTGGAGTCCAGTAGATCGGCTCCTCGGAGCACATGGGTTATGCCCATAAAGGCATCATCCACGACTACCGCAAGTTGATATGAGATAATATCGTCTGCCCTGCGAACCACAAAGTCTCCTCCATCGGATAGCCGATAGGACTGCTCTCCGGCGATGCCATCAACAAAGGAAACGATCGTTTGCGGTACCTTCATCCGCAGCGAAGGTTTCTTATGAAGCTCTCTAAGCACCGCTTCCTCCCGAGTTAAATCTCTGCAAGTTCCCGGGTAGCGGAGGCCTTCCGATGCAATGCCGTGCGGTGCGCTGGCTGCAGCCGTGATATCGGCCCGACTGCAATAGCAGGGGTATAGTTTATTCGATTCCTTCAGCTTGCTGATTTCCCGCTCGTACAGCGCTTGGCGTGCCGCCTGATGATAAGGTCCATAGGCTCCGGCCATACCAGGACCTTCATCCCAATCCAAACCGAGCCATTCCAGATCTCTCATAATCTCGACGGCAAGCTCCTGTCGGGAACGCTGGACATCGATATCTTCTATTCGGAGTATATATTGGCCGTTCATACTCCTTATTTGCAGCCATCCAAGTAAAGCGGTCAATGCATTGCCGATGTGCATTTTGCCTGATGGCGTAGGGGCAAAGCGACCGCGAAATGTGGCATGCTGCTCCATACAGTTCACCTTCTTGACTCCATGAATCTTGATGTTCACTTGGGAATGATATTCATATTGTAGCGCAATTATATCGATACTTTCCAGCCGTGGCGAACAAGGAGCTCCCCTTGACGAACATCGGGTGTTTTATATAATTAAGGGATTATATTGATATTTAATAGGATAACGGAGATGTATCCATGACTGAATTACCGATTCACCGAATACTTCCACGATTGAAAATGGCTTTATCTACTGGGACCCATGCGGTTTTGATCGCTGAACCGGGTGCAGGCAAGACGACCCAGGTGCCCTTAGCATTCCTGAATGAACCCTGGCTGGAAGGCAAGCGGATCATCATGTTGGAGCCCAGAAGGATCGCAGCCCGCTCGGCCGCGAGTTACATGGCATCCTCTTTAGGAGAGGCAGTTGGTGAGACGATCGGATATCGCGTCCGAATGGACAGCAAGATCGGGCAGAATACGCGGATCGAAGTTGTGACGGAAGGCATCATGACGCGCATGCTGCAGGATGATCCGGAATTAACCGGCATTGGTATGATTATATTCGACGAATTTCATGAACGAAATTTGCAGGCCGATACCGGCCTGGCTTTTGCGATGGAATCCCAGTCGGTGCTGCGGGAAGACTTAAGGCTGCTCGTCATGTCTGCTACCCTTGAGGCCGCACCAGTAGCGAAGCTTCTTGGCGATGCACCGATCATCGTTAGTGAAGGGCGTGCTTTTCCAGTGTCTACTCACTATTTGCGCTCATTCTCTCTCGAAGAGTTACATAAAGGTGCTGCGAGTGCCATCATGCGGTCACTCTCCGAACAGGAAGGCGATATTCTAGTATTTTTGCCGGGCGCCCGCGAAATCAGGAGGACCGCTAACGAATTATTAAGAATGGGGTTAAGGGAAGATGTCGTCATTCGAGAGTTATACAGCGCGCTTCCCATAGAGAAGCAGGATGAAGCGATTAGACGCGATTCGAATGGCAGGCGTAAAATCGTACTCTCCACAAGCATTGCCGAGAGCAGTATTACCATTGAGGGGATCATGACCGTTATTGACAGCGGTTATATGCGGACGGAGGTGTTCTCGCCGAGAACGGGACTGCCGCAATTGATTACGAGACGGTTATCCCGGGCATCCGCGGATCAGAGGAGGGGAAGGGCTGGACGTGTATCTGCTGGTGTATGTTATCGCTTATGGAGTGAGGAAGAGCATCGCCATCTGCCGGAAAGCACCATTCCGGCGATCCGTGAATCCGATCTGACGCCGCTGGCCTTGGAATTGGCAGTATGGGGGACGCGCGACCCCGAGCAGCTTGCCTGGCTTGATGTGCCGCCTCGACCAGCTCTTACGCAAGGGCAAACGTTATTGAAGCAGCTGTCGGCTTTGGATGATTCGGGCAGTATTACACAGCATGGCCGTGAGATGGCGCTTCTCGGGCTTCATCCAAGGCTGGCCCACATGCTGCTGAAGGCACAAGAACTAGGCGAGGCATCGCTGGCCATCCGAATGGCTGTACTGCTTCAGGAGCGTGATATCATGAGCAGAGGTGAAGCCTTAAGGGATCAGGATATGCGTTCGCGCGTGGAGCGGCTTCTCGCGTATGAACAAGGTGGGCAGCGGTTCGCCGAACAAGATATGTCCAATGAAGCCGTACTGCAGCGGATGAAACAAGAGATTAGGAAACTGCATACACAGCTAAATATCACATATACAGTAAGCGGGGATCTGAACCTCTGTGGACTATTGCTGTCATTCGCCTACCCGGATCGGATCGCAAAGAACAGGGGAGGAACCGGGTTCCTTATGCGAAGCGGCAGAGGTGTGAAATTGGTGTCGGTACAGCCTATGAGCCGTGCCCCGTATATTGTGGTCGCTGCAGTTGATGATCAAGGCGCGGACGGGAATATTCAGCTTGCCTCTGAAATGGATGAATTATGGCTCGATAAGTATTATCGTGACGAGGTGGAACAGTATAAAGAGGTCGTATGGGATGCTGCTACCGGCAGCATCAGGGCGAGACAAAAGCAGATGCTTGGAGCGATCGTGATCAAGGAGCAATCCTATTCGAATCCAACTGGAGAGGAAATAGCGCTAGCCTTGCTGCAAGGGATCAGGCAAGAGGGCCTTGGATTGTTACAGTGGAGCAAGGCAGCATTGCAGCTGAGAGAGCGGCTGGCTTTTATGTTCCGACATGATCCCGAGGGGAATTGGCCTGATGTTTCGGACGAAGGCCTGATGAATCAGGCGGAGGAGTGGCTGCTCCCTTATTTGGACGGGCTGCGGAATCGAAATGATATGCGACGTCTTGCTCCGGGAACGCTCTTGGAGCATATGCTTAGCTGGGAGCAAAAGCAGCAGCTTCAGAAGGCAGCGCCAACTCATATCAGGGTACCGAGCGGGTCCTTGATCCCAATTAACTACAGTGACCCTGAACAACCGTTCCTGGCTGTTCGCCTGCAGGAAATATTCGGACTTCAGGATACTCCGCGAATTGCCAATGGACGGGTTGCGTTGACCTTGCATTTGTTGTCACCTGCACAAAGGCCCGTTCAGGTAACCTCGGATTTATCCAGTTTCTGGCGCAGCGGCTATTTCGATGTGAAAAAAGACTTAAAGGGAAGATATCCTAAACATTATTGGCCTGATGATCCCATGGAGGCGACTGCAACCCATCGGATCCGGCCCAAGGCTTAACAGAGCAGCGTCACGTTTAATTTCACCTTCCGTCGGGTAATGTTAAATATGAACGACCACCGATGAGGAGGGTTTATCATGGAGAAGAAAATTGTTGGAGTATTTCGTTCGGAACAGGAAGCGGCTCAAGCCATCGAGCAGCTTCAGCAGCATGGGATTCCGAATGATGCCATTTCGATTATAGCGAAGGATAAACGCGAAGCAGACATGATTGCTGAACAGACGGGAACGATGGCGCCAGAAGGAGTAGCTGCAGGCGCAGCAACAGGCGGTATACTTGGGGGTACGGCAGGTTTGCTGGCAGGACTTGGGGCTTTGGCTATTCCCGGCATCGGTCCGATTCTTGCCGCAGGACCTATTGCAGCGACGCTTACCGGCGCAGCAGTGGGTGCGGGAGCCGGGGGGCTGGTCGGTGGTTTTATCGGCCTTGGCATCCCGGAAGATGAGGCGAAAGAGTACGAGTCCTATATAGAGCAAGGACGGATTCTGGTACTGGTTGACGCTGATCAAGAAAATACAGGCATCTACGACATATTCCGCGATTATGATTACAGAAACGAGGGTCGTGCCGGTGCGGTTGATCTGGATCGGGACGATATGCTTCCACCGCGAGGCACTACGCTGCTGTAAGGAAAAAACCCGGTTCTCATTGGAACCGGGTTTTATATTGATGTCAATCGCGGTCTGTCTTCTATGAAGGTTCATCGACAGACGTATTTCTTTTTGATATCTGAAAACCTTTTTATAATACATAAACTCATGACGGATTATCACATGCGAACAAATTTAGGCATACACCTATTCCTAGTAATGTTATAATGATGCCAAAATATGCCAATGGGTGCGGTTTATGAAGAAATTACGCAGTGCGTCGACATTATTGGCAGGAATCATCATAGGCGTGGGTCTCACATTCTCTCCAAATATCTTTGCAGATACCTCCTCACGACAGTCAAGATAGAGATTGATGAAGCAAAGAAAAGCCTGGAGTACGCCAAAGCTAAACTTGTTCATCTAGAAGTCCAACTGGCTGAGTTGGAGAAGTAACTAACAAGGGGACCTTCTTCGAGGGTCCTTAACCTTAGGATCAGTAAATAATTGGATTACCCGATTCAGGGCAGTGTCCCTTACAATGAGGAGTGTTCACACGAAGTCAGACGAAGGGGGAGCAGTATGCCCAAAGAAAGAATACCGGAAATTGAGCGCTTACGGGGAATTGCTTTCCTGGCTGTAGTCTTACAGCACTCCATCGCGCACTATTCTGTCGCGCCGGGAATGACGACAGGCGATGGTTTGATGATGGCAGTTCTTCTGATGGTGACGAAATTTGCTGTGCCCGTCTTTATTTTTATTACTGGCATGGTGCTGTTTTATAACGATAAAGGTCAACTGTATTACGGAAAGTTCGTCAAGAGGCGTTTTGGTGATATCTACGTTCCGTTTGCGGTATGGACCTTGATTACTTTATTGATCAATCATAAGTTTAATCCCACTGTAATTGAGGATTGGAAGTATCTTGGGGAAGTATGGTTAACCGGGAAATCGAGCTCGCATTTTTGGTACATCATTATGCTGTTTCAATTCTATTTGCTGTACCCGCTGTTCCGCTCCGCTATATTAGGAATAAAGAAGCGATGGGGCTGGCAGACGCAGCTTACGATATTGATTGTATCCGGGCTATTGTACGTGGGTTTAACAGGAATTATCAATGATATTGGCCAATTGATGGGAAGCCTGAATATCCCGGTATGGAGTGAGCTGTTCACAACCTACGCAGATCGAAATGCACTCTATTATTTCTTCTATTTTGCGCTGGGGGCGGCGGCTGGTTTATACCATGACGCTTGGAAAAAATGGCTGCAAAAGGCACGGCCGGCGATATGGCTCGTCTTCGCATTTTTGTTCGGATGGATGCTCATCCAGGCCGTTAATGAGATCCGTTCCGCAGCGAATGGCGCGATCACGTTCTATTCCTTATCGCTGCTTCGCCCGATGATGGCACTTTTCCTGATTAGCTCTATATTGGTCATGTACGATGTGGCCGGTTGGATATGTCGTCATACCGGAGCGGGAGCGAATGCGCTTTTGACCTCCATTGGGCTCTATTCGTATGGTGCTTACCTGATTCATCTATTGACACTGCGTATAAGCTATGCGGTCGACGAATCTATGCTGATCAGCATGCACCCTCTGGTGCGGATACTCTCTTCATGGATCATCAGCGTGGGCGGGGCTTATGGCGCCACTCGCCTGCTCGCCAAGCTGCCGTTCGGGAAGTGGCTTGTCGGAATCGCTGGAGCAAGAAAGAATCGCAAGGTTCGCCCATACAGCAAATCGCGTCCAGACCACGGCACATCCACCGGGATGTGAAGAATTAAACCCACCCTCCGAGGGTGGGTTTTTTAATCCTTCGATCCACCAACCACCCAAAAAACAGCAGATGAAAAACCACATACTATATAATTTCATCATATGAAAAATTCACAATAGTATAAAAACTGACGCTCTTGCATCACTCTTCTTCATCCAACACCCAGCAACGTTTCAATCTACGTCTTCTTGGTTTAAAAAGAGAAGGATGCTTCCTATTGTGCAAACTGGGAAACTGTGGGTTATAATTTAGGTATATTATGGGACAAGTTGCTCGTGAGGGAGGAGGCGTCCAGATGGCATTTATGATCGCCCAGCGTGCTTTTATCAAAGTATATCTCATTACCATGGTCGAACAGCAGCGCGGATATGGATATCAGATGCTGGAAGAACTGCGGCAAGAATTCAAGAGCCATGGGTATTCACCGCCGCAAAGCGAAATTTACCGGGCTCTGCATGAGTTGGTGCAAGAGGGTGTATTATACCGTACCAAGCAGCTGAAAGGGAATGATCCGCGGGTCGATTTTCAAGAAATCGTTCTTTATCATTTTACCGATGACGGTGCCGAGAAAGCTAAACTCTACAAAAAACAGGTTAAAACAGATTTGGATCGGTGTTTGGGGATTCTTCATAAAGCAGTCAACGATAATTTTTAAAAAACATCTGAACGGAATGCAGCCAAAGGAGGAATGACCTCGTGAGCAAGAAATTGCGCTTTGGAATTATGAGTACTGCTCGGATTGCAAGAAATGCAATGATACCAGGCATATTGAAATCGGAACGCTGTGAGGTCGGGGCGGTCGCCAGCCGCAACGCAGACAAAGCAAGTGAGCTCGCCGAGCGATATCATATCGGGAAATACTACGGTTCTTATGACGAGCTCCTGGAGGACCCCGACATTGATGCGGTATATATTCCTTTGCCGAATCACCTTCATAAACCTTGGACCATCAAAGCGGCACAAGCGGGCAAGCATATCTTATGCGAGAAACCGGCAGCCCTGACCGAAGCGGATGTCCGTGAAATGGCTGAGGCTGCTCAAGCACATAACGTGCTGTTCGCGGAAGCCTTTATGTACCGATATCATCCGAAACACGCACGTGTACGTGAAATCATCGAAAGCGGCGAAATCGGCCAGCTTCGCGGAATTCATGGATCGTTCACCTTCAACAATGCGGAGGATAAAAGCAATGTTCGTTACAGCAAGGATATGGGCGGAGGTTCGATCTATGACGTGGGATGCTATCCCATCTCGGCGGCGCGCATGATTTATGGGCAGGAGCCCAAGGCTGTAACGGCCCATGCTTTTTTCTCTGAGGAGCATGACGGTGTGGACATGATGGTCCACGGGATGGTGGAATTTGACGATGGACTGGGGCTTACATTTGAGTGCGGGATGTGGATATATTCCAGATGCTCTTTAGAGATCGCAGGAACGGAGGGCAGGATTGAGCTTCCTTCTGCCTTTGGATGGGAGCGGATGGAGGACATGGCCCAGATCTGTGTTCATACGGCCAAGGGATCCCGTGAGGAGAAGGTAGGGATTTACAACCACTTTGCACTGCAAGCGGATGCAATGGCAGCAGCCGTGATGGACGGAACGCCGCTCCCATATGGTCCGGAAGATGCCATCAGCAATATTAGAGCCATTGAAGCGTGTCTTCAAGCAGCCAGATCCTCATCGCGAGTGGTCATTAAATAAAGAAGCAACACGGTCAAAATATCCGTTAGACCCAATAAATCGCCAACATGGCGGTTTATTTTTTTGCCTATTGCATTCCTCTTCAAAATCATTAAAATAAACTTAACGATAAAATAATTTTAACGTAAATATTATTTTAATGAAATGAAAAAGTTTAATGTTGTTATCCAATTAACGAAGAGGAGTAGGAAACCATGCAAAATGCCGCTGTTTTAGAAAAGCAAGGATTTGGTCAGCTCTTGAAAATCCGCCCCTACCTGATTTATTTATCTGCCCAGGTCATTACCCGATTCGGGGATTCCCTGGATTCCATCGCTTACAGCTGGATGGTCTATATGCTCACAGGTTCAGAACTATTAATGGGTACATTGTTCGCCTTTAACTTTCTGCCCGGGTTACTTTTCAGTTTGTTTACCGGGACCTATGTCGATCGCTGGCCGAAGAAACTGGTACTTGCCTTAACCTATCTTAGCCGCGGCATTGTGGTTTCGCTAACGGCTTTTCTGTACGCTGTGGGTTCTCTTGAAGTCTGGCATTTGTTCCTGTTCACGTTCCTAAATTCAACCCTGGAATGCTTCTCCAGACCCGCCGAGACCTCCATTGTCCCCCGGTTGCTACCCAAGGATAAACTGCTTGCAGGCAATTCTTTCTCAACTTCCGTAAGTCGGAGCGCAGAATTAATCGGTTTATCCATCGCTGGAGCCCTAATCGCTCTGATCGGGATTTCGGGGACAATCTTGGTCGATGCCGTAACGTTTCTAATTGCAGCAGCTATTATCGCTTTTATGCCGAATCCGGAGGCAGCCGAACAGGCTGAAGCCAAGGAAACCTCCGCACGGCCAGAGACAGAGATGAATAAAACGGTGTTCGGCGATATTAAAGAGGCTCTTCTTTTTGTGAAGCAGCATACGCTGCTCCTTATAACAACCGTGCTTGCCATGATCAATAATTTCTGTTTGGCCCCCCTGAACGTACTGCAGCCGGTCTACGTCAAAGAGACCTTGGGTGCAGGACCCGGAGGTCTGAGCGTTTTAGGAACGGGCCTCCTGATCGGTATGATTTGCAGCGGGCTATGGATTGGACGTTATGGGAAGAGCTTCAAAAAGAGCACGTTGATCATGTCAGGGTCTATCATGCTCGGAATCGGTTATTTTGCGTTAGGGATTCCAGGACATCTGCCGGCATGGCGGGTGGAGTCCCCAGCGGTCTGCATGTTTATCACCGGTTTTGCCGTCTCTATGCTGAATGCCCCCATCTCCACTTACCTGATGGAAGTAACACCTAGGCATATGCTCGGCAGAATAGGTGCACTGATGACGGTAGCGTGCACGGCTGCCATTCCTGCGGGAAGCTTGATTACTGGAATAGTAGCGGAGCATCAATCCCCACCCATTCTGTATTCGATCATGGGATTCATCATGATGATGCCCGTGATATTCCTCATTCGGAAGAAGAGTTTCCGTGCCATTTAAATCCTTAGCATTTTGTAATTTCGATACTCTCGGCCTATAATGAAAAGAAGTGAAAAATAACATGAAGCTGAGGTGTACGGTGTGGAAACGAAGGAACTGACTACACTGGAAGAGATCAAAATATATTCAGATCCATATCGGCTCCAGATTTTGAATGTATTGAATAAGATGGACCGTCCGGCAACAGTAAAGGAAGTCGCGGACAATATAGGGGATGTGCCTGCTAAAGTTCATTATCATATGAAGAAGCTGGAGCGAATCGGTATGGTCAAGATCGTTTCCACGAAAGAGATCAACGGCATCATTGCTAAATATTATGAACCTTTTGTCGGTACGGTAAAGATCAAACGCGGGGCAAATTCCGAGGAGCCGGTGATCAAGGAATTAATTCGAACCGAGACGAACAAACTATTATCGGAGTTGTTTGACCAGAATAGAGACCGTTTCTTCAAAAATATGAGTCAAGAGGGCGAAACGACGTCCATGCTGACCAATACAACCTTGTATATGAGCGAGGAAGAAGCGCGCGAATTTTTTGTTGAACTGGATAAAATGTTGACCCCCTATAAAAAGAAACGCGGTGAAGGTTACGACGAATATGAGTTTTTTGCTTCCAATGTTCGGACTCATAAAGAATCTTGATCACGGAAAACAAGCTGGTACCTAACGTGCAGGTACCAGCTTTCCCTTCTATTTTACTGGATCGGTTCATACCTTCTTCTTATAATCGTCTTGTCCAGGTTTAATGGACATGCCGGGGGAGGTGGACGTTCCGTAATCTTCTACGGCATCCCACGCGCCAGCGTCATCAAATTTGCCGTCGGCCGCTTGGCGGTTGACGCCAGCTCCGGAAGGGGGCGGGGTCATGACATCCTCTTCAACCGGCCGGTTGTCGTTGATATCTTTCCGCGGCGTATGTTCGAGACAATAGGCCGTATAAGGCAAAGCTTCCAGCCGCTCGTACGGAATTTCTAGGCCGCACTGGGCACAGGTCCCGTATTCGCCCTGGTCCATTCGCTGCAAGGCAGACATAATCTGCTCCAATTCATGATCCAGCGTTTCCTGAATGGCCAGGTCCCGTCCGCGTTCGAAAACTTCGGTCCCTATGTCAGCGGGATGATTATCGGCTGCGCTCAGCTCTCCCGTAGAGTCCCGAAGGGAATGATCCCTATTGGTTTCATCGCGGGACTCCAATTGCTCTTCCAATCGTTCTTTATCACTGAGCAACCGTCGTCTAAGTTCACTGTATTGTTGTTTTGTCATCGTTGTCATAGATAAGCCGCTCCTCTCTTTCGCTAAGTACACAATAAAGCTTCTTATGTAAAATCAATACCCGAAATGGATTGGTAACAATCACATGAATTATGGGAATGGCAGCCCATCGTTTTTGGAACATTCTCCAAAAAAGCCCTGGAATGTTTTAATCCCGGTGCTTAATGTGATATAAACAAAGATAGAGAGAGAAGGCTAAAAAAGTAGGGCTGCGCCAATATTTGGAGGTAAATCATTATGGATGAACACATGAAACGCCGATTGGATAAACAGAAAAAGCTATTTAAGCAACTAGGCATTCAACTGGACGCTTTGTCTATCCATGAAAAGAATTTTTCGAATAAACTACGGGGTTATGATCAGGAGGAAGTGGATTCCTTTCTGGACGAAGTGATTCAAGATTATGAGCGGTTTTATGCCACTATCTCCGATCTTATGGATAAATGGCAGGAGCAGCAAATCACCATTCGCGACCTCAGGGCTGGCATTAAGCCAGAGGCAGAACGCCCGGCCTTGAACCCGGAAGAGATTGAAGAGACGGTGGCGAAGCTGGAAGCCGACTTGCATACCCTTAAGAAGCAGATCCGCCCTGAACAAAGATTTTATATTGATTGATGCAATATCGAGTTGCGAGCGAAATCATTACATAAGAAGCGTCCCAATAACAATAACCACACATGGCCGATCACCGGCTGCGTGTGGTTTTGTTGTTTGGGTGCCCGGTTATGAGTAAGGGTGGCGCCGGCAGAGGCTTATCCGAGGCAACACTCTCCATCTTTTTGTGTTGCGGGACAGGTGTAATGAGCGCCTTCGAGTGAGGTTTCTTGTTTGGATCATCACATTGCAACGCTTCTGCTCTCATGAGTGTATAAGCCCAGACCGACGCAATGTCCATTTGGTGTGGACGCTCAGTGTTATAGACCAATAGCAAGATCGTTCCAGGGGTTAGCGCTGTTATCCAGTGACACCAATCAATGGGGGCGTGTACCACCTGACCGGGTACGATCTGATATACGAGATTCTGATGAGTATCCGGATCAATCAGGGAATAGCTGATTTCTCCCTGAATGACGTAGCACAATTCGTCCGTGTCCGGGTGGCTATGGGGAGAGAGGCCCTTACCGCATTCAAGGTGGATTTCTGACATCATCATGCCTTGCAGAAGCGGCAGCTCCAGTGACGATACATTCGCAACTCCGAGGCCCGCTATACGCTCAGCCTGTTGCCTGGAATGATAAACATGCCTCGTCACTGCAGGATCCCCGCAAGCGCTTTAAAGGTCATCATACGTAACTCCTCCTTTTTTGAGAATTAGATCCTAATGTTGTACAAGCGTGTTCCTCTATAATATATGCCCATGCGTTTATAAATCTGACTGCCTACGACTAAAGAATCATTGATGACATCAAAACTGGTTTTGCTTGTAAACCATTTTCATAACAATTACTATGAGAATAGGAACAGACTTAGACTGATAGATGACAAGGGAGGTTAGCCATTTGTCTAACAACCTGAAATTCAACATCCGCAGCAAGATTGTAGTTGGATATTTAATAATATTATTATGTCTTGGAGCTTTTCTCTGGATTGTATCAGACCGCATCTCTTCTCTGCAGGAAGAGGCGGATTTTATAGAGAAGCATGATATCGAAGTACATAATCTCACGCACGAAATCGAGAAGAATTTACTTGAAATGGAAACCGGCCAGAGGGGTTTTGTGATAACGGGGGATGACACCTACCTGGAACCTTTCAACCAAGCGCTGTCGTCTTGGCAGATTAACTATAACAAGCTGTACAAGCTTGTTAGTGATAATTCGGAGCAAGCCAATCATCTGGAGAATATTAAGGAGAATATCAAGGAGTGGATTACCAACGCCGGTCAGCCTGCCGTTCAATTGAAGCAGCTAGGGCAGGATGAGGAAGCCCTTCATTTCTTTATTAATGATCCCGGCCAGCAAGCCATGAACTCCATTCATGAGCTGTTTCTCTCGTTTAGAAGTAAGGAACGTGAGCTGACAACCAGCAGGATCGAAGAGATGAAAGATAGCAACACCCATTTATTGTATACGATGTATCTTCTGTGGGCTGGGGCTGCGCTGATTACCATATGTGGAGCTTGGGTGATATCGAAGAGCATTGTAAGGCCGATCACGCAGGTAACTCATATCATCTCCGATATTGTTAGAGGCGGTAACCTCTCCCAACGGATTCATGTACGATCCAATGATGAGGTCCGCCAGTTGGCGGACACAACCAACGAACTTCTTGCACAGGTCGGCAGACAGAACTGGGCCAAGGATCACATTTCGGTTATGTCGACGCTTCTTCAATCGTCTGATCGCGTGGAGACGGCCGTACAGTTTTTCATTCATAAGCTGGCTTTGATCATGAAGCTGCCGTACGGTGCCGTTTTTATTAACCGGGGTGGATCGGAACTGGTAAAGGCAGCAGCTTTTGCCGATCCGGATGGTGAGCCTTGGAACAAGGTCAGAGATCGTTTCCTGCCAGGCGAAGGTTTGGTGGGACAATGTATGCTGGAGCAGCGAATGATTATTCTGGACGATATACCACCTAACTATGTGCGGATTGAATCGGGGCTGGGTGATGCTGAGCCTACCACGCTGCTGCTGGCGCCCGTTATGTTTGAAGGACAAGTTCTTGGTGTCATTGAATTGGCCAAGTTCAAGCCCTTCGATGACTTGGAAATTCAGCTGATCGAACAACTGAATTTTCAACTTGGGGTAACATTGAACTCGATTCAGAGTAAAATGGAAATCCAGCAATTGTATCATGAATCCCAATCGCTGAATGAGGAGCTTCAGAGTCAGACCGAAGAACTACAGGCGCAGACCGAGGAGCTGCAAACCCATTCCGTGGAAATGCATATGCTGAACGAACGATTGGGGGCCCAGAAGGAGGCTGCATTAATCGCGGCCAGCGAATTGGAGAAATACGCGAAAGAGCTCGAGAAGAGCTCGAAGTACAAGTCTCAATTTCTGGCTAATATGTCCCATGAGCTGCGGACACCACTGAACAGCATGTTAATTCTTTCCCAGATTTTATCTGAGAACAAGCAAGGGAACCTGACGGAGGAAGAACAGCATTACGCTTCTGTCATCCATAATTCAGGCAGTGAATTGCTGAATTTAATCAATGATATTCTGGATCTGTCCAAGGTCGAGGCCGGAAAGATGCAAATCGAAATGGACTTGGTAAATTTGACGGAGCTGCCAGAACTGATGGAAGGTTATTTCTCCAAAAGCGCGGAATCCAAAAGTCTGGAATTTGATATTGAGATGGCCGACGACTTGCCTGACCTGATGTACAGCGATGGGATGCGGCTCCATCAAATTCTGCGTAATTTGCTCTCGAATGCAATCAAGTTTACGGAGAGCGGTAGTGTTAAACTACGGGTGAAGAAGATGAATTCGATTGTGACCTCGGATTTTGTGATCAGTGGCGACGTCATTGCTTTTTTCGTTGAAGATACCGGCATCGGGATTGCAGCAGAGCATCTTCAACCGATCTTCGAAGCGTTCCAGCAAGGCGAAGAGGCTACGGCCAGAAAATTCGGGGGAACGGGTCTCGGCTTATCCATATCGCTGCATTTGGCGAAACTGCTTGGCGGGTATATTACCGTGGAGAGCGAGGAAGGAATCGGGAGCACGTTTGTTTTATATTTACCGCTCGTTACGGAATATGGCACCAGCGAAAGTCTGTTTATGCTGCCTGAAGTGGCTGCTACTTCGAGCAACGCCAGTTGGAGCGATCTCCGAATGGATGCGTTCGACATGGAAGTATCTAGCCGATTGGAGCACAAAACCGTATTGATTGTAGATGATGATATTCGGAACGTGTACGGTTTGACCAATGTGCTGGAGAAACTCCAGATGACCGTGCATACAGCCCAGAACGGATTCGAATGCTTGGAGATGTTATACAAACATCAAACCATCGATGCGGTGCTGCTGGATATGGTCATGCCGGAAATGGACGGAGTCGAAACGATGAAGCGGATTCGCGAGAACCCGGAATGGGCGGAGCTTCCCATTATCGTGATGAGCTCCAACACAATGAGGGATACGGATCAGTTTCTTGCAGACGGCGCGAATGGATATCTGCACAAACCCATTCATATCCAAGAAGTGATCCATACGCTTCAGAAATGGATTGGGAATTAAGGGAATCGATCGAATTTTTACCTGTGGCGGCAGCTTCGAATATTGTCATAATGTCGTATGTTGACGAATGCGAGCCAATTGTTTTATGATGGATTCATAACAGGAACATAAGACGGCGTGTTACCTTAACAGGGCATGAGCCAAGAAGAGACAGCTTTCACATGGGGTCTTTTCTTGGTTTTTTTAATGTTTTGGGGAATCAGTATGCAGCATTTCTACGGACATGAATCCTTCGCCGTTTCTATGATTAAACTTAAAGGAAAGGGGGAAGTTTATGAGCGGGATCGAGTTGTTTACAGTCGTACGTGTTATTGGTAACAATGTCGTGATGGTCACCGGCGGTAAGAAAGAATCGGAATACGTCATCTTGGGCAAAGGCATTGGCTTCGGCGCCAAAGCAGGCGGAACGATCGCTTCGGACGACAAGCGGATTGAGAAACTCTTCAGGCTGGAGGATCGGGAGCAGTGGAGTCAAGCTCACCATCTGCTGGAAGAATTTGATCCACTGGTAATGGAGATTACAGATCAGATACTCAATCTCATTGAACAGGAATTTCCGGGCACATTAAATGACAAGGTGTACTTGGCACTTCCAAGCCATATCCAGTTTACGATATACAGAATCCGTAAAGGCATGGATATTATTAATCCTTTCCTTGAAGAAACCCGGATCAGCTTCCCAAAAGAATATGATATCGCAGCCAAGGCAGCGGAATTGATCGGCCAGGCCTTCGATATCGAAGTTCCGGAGGATGAGATCGGCTTCTTAACTTACCATGTGTATTCGGCTGTCAGCCATGTTCCCGTTGGCCATCTGGTGAAGGCATCGAATGTGGTGGGAAACCTCGTAAGGTATATTGAAGAGGAACGGCAGGTCGCTTTTGACCGGGGAAGCATGGATTATGTCCGTCTTCTGATGCATTTGAGGTTCTCGGTAGACCGTATGTTGAATCAAGAAATCCATGTGGATAATCCGTTCGCGGACCAGATTCGCTCCAAGTTCACGAATGAGTATGGTCTGGCTACACGCCTCGCAGGCATGATGGAGAAAGAACTTGGCAAGAAAGTACCGGAAGCGGAGGTTTGCTTCCTAGCCATGCATCTATATCGGCTTTTTACAGGGCGACTACAGCAAAAGAATCAACCCAAGGAGGAATCTTAACATGTTTGATCGTTGGAAAAAGAAAAAAACAGCTACTGCTATTCAACTCACAGCACCTTTGTCAGGTACAGCTGTGCCTTTATCGCAAGTACCGGATGAGGCATTTGCTGCTGGTCATATGGGCAAAGGCATTGCCATTGAGCCTTCCGAGGGCAAATTAATTGCGCCTTTTGACGGGACTGTGGCACATGTCATCAAATCCAAGCATGCCGTTATGCTGGAGGATCCAGCGACCGGTCTGCAGTATTTATTCCATATCGGGATTAATACAGTCGGTTTGAAAGGCGAAGGTTTCACAAGCCATGTTCAAGCGGGTGATCAGGTGAAGTCGGGTCAGACGCTCATCGAATTCGACATGGCTGCAATCCAAGCTGCAGGTTATCCGACGATTACCCCGATCATTGTGACCAATGCGGATGAGGTGGCTTCCAAGGTTGACGGTCAGACCGGTAATGTTGTGTCCGGCCAGGATCCTGTCATGACCATTGAATTGAAATAATTCAATTCCATAGGCGATTGATTGAAATATTGGTTATTGACAAAACAGGAAGCCGTGAATTAAGATAACAGCATAAATGAATACGAGAACGGCGTGTTACCGCATTAGTGGGCATGAGCCAAGGATAATTGGTCTATATTAAGTAGACTATTGTCCTTGGCTTTTTTGCTTGTCCACGTCGGGACACAGCTACGTTTTCCCTCAAGAAAGTGAGGATGAGAAGTTAGTTTCGGTTCAGGGGTAGCACTGCTGGTGTGCAATTAAAATGGCTGGAGATGTAAACGATTCCAAGCCGAAAAAAATGAAGTTGAAGGGATTGAATCACATGTTGGCATTTTTACAAAAAATCGGTAAGTCGCTCATGCTGCCTGTAGCAACATTGCCTGCAGCGGCCATCCTGATGAGATTCGGGAACATCGATTATGTCAAAGATTTTCACCTGGGTGATAAGGTAGGCTGGTTCCTGAATCATTACATTGCTCCATTCCTGGATGCAGGGGGAACCACGATATTTGATAATCTGCCGTTGATTTTTGCGGTGGGCGTTGCTATCGGATTGGCAGGAGACGCTGTAGCAGCGTTATCAGCTGTCATCGGGCATATTATACTGATGAATGTATTGAGCAAAGTGCCTACAGCTTTCTCAACCATCATGAGCCCGGATGCGGAACTGAACATGGGCGTACTGGGCGGTATCATTGTTGGTATGATCTCTGCATTCCTCTACAACAAGTACCATAACATCAAGCTGCCGGATTGGTTAGGCTTCTTCGGCGGCAAACGCTTTGTTCCGATGGTTACCGCGATAACCATGGTTGTTCTGGGTATTGTGTTCGGTATTATTTGGGGTCCTGTTCAGGAAGTGCTGGATACATTCGGCCGCTGGATCGTTGGGCTCGGAGGCATAGGAAGTGCGATCCACATACTTGCAAACCGTTTGATTGTACCATTCGGGCTTCACCATATTATTAACTCCATCGTGTGGTTCCAGATCGGGGACTTCACGGATGCGGCAGGCAAAGTCATTCACGGTGACTTGTATCGATTCTTTGCCGGAGATAAAACAGCGGGCATGTTCATGACAGGCTTCTTCCCAATTATGATGTTCGGTCTTCCGGCAGCTGCGCTGGCGATCATTCATACAGCGAAAAAGGAAAAACGCCAGATGGTTGCTTCCATCTTTATCGGAACGGCGGTTGCTTCGTTCCTGACAGGGATCACGGAACCCCTCGAATTTGCATTCATGTTCGTAGCTCCTGTACTCTACATTATTCACGCCGTCCTGGCAGGTGTCTCGGGGTATATCATGTATGCGCTTGACGTGAAGCTCGGATTCGGTTTCTCAGCTGGACTGATCGACTATTTGATCAACTATCCGCTGTCCACGAACCCGCTCCTGCTCATTCCAGTTGGTCTTGCTTTTGCGGTGGTGTATTATCTGTTGTTCAGAATTCTGATCGTGAAGCTGAACCTGAAAACACCGGGCCGTGAGGATGAAAGTGAAGAGACTGAAATTAACGAGGTTGCTGACGGTCCAGCGTCAAGCGGTGACACGAAAGCAGCCAAGGTTCTCACAAACATCGGCGGAGAAGATAACATTGTCAGCGTCGATGCTTGTATCACTCGCCTTCGTCTGGTTGTTAAGGACGATAAAGCAGTAAATGACGCAGCTCTCAAGACGCTCGGTGCTTCCGGTGTCATGAGATTGGGCAAAGGTGCGGTCCAGGTCGTATTTGGACCACAGTCCGAACAGTTGAAGGATGACATCAAGGATATAATGAAGAAATAAAGGAACAGCAAAAAGAAGCAGGCCGATAAAGGTCTGCTTCTTATTATGGTTTTCACATTTCGGGCAAAAGCAGCCGGTCAATGACGGACGTTTATCGGTTCAAGCTTCTGCGCTGTCCCCAGTATCGCAGGTTGACGTCAACCTCAAGTTCAAGCGACGTTTCATCGTAGATCTCCTTTTTCTGTTCCACTAATTTCTTCCAGAGCTTCGGATCGGTTCGGTACAATTGGAGACATAGCTCGTAGGGATCCGCATGGATCAATGCAGCTTTATGGAAGGTATTATGCATTTCTTTTCGCAGGGTATCTTCGGTTAACCGCTTCATCTCCTTAATTCCCACCTTCTTATACATATTCTGCACCGTCCCGATGACGTTAAGCTTGATTCGATATGACGCATCGTTTGGTTTACGGATAACTTCAATGGATGATTGGGGCTTCTCCAGCCGTATGCTCCCGACGGCTTCGCCGTCCGCGTGAACAATGACGGCAGCATGGGTTTGAGGCGAGGCTAGCCAGCGTGTACCCAACAGATCGGATCGTTTGAGCCATCCCATCGTTTTCTTGTTCCTGATCAGAAAGCCGCCGTTCACCTCCAGGATCGGATGCTGCTTCAGATTTTCCGACCAGTTCTGATTTGAAATATGGAGCGAGGGCAATACGACGGTAGCGGCTTTCTCCCGGTAGAGACGAATAAAGTTCACGAATTGAATCGGACGTATAAACGAGAATTGGACATAGCTTTCTCTGGGTTCATGAAGCAGCGAGTGCAGAGGTGAGAGCTGAAAGAACGGCGATACCGTAAAGAGGTCCTCCATATTGTCCTTGGTGCCATAGAGCCATTTCGTATAACGGATTTCCTGCGAACGGTTGGTCAGGTCGAACACTTGGGACAACTGCTTAGGTTTTAACACCGCTTCCGTAAGCACCAAAGCCGTGACATGGCCCCAAGAGACCCGCTGCTGATTCGATGTATACAAATCGATTAGGGCTTCAGCCAAAGTGGTGCCGGTTCCTCGGCCGACCCAAATCGGCGCTTTCTCAGTTGGCTTGCTGCTTTCTTGTTTGGCAATCGTTGCGAAGTCCAGCATCTGCACATAGATGATATACTTGTCGTTCTTATAATCGACGCCCAAAGCCGTGATGTAGTTGATATCCTGCACTTCTTTGTTGTCCCAGCAGCCTGAGATCAGCAAAGATCCTATACATGCGAGTATCCATACACGCTTCATAGGGCTCCACCCTTTTTTCGTTTACCCGGAAATCGCATGAGATTGCCAATGATTTTGGATAAGGAAAAAGGCGAGAAGGGGGCAAGATACGGCTGTCCAAATGGATTATGATGGGCTGCATACTGAACGATCAAGAATACAGATATGAAAAAACCGAATAACCCGAATACCGAGGAAAGAGTAAGGACTAAAAACCGGAAAATCGTCTGGGTAACAACAAAATCCTGATTGGAGTGGGTTGACCCCGCAACAAAAGCCAGTGCGCCGATCACCGTCATCGTTGGGGAGAAAAAACCACCCCGAATCGCGGCGTCACCGATGATGATACCGGAAACGACCGTAATGGTTGACGCGATTGGAGAAGGCATCTGCATACCGGCTTCCCGCAGTAGGGTAAGTAGAAACAGGATGATCAGCATTTCAAACCCGGTCGGAATAGGAAGCCCAAGCCGCGTGTTCGCGACCGTGGCCAGCAGCGGAAAAGGGATTTGATCCTGATGAAAGGACAGCAAGGTAATATAAAATCCCGGAAGGAAAATGGAAATCAGGAAGCCAACCAGTCTGAGAATCCGCCATGGGATAACGAAATAAAACGGCATCTGCGGATCCTCTGCGGCAAACAGGAGTTGCATAAAACTGGAAGGTGCAATCAATACTATGGGACTTCCCTGCATAATAATGACCAATCGACCGCGGGTTAAAGAGTCATAAGCAAGATCGGTCCTTCCCGTATAATCGAACATGGGAAGCACCGTGAATCGATACGGCGTTAGATGCTCAGCGAGCTCGCCCATGCCTACGGGTGAGTCGCCGGAGAAATCATTTAGCTTATCCACGATGGCAGTGACGGTCTCTGGGATCACCTTGTCTTTTAAGTACATGATGCCGACAGTAGTTTTGCTCTTGTCACCCAGCTTAAAGGAGGAATAGACAAGTCCGGGTGATTTCAGCCGTTTGCGAATGAGCGATACATTGATATCCAATTCCTCGACGAACCCGTCACGAGGACCTTTGATCGAGGTCTCTGCGGTACTTTCCTCCGGGGTACGCCCAATGCTTTTGGATGCGCTATAAGAATACAGTTTATTGTCCTTAGGAAAATACAACGCAACATAACCTGAATATACAATATCATCAACCGATTCCACATTAGCCTCGGATGTGTCAAGGGTAAGATAATATTCCAGATGGTCGGGATCAAACGAATGCTTCTGAGAAATGGATATATTCCATTCCTTGCTAATAACAGGCAAAAAGATTTTGGACATCAGTTGAGAATCGCACATCATCGGGTTGTAAACCATAATGGCCCATGGCAGCATATCACCTTCTGCACCAGGATAAGACGTAATATAGATGTCATCGGAATCGGCATAACGATCTCGGAGCTGCTGTTCCGTCATATTCATTGCCGGGATTCTCCTTTCGACGAATGTGAGTTCTGTTGTTGGGATGGTTTATGGATCAAGAAGAACAACAGGAGGCTTAAGATGGTAATATAAACGGCGGATATGGGCAAAAAATAGTCTGCCATTGCATAATACATTTTAGGATTGCTGATCGGTGAAGCGCACAGAATAATAAGCAGCGTTGACACGGCTAATATGCCTACGCTTTGTTTGGACTTGGGAAGAAGGATTTCACAGAGCAAAAAAATCGAGATGGATATGGAGATATAAGCTCCGCTGAGCCATTGGAAAATCGACAAAAAGTCGACATGCTCTACGAATTTGCCCAGCTTTACGAGACGCCACTGTTCATAAGCCGGGTATCGCTGGAGACCCATTTCTTCAGGTCCAAATTCGGCAATGCCGCCAACGGTGGGTCCAAACGTCAGGAAGATCAGAACCAGATGGATGAGCAGGATCGTAACAAAACTGGGCTTTTTCTGAAGGTGGGGGCGTAAGAATAAAATCAATATAAATTGGGACAGTCCTCCGAACATGACGGGGATTCCGCTTAGAACCGGCTGGAAGCCCTCTTCAAGGACGGGCAGCAAATAATTGTAGTTTTTCACTTTCAGATTGGCCAAGGATACGAATATCCCCAGCAAAACGACAAAAGGAAGCAATATTCCGGCAGAAACGCCAATGGTCTTGATGCCGTGATTTGCGCTGACAAGACATAACACTAAGAGTACTAATGCGGTGGCAATGATAGGGGTTTGGATCATATAGGTCGACTTTGTCCAATCGATGACCTCTTTTAAGGTATAAAAGGCAAAAGTAAAAAAATATAAACCGGACAAACTCATCGCCAATATTCGAGCCCCTCTGCCGCTGCTTTCGTCAAGTGCCTGCGTGATGGAACGATTGCCGATTTTTTGGATGATCCCGTAAATAAGCAGAACCCAGGGCAGGAATAATACGGCCGATACGATAATGGTGATCCAGGCATCCCGTCCGGATTTCTCCAGAAGCACAGGTATGATCATGACATGATTGGTCAAGCCGGCCGTAAGCATCATAATCATAAACGCCTGATTCGTTGGAATACCGCGAGTTCCTGACATGTGTGATCCCCCAATACAGGTTTCTTCCGTTTAGAGTTCTCGGGGAACAACCAAAATATGCGAGAGAACCCAGCCACAGACTGGATATGAGCATAATTCCATGGCTTCTCTCTTGCCAAAAGGCATTTTTAGGTTGAGATACGCGGTACATAAATCACGGAGGTTCCCTTCATAATAAGGAAAGATTTGAACGAACCCATAACAATAATCTGGAGGACAGAACCGTGAACAAAGGGGCGAAGACGAAGGCAGGGAACTTGAGATGGTGGCAGCTATCGCTGCTGGGAGTTGCATCAACGATCGGCACAGGGTATTTTCTCGGATCCGCTTTAGGTATTCGGCTTGGAGGACCGGCTTTTCTTCTTTCCATTATATTGGCTGCGACAGCCACCTTCTTTGTGTTTGATGTGCTGTCACGGATGACGGCCGAGGACCCTCAGAAAGGCTCGTTCCGAACCTATGCCAAAAAAGCCTATGGCCGATGGGCAGGCTTCTCTACAGGGTGGATGTACTGGTGCTCCGAAGTGTTGATCATGGGGAGCCAGATGACGGCGCTGGCGATTTTCTCTCGCTTCTGGTTCCCTGGCGTTCCAATGTGGATATTTGCGTCAGGTTATGCCGTATTGGGACTGTTTGTCATCTGGATTGGCAACAAAGGCTTCGACCGGCTGGAGAATGTATTGGCTATCATTAAGGTCGCCGCGATTGTCATGTTTCTCATCATTGCTGCTGCCGCCTTGATGGGGTGGTTAAAAGGAGGGTCGAAGCTGCACGTTCCGGGCAGCATGAACGCATTTTTTCCGGCAGGTGGTATGGGCATGTGGTCGTCCCTGATTTTTGCGTTTTATGCCTTTGGCGGAATTGAAGTCATGGGGGTCATGGCGATTCGCTTGAAGAATCCGAAGGAAGCGCCCAAAGCGGGTAGAGTGATGATTCTGCTGCTATCCATCGTATACGTTCTTTCTATTGGCATGGCCGTGATCATGGTGGCCTGGAATCAATTCTCCACGACGAAAAGTCCCTTTGTTGTGGCGCTAAGCTCCTATCACCTTCCTTTTATCCCGCATATATTTAATGCTGTATTGATTATAGCCGGTTTCTCGACCATGGTTGCCTCGCTTTATGCAGTGACCACGATGCTGGTTACCCTATCCGAAGATAAGGACGCTCCCAAACTGTTTTCCAGGAAAAAGTTTAAGCGGGATACGCCCATATATGCACTTTCCCTTACAGCTATCGGATTGATTGTATCCATTGTGTTGTCTCTGCTCATGCCAGGCAAGATTTATGAGTATTTGACCACGGGTGCAGGACTTATGCTGCTGTATAACTGGTTCTTCATTCTCATATCCGCTGGCCGACTCATAGAGCTTACGGTTTGGAGCAAAATCAAAAGATATATCGGGATGCTCTTGATCGCGGCTGCTGTCAGTGGAACCGCACTGCACCCTATGAGTCGCCCGGGGCTTTGGATCAGTATTGGGTTTATCGTGGTAATCGGTCTGGTTGTCCTATGCATGCGCTCCGTGTGGAAGAAATCCGGTCAAGGCCACGCCAGGGAGGCGGACAAACCCAAGTTTCGTCCGAAGCCGGCCCGTTAGAATATGAGTGGGTATAGCAGTGCGAGAGCCCGAATTCCAAAATAAACGCCAAAGACGATTAACGAGATGCCGGAAAGTATGGAGATCAGAGAGAGCGCTCTATTGCTCAAATATCGGCGGAATACACTGCCGAGCGCAGCCATGAACAAATCCCATATCACAACCCCGGCGATGACGGCCACGCTGTAGAGAAACAGATTGGCGGATCCGTTGTCCGCTGCGGTTTTAACGAGAATAGAGCCGTAGATTCCGAGCCAGAACAGGATCGTCATCGGATTGGATACGGACAAGAGAAACCCGGAGAGCATGCTATTCCATAACGAATCTTCATTGCTGTCTTGACTGATCGTCACTTTATTGGCATTCAGGATACTTTCCAGCCCGGAATAGATAAGAACAAAGGCACCGAACAGCCACAGGAAGGTCTGCATGAACGGCGTATTCAGAAAGTGAACAACGCCCAGGTAGACCAGGATCATATAAAGGATATCTGCCAGGACCGCACCGATTCCAAACAACCATGCATGCCAAAACCCTTTCTTAATCCCCTTATCGAGCTGTGCTGCATTGACCGGGCCTACGGGGGCTGATAGAGAAAGTCCCAGAATCATGTAGCTAATAAAAATACTCATTGACTTCCACCTCTCGTCATGAACATGGATAAGAAAGCTTGTACCTTCATGCTCGTACATTCTATTCAGCACCCGGACAAACTAAAACTTATGATTGGAAATTTTTTCTGTCTGAAACAGACCAACAAACCGCGCAGCTCACCTGCGCGGTTTTATTTGAATTCGTTTATTTGGTAGGATATAGATTAGTGTCAGAAAGCAGGTATCTCAGCATTTAATATGATGAAGAAGGGGTCGATCAAGATGAGTTTTCCATTTCGGATTACGGTATTGTCAGACACCCATATGCCAAGAAAAGCGAAAGAGCTGCCAGCCGCACTGCTTGAAGATGTAAGGCATTCGGATCTTATTCTTCATGCTGGCGACTGGTCCAATTGGGAGCTCTATGAACAGCTTAGTCAATATGCTCCGGTGGAATGAGTAGCCGGAAATGTGGACGACGAGCGGATCATAGAACGGCTAGGTTACAAGAAGCTGGTCGAAATCGAAGGTAAACGCATCGGTATTGTGCATGGGCACGGACAGGGAGGAACAACCCCCTCCCGCGCAAGAAAAGCTTTTGCGGACACGGAGGTGGATTGCATCTTGTTCGGCCACTCCCATATCCCGTTTAAAGAACATGTGCAAGGGGTGCTGCTGTTCAATCCCGGTTCTGCCACGGACAAAAGACGGCAGCCCCGGTATTCCTATGGAAGGATACATATCGTGAACGGAATGCTGGAGGCACATCATATTTTTTACGATGAGAAGTGATTGTGATGATAGCAGTTGGTAAAAACAGTAAGGGGTTGCCTGCTTTTGAAATTTCCCGTATGCGGTTAATTAATAGAAGTCCCCGATATGGTAAATCATGTGGATGAGAGGATTGTTATGTTAAAGGAAGAAAAGCATGAGCATGTAATTCAGGTGGGTCTGTCCGGATGGGGAGATCATGACAAGCTGTATGATGAAGGGGCGAGGGCCGCAGACAGGCTGGAAATGTACAGCCGACATTTTCCCATCGTGGAGATGGACAATTCGTTCTATGCCATACCGTCACCGGAACAAATGAATAAGTGGGCAACTGCCGTCCCAGACCACTTTGGTTTTATTGTAAAGGCTTATCAAGGCATGACAGGTCATGCACGCGGCCAGGGCAAGGACAGATACCCTAGCGTCAAAGCGATGTTTGATCATTTGCTCACGTCAGTTGAAGAATTGCGGGCTGCTGACAAATTAAGGACCGTTCTGTTTCAATACCCGCCCTGGTTCGGGTGCGAACGCAAACATGTGGACATTCTGAAGCGCACGCGGGAGTGGATGAAGGATGTACCCGTAGCTTTGGAATTTCGGCATCAGAGCTGGTATGCGCCAGAGTTTCGGGAGAAGACGCTTGAGTTTATGCGAAGCGAGGGCTGGATTCACAGCATCGCCGACGAGCCGCAAGCGGGCATTGGATCCGTTCCGGTCGTGCTTGAGACATCGGGTACAGAGGCTGTGATGATCCGGATGCATGGCCGTAACGCCGAAGGGTGGCACTCCAGCGGTCAGCCCAACTGGCGTGAGGTGCGGTATTTATACCGTTACAGCTTAGAGGAATTGGAGCAGTGGAAGGTATGGATAGAGCAATTGCTTGAGAAGTCGAAGCAATGCTGGATTATATTCAATAACAATTCGGGAGGCGATGCTTCCGACAATGCCAAACAGCTTCTCCAGCTGCTAGGCATGGATACCGGACCTGAACCGCTGCGGCAGATGGACTGGCTGGAAGTGGATATTTTTTCGGATAACTGACTTTAATTGGAATCCTATACAGAGAATTGGAGGAGCGTGAGCAAATCGTCAAGAAATTGACGCAAATTCATCTGTTTCTGAGATCATTATTATATATAAAGGGTATTTTCGGTATTGAGGCCAAGTGTATTATAATGTAATCGTAAGAAAACGTTTATTTAATGTAAAATTAGAAATTCCGTCCTTGAGCAATCAAAATAATCTGACGGAGGGAGTCAGCGATGAAGACCCTTGACAGAATGACAGAGGGACCTTGGCAGAAATATCACGGTCCGAACTTGGGGTACATTCAAGATCAGTATGAGAAGTTTTTGCAAGACCCGCAATCTGTGGAGCCAGGATACCGTGAGCTGTTCGCCAGCTGGGGACCGCCACCATCTTTGGAAAACAATGAAAAGAAAGCGGATTCGCAGGGACAAGGTGTTAGCTATGACCCGCAATTACTGAAAAAAGGGGTAGCTGCCGGCAAACTGGTATGGAACATTAGAACCTATGGTCATCTGGCCGCCGACATTGATCCAATTGGAATTGGAAACGAAGCTGACACGCGTCTGCTTCAACCAGAAAGCTACCAACTCAGCCAAGCGGATTTGGCAGCCCTGCCTGCAGAGATCGTCTGGGAGGAGGCTCCTAGCGATATCAAGAATGGCTTAGAGGCAATCCAGCGGCTGTTACAACTATATACAGGCTCCATTGCCTATGAATTTAGCCATGTTCACGATGAAGAAGAACGCAAATGGCTCAACGAGCAGGCCGAATCGGGGCGTTATTTGTCCGCCATGAGCGTAGAAGAGCGCAGGGGGCTTTTGAAGAAGCTGCTTGAGGCCGAGCAATTCGAGGAGTTCCTGCACCGCACATTCGTAGGTGCGAAACGCTTCTCGGTTGAGGGCAACGAAGCACTCGTACCGCTGCTTGACGAAATCGTTCGCCAAATGGCCGAGGTGGATGTCAACTCCATCCTCGTAGGGATGGCGCACCGCGGTCGCTTGAACGTACTGGCTCATGTACTGGGCAAGGATTACAGTAAGATTTTCTCGGAGTTTATGCACTCTCCAAACAAACATCTCGTTCCATCCGAAGGCTCCATGGGCATTAACTACGGCTGGACAGGTGACGTGAAGTATCATTTGGGTGCGGACCGTTATATGAAGAAGGATGAAGCACGGCAGGTTCGGATTACCCTTGCGAACAACCCGAGTCACCTGGAATATGTCAATCCGGTGGTAGAGGGCTTTGCTCGTGCTGCTCAGGAGGATCGCAGTGAAGCGGGATATCCGAAGCAGGATGTAAACAAAGCGCTGAGTATTCAGATTCATGGTGATTCCGCGTTCCCTGGCGAAGGGATCGTGCCGGAAACCCTGAACTTCAATAAATTGCCAGCGTTCCGTACAGGTGGATCGATTCACATTATCGTGAACAACCGTATCGGATTTACGACAGAAGGCAAGGATTCGAGATCGACTCACTATGCGAGTGATTTGGCGAAAGGATATGAGATTCCGATTATCCACGTGAATGCCGATGATCCGGAAGCGTGTATCGCGGTTGCTCGTCTTGCGAGCGATTATCGCAACAAGTTCAAGAAGAGCATTCTGATTGACCTTGTTGGCTACCGGAAGTATGGCCATAACGAAACCGATGATCCGGAAACCACCCAGCCGCTTATTTATCAGAAGGTGAAGAACCATCCAACCGTCAGCACGATTTATATGAAGAAACTGGTGGATGGAAACATTCTGACCCAAGAACAAGTGGACGGTTTGAAGAATAGCGTTCTGGAGGTCTTGAAGAATTCCTACGAGAGCGTGAAGTCGAAGGATCCTGTTGATCAGATCCTGCTTGGTCTGAACGCGACCGACGGTAAATCCAAGACGGAAGTAGCTACGAATGTATCTGCAGAAGTGCTGCGCGGGATTAACCGCGAGCTCCTGCAGTGGCCGGAAGGCTTTACGGTATATCCGAAGCTTCAACGTATTCTTGAGCGGCGCAGCAATTCGCTCGACGAAGGCCAGAAGGTGGACTGGGGCCATGCCGAAACGCTGGCTTTCGCTACGATTCTTGCAGACGGCAAGCCAATCCGGATTACGGGACAGGATGCCGAGCGTGCAACATTTGCCCATCGTAACCTCGTGCTTCACGATGCGGTTAATGGAGAGACCTTCTGCCCGCTGCACCGGTTGCCGCAAGCTAAGGCTTCGTTCGCGATCCATAACAGCCCGTTGACTGAAGCAGCCGTTGTTGGATTTGAATATGGCTACAACGTGTACTCTCCTGAGACTTTGGTTATCTGGGAAGCGCAGTATGGCGATTTCGTTAACTGTGCCCAAGTTATCATTGACCAGTTCATCACAGCCGGCCGCTCGAAGTGGAGACAGAAGTCCAGCTTGGTGATGCTGTTACCTCACGGGTATGAAGGGAATGGTCCTGAGCACTCCAGTGCAAGACTGGAACGCTTCCTCCAGCTGAGTGGTGAAGATAACTGGACGGTTGCGAATCTGACTTCCGCTGCCCAGTATTTCCATCTGCTGCGCAAACAGGCTTCCCTGACCGAAACGGAAGATGCCAGACCGCTGGTGATCATGGCTCCGAAGAGCTTGATTCGTAATCCGCGCGTGGCATCGCCTGTGAACGCGTTCAGTGAGGGTGGTTTCCAGAAAGTGATGGAGCAGCCGGGTCTTGGCCAATCACCGAAGAAGGTGGAACGTCTTGTTCTTTGCTCGGGGAAAGTTGCAATCGATTTGGAGGACGCACTGGATAAGCAGAAGGATCAGGATCAGTCCTGGCTTCATATTCTTCGTGTGGAACAGCTGTATCCATTCCCGAAAGAAGAAATTTCCCGTGTGATGCAGAGGTATCCGAACCTGAAAGAGATTCTCTGGGTTCAGGAAGAACCTCAGAACATGGGCAGCTGGAGCTTCATGGAACCAAGAATTCGTGAAATTGCACCTAAAGGCACAGAGGTCCGTTACAGCGGACGTCCTGAGCGTTCGAGCCCTGCTAGCGGCTATCAGGATGTTCATGCTTATGAGCAACAGACCATCATTTCTTTTGCCCTTAATCGTAAAACTATAAATCAACAGATCTCATTGGGGAGGTAGCGGCTGTGAGCGAAATTACTGTACCAGCTATGGGCGAATCCATCACCGAAGGAACGATATTCAAATGGCATGTTAAAGAAGGGGATAGCGTTAACATCGGTGATGTGCTGCTCGAGTTAGAAACGGATAAGGTTAATCTTGAAATTAGCGCAGAGTCTGAAGGCGTTGTGGAAAAAATCCTTCGTCAAGAAGGGGAGAATGTAACGATCGGTGAAGTGCTCGGTCAAATTTCTCCACAGGAAGGCGTTGCAAGCGCACCGGCACCGAAGGCTGCTGAAGCTCCTGCATCCGCGCAAACGGAGACTGCTCCGGCACCCGCGGCAGAAGCACCGAAGCCGCAAGCTCCGGTACCGGCTCAGAACGAGGAAGGAGCGGGTCTGACTGCATCGCCATCCGCACGCAAACTGGCTCGTGAACGCGGGATTGATCTGGACCAGGTACAGGGCCGCGACCCGATCGGTCGGATTTACCATGATGATGTGAAGAATCATAATGAAGCCAAGCAGCCTGCAGCACCAAGCAAGTCTGCAGCTTCCACAGCTGCTCCGGCAGCACAGGCTCCGGCTGCTGAGTACGGAAAGCCGGTAGAACGCACTCGCATGTCTCGTCGTCGTCAAACGATTGCGAATCGTTTGGTCGAAGCGCAGCATACGGCTGCCATGCTGACTACCTTTAATGAAGTAGATATGACAGCGATCCTGGATGTACGTAAGCGTCGTAAGCAAGCTTTCCAAGAGAAGCATGACGTAGGCCTCGGCTTCATGTCCTTCTTCACCAAAGCGGTTGTGGGTGCGTTGAAGAGATTCCCGCATCTTAATGCTGAGATCGATGGCGATGATATTGTTGTGAAGAAATTCTATGATATCGGTATCGCGGTATCCGCGAAAGAAGGACTTGTCGTTCCAGTCGTTCGTGATGCAGATCGTCTTGGTTTTGCCGAGATTGAGAAGGAAATCGGGAATCTTGCTGCGAAAGCTCGTAATAATGCCCTGTCCTTGTCTGAGTTGCAAGGCGGTACATTTACGATTACGAATGGCGGCGTGTTCGGCTCGCTGTTGTCTACGCCGATCCTGAATACGCCTCAAGTGGGTATCCTCGGCATGCACAAAATCCAGCTTCGTCCGGTAGCCATTGATGCAGAGCGTATGGAGAATCGTCCTATGATGTACATCGCACTGTCTTATGATCATCGGATCGTTGATGGTTCCGAAGCGGTTCGCTTCCTGGTTACGGTTAAAGAGCTCCTTGAAGATCCAGAGTCGCTGCTATTGGAAGGTTAATATCCGCCCAGAGATGTGCATAAATAAGAAGGCCGTATGGATATAACCATGCGGCCTTCAAAGTATCCAGAAACCCAGGTCATTTTACGACCATGGGTTTCTTTTTGCATTCAGGTAAAGATTCAGCGTGTGCTAATGATGAATCTAGAGATAAAAAAACAACTACTGCCAATATATTTTTTATAAATTTTGAACCAAGTCTCTAAATCTGCCCTCCTATGGGTATATATGTTATATGCTGGCGCCTTTATGGGACTATATTACCTTTGATTTGGTAAATTCAAACATTTTAATATTTTGCGTGGAGGAGTTGATGGGTGAAATGAAGAACAATAAAGCTTTGTGGATTATCTTAGGAGTTGTTGCTTTGTTTATTATTATCTACTTTCTTGCCACAACTAGCTAATCCTATATAATTAGGCTGAGAGTTTTATAGACTAATAAGATAGTCTTTAGTGACTGTCTTCAGAGTTTCGAGAAAGTCCAGGGGACTTTTCGATACTTGATTTTTTATATGGGGGAAACTCATCTTTTAATACAATAATAGATTTAATACGATCTGAGGCTCCTAGTTTTGAGACTATTAAGGAAAAACTTACTACCTGCAAAAAACAGGGGGGTTCTCGACAGCCTGAAGGCCGCATGGACATTGCCATTGCCATGCGGCCTTCTTAACTAGTTCATCATGATTGAGATTTTTTATCGTTTGGATCGGGAAGACCCCGAGGGTTCCAATTCTCAGCCTGAGGCTCCACATCCTGGTGTTTCTTCACCTTGTCCCTTTGTTCCTGAGAGTCATTCTCCCAGACATCCAGACGTCAAGTCATTTGATTTTCATTGGGGTTGAAGTTAACATGGTAACTGAAAGTACACTACATAAAACATGATAAGTATAGATAAATGAGAGGAGAGATAGGCATTATGGCGAATCCATCACAGCGTACGCTGCTCTTTACAGGTGCGTATGCGGAAGACAACCAAAGCGGAGTATGCGTATATGAATTTAACGAGGATAGCGGCGAACTGAAGCTGCTTGATGAGGTATCCGGTATTAAGAATCCGACCTTTCTGAACGTGGACCCGGAAGGCAGACGTTTATATGCCATTGGCGAAATTTCAGAGGATGGCGGTAAGGCTGGCGAGATCATCAGCTTTGAGATTGACCCTATGGCCGGCAAACTGACCGAGCGGAACCGTGTTCGCAGTGTGAGCAGCTCGACTTGCCATATCCAGCGTGATGAAGCGAGCAAGTATCTGATTGTTTCGAGTTATCATGGAGGTTTGGTAGGCCTTCATCCGATTGGTAAGGATGGACAAGCCGGAGAACTGCTGGATGAGAAGAAACATGCGGATCTCGTGTCTGTTGTACGCGAAGATCAGCAATCCAGAGCGCATTCGGCGTTTTACAGTCCGGATGGTAAATACGTGTTCGTACAAGACTTGGGACTGGACAAAATTTTCGCTTACACAGTAAATGAGAATACACAAGAATTGAGCTTTCATGGCGAAACCCAGCTGGAAGCGGGTGTAGGCCCTCGTCATCTGGCGTTCCACCCAAGCGGTGCTTACGCATATGTCATCAACGAGTTGAATTCCAGTGTCACGGTGCTTCGCTACATCCCGAACGAAGGTCGTTTAGAAATACTGGAAACGATATCGACACTGCCTGCGGATTTTGACGGAGAGAGTTACTGCGCCGAGATTGCCGTGTCGGCGGATGGCAAAACGGTGTACGGGTCCAACCGCGGACATGACAGCATTGTCGTATTCTCCGTGCATGAAGATACCGGTCGCTTAAGCCCGGTTCAATATATTTCGACAGAAGGTGGTCATCCGCGTCATTTTACGCTGATGCCTGGGGGCAAGTTCTTGGTTGTCGCCAATAGAGACGGGAATAATCTGGTATTGTTTAATGTGAATCCGGAAGACGGCAAGCTTACCTTTACAGGATATATGGTCTCGCAATCCAGACCGGTATGTGTAAAACCGGCAGTGTTCCAGCTTTAGGCAGCCAAGATTCAGACACCAACTCGTTGGGTTATCTATAATCAGGAAACTTAAACGAGGAGGTTGTGGCAATGTCAACAAATCAACGTTTGGATGGTAAAGTAGCCATCGTTACCGGTGCTGGTTCCGGAATCGGCCAGGCCGCAGCCCTTCTTTTGGCGGAGCAAGGAGCGAAACTGCTGTTGATCGACATCGATCGTGAACGCGTGGAGAAGGTGAAGCAAACGATTGAGCAAGGCGGAGGCGAAGCGCTGACCGGCAACTGCGATATTTCCAAAGCGGAATCGCTGAAGGAATGCTTCAGCCAAGCTGCCGAGAAGTGGGGAAAGATGGACATCGTGTTTGCCAATGCCGGGATCAATGGGACCAAGGCTCCGATCGAGATCATGGAGCTTGATGAATGGGATGCTACGATCAATACCAATCTTAGAGGAACGTTTGCCACGGTAAAATATGCGATTCCCTATTTGAAGGAGCATGGAGGCAGCATCATCATTACCAGCTCCATTAACGGTAACCGGGTGTTTACCGGTTTTGGTTTTTCAGCATACAGCACCACGAAGGCCGGACAGGTTGCTTTCATGAAGATGGCGGCTCTGGAGCTCGCACGTTATAAAATCCGAGTGAACGCCATCTGCCCAGGCGCGATTGCAACTAACATCGATGAGAGCACGATCGCGAAGCCAGAGCTCGACGAGGTGACGATCCCGATTGAATATCCGGAAGGTGACCAGCCATTGGCGGATGGACCTGGGCAACCAGCACAGGTTGCTCAGCTTGTAGCATTTCTTGCATCCGATGACGCTTCCCATATTACCGGTACTGAAATCTATATAGACGGAGCGGAATCCCTCATTCATTGATCTTCCATGAAGACCGATTTGACAAAACCGGGCGTTTTCCTCATAATGAATGAACATATTGTCAAATGGAATAGTGGTGATAAAGATGGGGATGGGGATTGTTGTTGTGGAAATATGCGACAGCAACTTGATGAGTGCTTTGGAGCTTGAGCAACTTGAGGAATTGTATCCCGAAATCGCTGTCCTGCGGGCGGATTGCATGAATCTTTGCGGTCTGTGCAAGCTGCGGCCATATGCACTGGTGAATGGTAAACGTGTATTCGCGGCAACGACGGAAGAATGCGTCGAGAAGATCAAAGCTGCTATCGAAGCTGAACTGGCTGTTTTCCATGATATTTAATACGTCTGAATGCAGACGAGATCGTATAGTAAAAGGGCAAGGAGCGAGTGAATCGCACCTTGCCCTTTCTTTAGTTATAACATTTATGGCCGGGTTGGCTCAGGAAGCATTGTGGCTTGCAGCAACAATCTCTTCACACTCCGCAGAGCAGCAGCCATGATGAAGCTCCTCACACTCTTCGCAGCATACATGCTGCAGGTGGCAAGCGTCATTATCGCAGTTGATATACCGGTCTTCCGGCTTTCCGCAATGGTGGCATTTACCAACGATGACATCCTCGTCCGTTTGATTGATCGGCACGGCAATACGCTCATCAAATACATAACATTTCCCGTCGAACAGACGGCCTTGTACTTCAGGGTCTTTACCGTAGGTGACAATGCCGCCCTCAAGCTGGGCAACGTCCTTGAAGCCTTCCTTCAGCATGAAGCCGGTCAGCTTCTCGCAGCGGATGCCTCCTGTGCAGTATGTCAGGATGGTTTTATCCTTGTGCTCGCTCAGGTTCTCGCGAATCCAATCCGGAAACTCACGGAAGGATTGAACCTCTGGACGTATCGCATTGCGGAAATGGCCGATATCGTATTCGTAGTCATTCCGTCCGTCGATGACGATCACATCATCACGCTGCAAGTATTCATAGAATTCTTGAGGCGCTAAGCGGGTTCCGCTGATCTCATTAGGGTCGAGCTCATCCTCCACCCGGAAGGTAACGAGTTCTTCGCGGTGACGGACAAACATCTTCTTGAAGGCGTGCCCTTCGGAAGGGTCAATCTTAAACACCATGTCCGCAAAGAGCGGGTTGGCGTGCATATCCTGCATATATTGCTCAGTCTGTTCAATCGTACCGGATACCGTGCCATTGATGCCTTCTGAGGCAACCAGGATACGTCCTTTGAGTCCAAGATCTTTGCAGTATTGCAGATGCTCGTCTTTGAACGCTTCAGGGTCCGGGATTTGAACAAATTTATAATAGAGAAGGATCTGATAGTTCTGTTGCTCTGACATGATTTAATCACCTGTTCTTTTATATATTCAGCCATACGTGTACCTATAGAATTGTAGTGAATTCACTCCACATAGTCAACTTAAATGTATAGAAAGTTTGCCATAATATGTGAATTTGAGGGGTTTCACGATTGCAGGAAAGCGGTTATGATGAAGGGGTGAGCTTGAGAACACTTTCAATTATTGGAGGCGTTGAACAGCATGGTACATATCGAGCAAAATGCACTCGTATTGTTTCAAGGCGACAGTATTACCGATTGCGGGCGAAATTACGAGGAGTCGGACAGTTTGGGGCATGGATATGCGCTGATGGCCGCTGCCCGGCTTGGTATGGAGCTGCCTTTGAAAAGGTTGCGTTTTGTAAACCGCGGAATCAGCGGTAACCGGGTTGTCGATCTGCGGGGGCGCTGGGAGGAAGATTGCATTGACCTGGATCCGACATGGGTATCCATTCTGGTCGGTATTAATGAGACCGGCAGGAAGTATAACCGTGGTGAAGCAACGTCCGTGGAAGCCTACTATGAAGGGTATCGTGAGCTGCTTATCCAAACCCGCGAGTTAACCGGCGCGAATTTTATTCTCATGGAGCCGTTCTTGCTGCCTGTTACGGAAGCGAAGAAGGAATGGCGGGAGGATCTGGATCCCAAAATTCAGGCCGTTCGCGAATTATCGCGAGAATTTGAGACGTTGTACGTTCCGCTCGACGGCATTTTTGCTGCAGCCAGCTCCAAGATAGAGATGAGTTATTGGGCATCTGACGGTGTTCATCCTTCCCCGGCAGGTCATGCGCTCATGGCAGAAGCGTGGTTAGCGACGATGCAGGGCCGGTCCATTTTGTAGACGCTCCGGATTATATAAATAATATTTCGTTTAGTTGACATCCCCGGAAGCGTGTAACGTCCGGGGATGTTCTTTATGTAAACCATTACACGCTTTATAAAATCTTGATTGACGAAAACAATTGGGTACATATAAAATGTTCATAATAGACCGTTGTTCAATAGGAACGACTTATTTTTTGACTTTAATGCTTTCGTCTATGAAAGCGGGGAAGCGTTGTCGCTTTATGCAGAAAATTATTGAAGCGGTTAACAAATGAGAGGGGAATCATGATGAAGAGAAAAATGTGGTTATCACTTACACTCTCCGCACTGCTGGTTACAGCGGTAGGATGCGGGGACAAGCCGGAAGGCGGCGGTACGACTCAAACGGGAAGCGGCGGAGAAGCGGAGAAGAAATCCTATAGCATCGCTATTTCGCAGATCGTAGAGCATCCATCCTTGGATGCAACGCGGGAAGGCATTCTGGCAGCACTGAAGGACGCTGGAATTTCCGAGGAAGACAATACGCTGAAAATCGATTACAACAATGCGCAAGGCGATCAAGCGAACAACCTGTCGATCGGCCAGAAGCTGAAGGATACGAAGTCGGATCTGGTGGTCGCTATCGCAACCCCGTCCGCGCAGGCAGTGGCTGAGAACGTGAAGGAAAAGCCGGTACTGTTCGCAGCGGTGACGGATCCGGTTGACGCGAAGCTGGTGAACGACTTGCAGAAGCCGGGTGGCAACGTCACCGGGGCATCGGATACCAACCCGGAGGCAGCTAAACAGCTGATGGATTTCATCAGTACCAACTTCCCGGACGTGAAGAAGATCGGCCTTGTCATTAATGAAGGGGAAGCCAATGCAGTGGTTATGGCAAAGACGGCTGAAGAGGCGCTCGCCGAGCATGGCATCGAGCTGGTTAAGGCGGCTGTAACGAACACATCGGAAGTGAAACAGGCTGCGGAATCGTTAGTTGGCAAGGTAGATGCTTACTATATCACGTTGGATAACGTTGTGGTCAGCGGCGTTGACGCGATTATCCAAACGGCACAAAAGAATAAAATTCCGTTCTTCTCCAGTGACCGCGATACGGTGGAGAAGGGGGCTTTTGCAACCGTCGGATTTAAGTATTACGACCACGGCTATCAGGTTGGACAGATGGCTGTAGAAATCCTGAAAAACGGCAAAAATCCGGCGGACATGGAAGTGACGAAGCCGGATAAGCTGGATCTGATCTTGAACACGAAGGTTGCGGCTGACTATGGTATTGAAGTGACCGACGCCATGAAACAGGAAGTCAAAGACCCGGATAACAACATCATCGAGTAACTGTAAGGCGCGGAGATAACAGCCCGCGCCTTACTTCTTAATCCTTAAGGAGGTCAATGGCATGCTGGATTTCGTGATGAGGCTGGATGGTCCGATTGAATTGGGGCTGCTGTATGCGCTGATGGCACTCGGGGTATATATCACGTTCCGAATTTTGGATTTTCCGGATTTAACAGTGGATGGAAGTTTTACGACAGGCGCAGCGATTGCAGCGATTCTGATTACCAACGGTGTGAATCCATGGCTTGCTACGCTGGCTGCGTTTGCCGGAGGTATGTTAGCCGGTATCTGTACAGGCCTGCTGCATACCAAGGGTAAGATCAACGGTTTGCTTTCAGGCATTATTATGATGATTGCCCTGTATTCGATCAATATGAGGATTATGGGTAAGCCTAATATTTCGTTGAGCCAGGAAGCGAATATCTTCGGATCGATCGATCCGATTTATATTATGTTAGTGATTGTGATCATCGGCAAGCTGCTGCTCGATGCATTCTTCCGCACGGATCTTGGTCTAGCGCTGCGCGCGACAGGGGATAACAAGCGGATGATCCGCAGCTTTGGTGCGAACACGGACACCACAACCATTCTGGGGCTCAGCATTTCAAACGGTCTGGTGGCCTTATCCGGCGCAGTGGTTGCCCAGCAATCCAGTTTTGCCGACATTAGCTCCGGTATCGGTATGATTGTGATCGGTCTGGCATCCGTTATTATCGGCGAAGCCGTTCTTGGAACCGGCTCGGTATTCCGGACGACGCTGGCTGTCGTCTGCGGATCGATCATCTATCGGATTGTCGTTGCCGCTGCCTATGAGATTCCATGGCTTGAAGCTTCAGATTTAAAATTGATCACCGCGATCATCGTCATTATCGCTCTCGTGGTTCCGACCATCAACCGGGCGATGAAGCAGCGTTCACAGGCACGGAGGCGCTCAACCGAACTGTTAGCTACGCAAGGGAAGACAAAAGGAGGTGCGCTCTGATGCTGGAAATGAACCATGTGTCCAAGCTGTTTAATCCGGGAACGGTGGATGAGAAGATTGCCTTGATGGATGTCAATCTTCACTTGAATCCGGGGGATTTCGTAACGGTTATCGGAAGTAATGGTGCAGGCAAATCCACGCTTATGAATATCATTTCCGGGGTAATGAGACCGGATGCAGGCGAAGTGCGCATTGACGGCACTTCGATCGGCCATCTGCCGGAATTTCGTCGCAGTCGCTGGATCGGCCGGGTATTCCAGGATCCGATGGCGGGCACTGCGCCGCATATGACCATTGAAGAGAATCTCGCGATGGCATATCGTAGGGGCCAGTCCCGCAGGCTCAGCATAGGCGTTACAGCCTCCAAGCGGGCGGGCTTCCGCAAGCACTTAGAGCGGCTTGGCATTGGACTCGAGGATCGGCTCCGAGCCAAAGTCGGGATGCTGTCGGGAGGGGAGCGTCAAGCACTAAGCTTGCTGATGGCGACCTTTACGCAGCCGCAAATCCTGCTGCTGGATGAGCATACGGCAGCGCTCGATCCGGCGCGTGCGGAGCTGATCACCCGAATAACCGATGACATCGTGCGCGACATGAAGCTTACCACGCTCATGGTCACGCATAACATGGAGCAAGCCATCCGTCTTGGCAATCGCCTCATTATGATGGATAAGGGACGCATCATTCTGGATGTAGACCAAGAGCGCAAGAAATCCCTGACGGTGGCGCAGCTGCTCGGGGAATTTGAGCAGATTAGCGGCCATAAGTTGTCGGACGATCGTTTGGTCCTTGGGTAAGCATCTTGCGTTGAGACGGGAAACATGATAATGAATATAACGCTAAGCCTTCAATCTTGACAGGCTTAGCGTTTTTCTATACGCTAATTTCTTCCTGGCCAGTTAACTACTGAGGTCGCTTAATGATAGGACTGTTTTCAATTCCATCGCTTTTTGCATGGATTCCTGATAACGTGTTAATGTTGGGTGAGCCACATCTTTAATCCGGAAAAAGATCAAGAGTGTGCTTTAAAAATGCCTGACGACCGCTAGTCTTAAACTAGCGGACATTTGAATGTAGGAGGCTTATTCTTCCATGGTCGTTCGTAAAGAAGATCTACAGATGAAAATATTGTTAGTGGAAGATGATAAAACGATTGCGTCCGGGCTGGAGTATTCGCTGCAGCAAGATCGCTTTTCTACCGTTCTATGCCATGATGTCGTTTCTGCAAAAAAAGTGCTCGCTGAAGATATAGATCAATTCGCTTTATGCTTATTTGATTTATCGCTCCCGGATGGAAGCGGTTATGAATTATGCAAAATGGTGAAAGAGCAACGAGATATTCCGGTCATTTTCTTAACGGCGATCGACGATGAGGTCAATGTCGTGATGGGGCTTGACATGGGAGCGGATGATTATATTACAAAACCATTTCGTATTCGCGAGCTTCTCTCGCGGATCAAGTCCGTCTTGCGGAGATACCATAAGTCGTCTCAGACCCAAGGGATCATTAACATTGACCAGGTTCGCATGAATACGCTGGAAGGAAAAGTGTATAAAAACGGCGCCGAAATTTCATTGACCGCTCTGGAGTATCGCTTATTGTTGATTTTTGGTAACCATATTGGACAAGTTCTGTCAAGAAATCAGCTTTTGGAGCAGATTTGGGACGTGGCAGGCGACTTCGTGAACGACAATACGCTAACGGTATACATCAAAAGACTAAGGGAAAAGCTGGAGGATGATCCGCAGCATCCCACGATGATCAAAACGGTACGCGGTTTAGGATATAAGGTCGGTGATTAGATGCTGCGAAATCGAGAGATTCAGATATTATTGTTGATCATGGGCTCCATCAGTTTAGTGGGGGGCGTTGCCGCTGCTTTCATTTCGTCTGTAGCTGCGGCGCTCGTTTTCATCATGTCTATATTACTTATTGGAAGCAGTCTGTTATTCACGAAATGGAGATACCGCGAACTTGAACAGCTGTCCGTCTATTTGCGTGAAATAAGCAGAGGCAATTATTCACTTGACGCTCGTGATAATCAAGAAGGCGAGCTTAGCATTTTAAAAAATGATATTTATAAAGTGACACTCATGCTATCGGAGCAGCGATCGCTTCTTCAGCGAGACAAAACGGGGCTGACGGATGCCATTTCCGATATCTCGCATCAGCTTAAAACGCCGCTTACCTCCATGACGGTGATGGCAGATTTGCTAAGCAAACCCGACCTGCCTCCAGCGAAAAGAACGGAGTTCACCCGCAATATCCGTATTCAGCTTGAACGAATCGATTGGCTTGTTTCTTCTTTGTTAAAGCTATCGAGAATCGAGGAAAAGACAATCCAGTTCAAAAGAGATCAAGTATTCGTTCATAAGCTTATACAAAAGGCATTAGAACCGGTGTTGATTCCGATGGAAATCAAGGACCAAACGGTTTCCATCAAGGGCGATGACAGCGTCTCTTTTGTCGGTGATTTCAAATGGACGGCCGAAGCGATTATCAATATTTTGAAAAATGGCGTTGAGCACACGCATGAAGGCGGACTCATAGCCATTTCTTTTTCCGAAAATGCGCTATTTACGGAAATTGTCATAGCTGATAACGGAAAAGGAATTCCAAAAGAAGATTTACCTTATATTTTCAAACGTTTTTATAAAGGGAAAAATGCGAGCGAGGGGAGCATCGGCATTGGTCTTGCGATGGCTCAGAGCATCATTGCCAGCCAGAACGGCGTGATCGATGTGACGAGTGACAGCGAGAAGGGTACGCAGTTTCGGATTAAATTTTATAAGCACGTGATTTAGCGGCACTCCGTAAGTGACTGAATTGTCACCTCCATCGTCACTGAAAAGTCATTTTATACAGATACAATGATATTCAACAGATGAACGATGGAGGTACGACCATGCATTTGAAACAACAACGTAAAATTATTTTTGCTATCACGATATTCTACACCCTGTTTATTCTTTATTTTTTGTTTTTCGCTTTCGGCAGAGTAGGTAAGGTAGATCAAATCTCCGAGTACACCTTTATGTTTTTACCTGACAGTTTTTTCAGGGTGCCAAGTCTATCAGATCTTCTACATCCTACGCTGATTGATTTTGTGGGTTTCGGGAACATCGCCGCTTTCATTCCTTTTGGCATATTGATTCCGTTGTTATATCAGACTAGCTTTGTTCGCTTCATGACATTGTTCATCCTATCCATCCTTCTGCTGGAGACGATTCAGGCACTAACTTTCCTCGGCAGCTTCGACATGAACGACGTCATACAGAACTCAACGGGCGCAGCCATCGGATTCGGGGCGTACAAACTTGGCTTTCGTACAAAAAACGACTGGAGAAATATTGCTGCTACGGGTATTTCCAGCGTTGTTTTGATGCTCGGGGTGTGGGGGATCTTCGGGATGGTTGACCAAGCGTTCACCAAAGAGATGGGCCCCTTTGTGGCGATAAACGAATGGAAGGATAGTAACGGCAATCCATCAACGGGAACGAAACCGAACCGTCTTAAGATAGGCGGTCAAGACGTGGAACCCCAATATAATGTGTACAGCATTGAAGGCAAAAACAAGGAAACGTACAGGTACACGTTAGGCAATAAGAAGGAGGTGTACCTCTTTTTGAATTATGGAATTCCCGATCAGGAGGATTCCCGAGGCAGCATTAGGGTTACCGCCCATGGACATGAGTTCCTGACTGTATCTGTAGAAGCCGGACGCCATGAGCCGGATATGAGCTCCATTTATCTCTCTCAGGCCAATGAGCTTACGATAACCATTGAGGGAAATGTAACCCTGTGGGATGTTGGATATAAAGAGATGGTATAAAGCTGGAGTTGAGCATGAAGGGAGGGAGATATGACAATGGAAATTTTAAAGATAGATCATCTGTCTAAAATATACGGTAAAGGCGAATCGGCGGTAAAGGCGCTTGACGATGTTTCCTTTTCGGTTCGAAAAGGTGAATTTGTCGCCATCATTGGCCCGTCCGGATCGGGGAAATCGACGCTGCTGCATATGCTGGGCGGTGTGGATCGGCCGACGAGCGGCAAAGTCCTCGTAGAGGATACGGACATGTATAACTTGGACGAAACGCAACTGGCCATCTTCAGGCGCAGACAAATCGGACTGATCTACCAGTTTTTCAATCTGATTCCCGTCCTGACGGTGGAAGAGAATATTACGCTCCCGCTCTTGCTTGATAACCAAAAGGTAGATAAGAAGCAGTTGGATGGTCTCGTGAAGACTTTGAATCTGCAACATCGCTTAAACCATCTGCCCAATCAATTATCAGGCGGACAGCAGCAAAGGGTGTCGATCGGCAGAGCGCTCATTAGTAACCCTGCCATTATGCTGGCGGACGAGCCGACCGGGAATCTGGACAGCAAGAATAGCAGCGAAATCATCGATTTATTACAAATGTTGAATAAAACTTATCACCAGACATTGATCGTGATCACGCATGACGAACGAATCGCTTTGCAAGCTGACAGGGTCATTTCGATTGAGGACGGAAGGATTGCCAAAGACGAGGTGATTCGCCCTTGAATATTGTCAATAAACTCACCGTCAGATATTTGCGGCAAAACAAGAGACGAACGCTTGTAACCATCATAGGTGTCATCATGTCAGTTGCCATGGTGACGGCTGTTGCAACGCTTGGTTTTTCTTACGTGGATTTAATGAAAAGGCAAACCATCGCGGATGAAGGGGAATGGCATGTCCTATATCATGATGTAAACAAGGAACAGCTTGCAGCGATAAAAAACGATGACGCAACCAAGACCCTTGCGATCACAAACGATCTGGGTTATGCCCCATTAGAAGGGGGACAAAATCCCAATAAACCCTATTTGTTCCTCAAGGCGTATGATGCACAGGGTTTAGCGCAATTTCCGATTGAATTGAGCAAGGGGCGTCTGCCGGAAACCGACAAGGAAGTTGTGATTTCTGAAGCCGCTGCGACAAACGCCAAGGCGAAATATGAAATCGGGGATCGTCTCACTCTCCGCGTCGGCGAACGATTCGAGGAAGGGAATGATCAACCGCTGGGTCAAACCGAATCGCTGCGTATGGTAGATAACGAAAAGAACGAAACGCTGCAACATATTACGACAAGGGATTACACGATCGTAGGCTTCATCAAGCCTCCCGTATGGGAACCGGCGTGGGCCCCGGGGTATAC
The DNA here is from genome assembly GCF_018613005.1 of Paenibacillus sp. ISL-20. Taxonomy (NCBI): domain Bacteria; kingdom Bacillati; phylum Bacillota; class Bacilli; order Caryophanales; family Paenibacillaceae; genus Paenibacillus; species Paenibacillus sp. ISL-20. The sequence continues at coordinate 79,474 of NZ_JAGGRD010000001.1, forward strand.
GACCATTAGCTATGTCGATGAAAACATCATCGGGGCAAACGATCGAGTCCATGCAGCGGTAGTTTTGCAAAAAGTCAATCAGTCCTTGTTCGCACATGCAGAAAACCTGGCAGAGAACAACCAGATCGAAACGGTCCAATATCATCACGATTTGCTTCATTATTATGGCGTCTCCAAAAGCGAAGCCTCGTACAGCACGATGTTCTCCTTATCGGTGATCCTGATGGCGGTCATTATGATCGGATCGGTTTCGCTCATCTATAATGCTTTTGCGATTTCCGTCTCGGAACGTTCTCGCCATTTAGGGATGCTTGCAAGCGTGGGGGCTACGAAAAGGCAGAAGAGAAATTCGGTGTTTTTTGAGGGTGTCATCATTGGCTTTATCAGCATTCCCGTTGGGATCTTATGCGGTCTTGCCGGGATCGGCATTACCTTTCAGTTCATTAACGTTATCATTCAAGGGGCTTTAGGAATTACTGAAAGGCTAACGGTAATCGTCACGCCGTTATCGATTTTGATTGCCTGCACTGTTTCGATGTTGACGATCTTTATTTCGACGTATCTCCCGGCCGTCAAAGCATCCCGGATTTCCGCCATGGTTGCGATTCGCCAAACAACCGATGTGAAGCTTTCGGGCAAAAGCGTGGAAACGCCGAAATGGATTCGAAAGCTCTTCGGAATCGAAGCGGAGATCGGATTGAAAAACTTGAAAAGGAACAAGCGGAGATACCATGCTACCGTATTTTCGCTCGTGATCAGCATCGTTCTGTTTTTAACGGTATCATTTTTTACCGGTAATCTGAAACAATCCTTGGCCATGTCGCAGGAAGGTGTCAACTATGATATTGAACTATCATACGGCAATGGAGCAAGAATAGACGATCGATTGGTTCAATCCATTGCATCTCTTTCGGATGTGTCGGAATACAGCGTGATTCATGAGTTGTACAGGAACGCTTGGATCGAGGAAGCGTCCATCGCCGATGAATTGCAGGAGGCGGTCAAGAAGGATAAGAGTATCCTGAAGGACGGAAAATATCCTTATGATATTAAAATCGCTGCATTAAACGATTCGAACCTGCGGGCTTATGCCAAAGCAGTCGGAGCAGATTACGAGTTACTGACGGATCCGGAACATCTCTCCGCCATCGTGATCGATACCATCGATTATAAAGATATGGATACGGGAAAATATGTCCATACGAAGGCTATTCATGCGAATGTTGGGCAAAGTCTCGATTTGACAACGATCGATGAGAAAACGGAAAAAGTGACGGATGTAAGTGAAGTGTACATTGCGGCGTTGACGGATCGATCTCCGATGGGGATGAACTTAGTCGGAACAGGCGGGTTAAATATCGTCATCTCGGAACGAGTCCTAAATCAACTGGCAGACGATAAGAGCGGGGAGTTCGTTCAAACCTTTCTCTATCTGAAAAGTGTGGACCCGCTGAAAACGCAGCAGGAAATCGAAGAAATGAAAGAGCCTAATCTGTATGTGTACAATGTGTACCAATCCAGAAAACAGGAAGAACAGATGATACTATTGATGTCCGTCTTTTCTTATGGCTTTATCGTATTAATTTCAGTGATTTCGATTGCGAATATTTTTAATACGATCTCAACGAGCATCGCTCTTCGAAAGCGGGAATTTGCGATGCTGAAATCCGTTGGAATGACGCCAAAAGGCTTTGCGAAAATGATGAACTACGAAAGTGTTTTTTATGGGGCCAAATCGCTGCTGTTCGGGCTTCCTATCAGCTTCGTCGTGATGTATTTGATCTATATGGCCTTTGCGAACAAATTTAGCTACGGATTCGTCCTCCCCTGGATGAGTATTCTGTCTGTCATTGCCGCCGTATTTGTCATTGTCGGTTCTGCCATGCTATATTCCAGCGCGAAAGTAAAAAAGGAAGACATTATCGACGCGTTAAAGCAGGAGAGTATATAAAAGTAACCGGCTCTGACTTGAAGCTGCAAGGAAAGACAGTGTCAACTATCATTATAATAAAGTCATAAGGGGGGCCTCGTCTTGGGGATCGATGCAATGTATACGAATCTACGTTTTTTAATGCTGCCGGTCATCGTAATTATCGGGATCGAATTCGTTCTAATCATGTTATATTATTATCTTTATTATAGAAAACAACAATCAGAGGGAAAGCCACGGATTCAAATGAACAAGCTTTTTCTTGGCGCCTTGTTCATCGGATATGTTGTATTTGTACTTGAGCTAACTATGTTGGGCCGCGGCAATTCTCATTTCTTGCAGATGAATCTCCATCCATTCAGCGATTATGTTGAAGCATGGAACAAATATTCCTTACGTGATCTTCAGAACGGTATATTTAATATCATCATGTTTATCCCGATGGGAATATTGCTGCCTTTCATCAGCCGAAAATTTAAAGCATTCAAGTGGCTTCTTCTTGTCGTTGTAAGTTCTACGCTCTTTATTGAAACCTATCAGACGCTTTCAGGCGCAGGACTGTTTGAGCTTGCTGATATCATAAACAACACGCTTGGTGGTATTTTTGGATACCAGTTATACAGACTGTCTGCTTCCATTGTTTATAACAAAAGAGTAAGAATGAAAAGCCTGCTGGGAAACCTGGCGATCCCTTTATTGATGGGTTTGTTATTTGTCGGCATGAATATCGTCTACTTCCAGCAGGAGTTCGGAAACCTGGCCATAAACTCGTTTACCAAATGGAATATGAAAGATGTTCATGTAACAACATCCCTTCAGTTAAGCTCGGCACCTGCAGTCGCCCCCGTCTACAAGAAAATCACTCAGCCGGATGGAGTAGAAGCCCTGCTGCAGCAGAAGTTAGGATTATCTGAATTGAAGGTTAAGGATTGGGATGGCGATCGAGAGGTTCTATTGGAAGATAAATCAGGAACACCATATACATTCTATCAATCCGAAGAGGGAAACTGGTCGTTAACCGAGAACAATGATACACCGGAGCGAACTTCATTCAATGACCAAGAACTGCTATCACAGAAGGCCAAAACCATAATGGCCGATCTTGGCCTACTCCCTCAAGACGCTGATTTTACAGCATTGGAGAACGGGGAATTTCAATGGTCCCTCCCGGATAAAGCGGGTCTACACGAGAGTTATTGGACTGGCGAACTGTTACTCGGTCTTAAACAAGATGGCAGTATCTATTCGATAAATAATGGGCTCCAAGAGAATCAATTTATGAAGGAAGTGGATATACTGTCTCCTGCAGAGGTGTATGATCGTATCAAAAATGGTGAATTTCCACAAATCAAAAGAAATGCAATATTAACGGATGATCAACTCGTTATTAAAAAGGGTGACCAACTGGATATAACAGGAATTGAGCTATCGTTCATATATGACACGAAAAACTTCTATCAGCCTGTATACACAGTATACGGTGTATTTAATGGGGATTCGAATTGGTTCACATTAATTCAGGCAAGAAGGAGCTAGGAGAGGATATAGTAAGTAAGGGCCCTGACTTGGTTGAAGTCAGGGCCCTTATTGTTGTCCAACAAAGCGCTTCCGAAAATTTCGGAGCGCTTTTTCTCATCGTGGTGATCAAACTGACGATATATAAATCATAAAGAAAAGTGTTGAATTTGGCATTTTTAAATTGTATTGGTTATTTTTTGTAAAAAAATGACGTAAATAAGTATTGACCGCTGGAATATTAATCAATATGATTAATGTATAGAGAAATATACTAATATTTGGGTTCTGATCCTAAAGGGTGGTGTTAGCTTGGAAATGACAGCCACGATTCGCGAACAAATGGAAGAGTTTCTACATAAGAACGAAATGACGATTAATCGGTTTGCTGAGATATCGGGGGTCAATAGCGGCACACTCAGCAACATCCTGAATGGCAACCGCCCGATTTCCATGCAGCAATTGGACCGGATTACGTTAGGTATGGGTCTGGAAGAGGGTTACTTTTACGAGCTGTATATCGATGAATGCATATTTCATGCTACGCCGGATTGGCGTCGGCTGGGTCCGTTTCTTCACCGATGCGCGGAGCTGGGGAAGCTGAATTGTCTGGACAAGGCTGTCCGGATGACGATGGATAATATCTCTTATTCACCCTTACTCTTTGAAACGGCAGAGTTTTTTTTCAAAGAGGGAAAGCATGAAGCGGCAGTTCTGCTCTACAAAAGCGTGGCTGAGAGTGAACGATTTCAGCATTCGGAAAGGTTGGCTCTGTGTCAGTACCGGTTGTTTGTTTTAGAACTAACGGATGATCAGGATGCAAATTTGCAGGCAGCCGTTTATTTTGAGCCATACGTGGATCGGTTGGATGAGATGTACCAGTTGGATGCGCTTAAAGAATTAGTAAATTTAAATCTATCTTTGCATCGTTGGGATAAGGTTGATGCAATAGCTTTAAAAATGGGTACTAAAGCGACAATTCAATACCAACATATTGGTAAAATTTTCAAAAAGCAAGAAGGACGAAATAAACCACTTATATTTTATATTCTATATTCGCATTTAATTCGAGCAACTGTTTGTTATGAGTGTGGTGATTATGAAAAGGCATTAGAATTTGTAACCTTATATGAAGATCCTACCTGGATTGATGATCCTGATTATGAGGAAATCAGAGTCATTGAGCAGTTTAAAGAGTGGGCTGAGGCAAACAAATATCTATACAAGTTAATGGCAGGAGATGATGATTTACTAGTTGATTATGTAGATTTTATTACTGATAGAGAAGATGAGATATTTTTAGGGCTTTGTAGCATCATGATTGCAGCTAATCGATATCAGTTAGATGTGGACTATATTCTGGATAAGTTTAAAAAATATATTGTTCATAAGGAACAACGAAATCATATTGGAAAGATAATTCAGCAGGTTACAGCAGATCGATATACAAGATTACTCGCTGAACTTGGTATTTATTATCTGAACACTAATCGCTATGAGAGTGGACTTGAGTTTATTTTAGATAGTTTAGAAAACTCGATTAAGATAAATAGTGATAAGGGGATGCTTAGATGTATGGGGGTTTTCGAACAATTTCGTCCTTATTCCACAAACGATCTTCAACTAAAGTATAAATATTTAGTGAAAGATGTACAGATATTAAATAATAAAAAAATAGGAACATCTATTGGTTACCGATGATATTGTATCGCTATGATACTTTGTTCATGGAAAGTTTTCTTTTTTTGGTAATGTCAAGTAGACTCAATTTATGATACAGTAAGGGGGAATATGGGAATATCACCATGTTCCATCAATGAAGAACAACTATCAAGAAAATATTAGTTAGAGAGGTGCAAAAAATAATATGAAAAAGAAACTTGCGTATCTATTTACAATTTGTAGTCTTGTTTTGCTGTTCGAAGTTTCATCAGTAATTATAAATGCTGATCCTAATACTACCCCCGAGGCATCAGTTCATAGTCATGGGTCAGGAACACCTATGAATTCTTACTCTCATGGTGCGGGAACGAGCTAATACATATTATTAATAGATTTAGTCAAAAGATGGTTCCAGACATAATGGAGCCATCTTTATTTGATTAATTAAATTATTGACCTTCCGAATGTAAAATAATAGCATGTAATTAAATATTTATAGTACTAATATTTGTTTTTCCATCTGGGGGTGTTGTTACTTGGAGACGACAGCCACGATTCGCGGAGAGATAGTTAAATATTTGCAGAATCATTGTATGACGATTAACCAATTTGCAAAGATATCGGGTGTCAATAGCGGAACACTTAGTAATATCATAAATGGTAATCGTCCCATGTCTATGCACCAGCTAGACCGGATTACTGAAGGTATGGGGCTGGAAGAGGGGCAATTCTATGAACTTTACATAACGGAAAGCATTTTTCATACGACTCCGGATTGGCGAAGGCTTGGACCTTTTCTTGAGCGATGTGCAGAGCTGGATAAATTGGACTGTTTGCATAGAGCTGCACGAATGACGATGGAGAACATCAATTACGCGCCGATGCTTTTTGAAATGGCGGAGGAATTCTTCAACAGGGAAAAGTATAAAGCGGCGGCATTATTGTATGAATGCGTGGCTGAAAGTGAAAAGTTCCAGCATTCAGAAAGGCTTGCATTATGCCAATATCGGCTCTTTGTAATGGAGTTAAGTGACAATATGGAAGCTAATCTAAAGCTGGCAGTATCTTTTGAGCATTATATTGATAGATTAGAGGATGAATATCAATTAGACGCTTACAGAAAGCTTATTAATGTGAATATTTCTTTTCAGCGGTGGGACACAGTGAAAGTTTTGGCAAAAAAAATGGGTCATAAAGCAAGACTTCAATATAAGAGTAACTGTGAAACCTCGATTATGAGTGATGGACAGGAAAAGCATGTAATTTTTTACATACTATATTCATTTCTAGTTCAAGCGAGTGTCCTTAGTGAGGCGGGGAACTTTGAGGAAGCATTAAGTTATTTGTCTATGTATGAAAACCCGGATTGGATAAAGGCACCTTCCGATCAGGAAAAAATAATTATCAATCAGTTTAAAGAATGGGCAAGAGCGAATCGATACTTATACAGGCTAATGACTGGACACTCTGACGTTCTTTCTGAATATGTAAACTATGTTGAATCCAGACCAGATGAGATTTTTACTGCCTTGTGTAATATTGTTGTAGCAGCAAATCGACATCGCTTCAACATAGATCATATTCTGGAGCAATTTCAGGAGTATCAGACTTATAAACCACAAAGAAACCAACTTGGCAAGATAAGTGAGCAAGTGACGATGAACCAATACGCTCGCCTCCTTACTGAGCTAGGTATATACTATTTGAACACCAAAAAATTTAATCGTGGTCTAACTTTTATTGTGGATAGTTTGGAGTATTCAATAAGAATCAAAAGCGACAGAGGGATGCTGCGGTGCATGGGGATCTTTGAGCAGTTTCGTCAGTATTCTTCCAAAGAAATACAGAAACGGTACAATGATTTGATTAACGATGTTCAAAAATTATCTGTATACGCTTGGAGCCCTCAAGTGTAAAGGGAAATGCTATTTAATAGATTTTTCTGGGGGGTTGTTACTTGGAGACGACAGCCACGATTCGCGGTGAAATAGCTAGATATTTGCAAGAACATGGTTTGACAATAAATCAGTTTGCGAAAATATCAAATATAAACAGTGGATCTTTAAGCGGCATACTTAATGGAAACCGCCCAATGTCCATGAGTCAACTGGATAAGATCACCTCCTGTATTGGATTTAAGGAAGGTCACTTTTACGATAAATATATTTTTGAATGTATATTTCATGCTACCCCTGACTGGAGGCGGCTAGGCACTTTTCTTGAACGATGTGCAGAGTTAGATAAACTGGATTATTTACAATTAGCTGCCCAAATGGCAATGGAAAACATTACTTACGCACCGATGTTATTTGAATTAGCAGAATCATTTTATAACGAAAAAAAATACAACGCAGCGGCAGCTTTGTATGAATGTATTGCTGAATGTGAAAAGTTCCAACACTCTGAAAGGCTCGCCCTTTGTCACTACCGTCTTTTTTTACAAAGATTAAGTGAGAATCAAGAATCTAATTGGCAGGCCGTTGTGTTATTTGAGCCGTACATTGAACGGTTGGATGAAGAGTATCAACTTGCAGCATATGTAGAGTTAATAAATGTCAGCGGTTCATTGGGTCAGTGGGATAAAGTGGATTATTTAGCTGTAAAAATGGGATCTAAAGCCATGACTAGATATCAGAATCAAAAAATTGAGTACTCAGGTAATCATCCATTAGTTTTTTATATCTTGTATTCATACTTAGCTCGAGAAAATAGTTATAGTGAACGTGGAGATTATGAACAAGCTTTGTCCTATACGGGCTTTTACGAAAGTCCTGATTGGATTATTGACCCTACCGAAGATGAATGTAGAGTCATAAAGCAGTTTAGTGAATGGGCTGAAGCCAACCGATACTTGCATTCCATACTGGCGGGAGACTATAACGTTTTGCTTGATTATGTGAAATACATCGAATCAAGAGAAGATGAAATTTTTGTGGCACTGTGTCATATTGTGCTCGCAGCAAATCGACATCGGCTCAATGTGGATTATATACTTGAACGTTTTAAAATATATCTCACCTACAAACCTCAGAAAAACCAAATCAGCAACATTAATGTGCACGTCACATTAAACCAATACACCCGCCTCCTCGCCGAACTAGGGATATACTATTTGAATGCTAAACAGTATGATTGGGGGTTATCCTACATCTTGGACAGCCTCGAGTACTCGATCAGAATCAAAAGTGATAACGGGATGCTGCGGTGCATGGGAATCTTCGAGCAGTTCCGTCAGTACGCATCCGAGGAAATACAGAAACGGTATAATGAATTCATTCGTGATGTCCAAAAATTATCCGTGTATGCTTGGAGCCCGCTTGTGTAGGGCTCTATCTGTGCGTCTACAGGCTAATGTACAACGCTGAATAGGCGACACAATAGCCCTAAAAGCTGCCATGATAGCCTCCCGAGGCTATGGCCTAATGCCCGGGTTTGTGATAAACTCGGATAAGTTTATTTTTACATATCGCATGAAAGTAAGGAGTCCATGTCATGACATCAAGAACATTAATAGATCAAAACACAAATTCCGCAGGGCGCACATGGATGATTTTTGCAGGTATCATCCTTATTGCTATTAACTTGAGAGCGGCGATTACTTCGGTGGGTCCGCTGATCGGGATCATTCGAGAGGATATAGGAATTTCGAGTACATTGGCGGGCATGCTGACGACGCTGCCGCTGTTGGCTTTTGCTCTATTATCGCCGATGGCACCGGCCATGGCCAAAAAATGGGGACTGGAGAATACCCTTTTGCTGAGTATGGTGGTGCTGACATTCGGAATCGGCATACGCTCGATATCATCACCGTATACACTGTTAATAGGTACCGCATTTCTTGGAATGGCCATAGCCGTAGGGAACGTGCTGCTTCCAAGTCTGGTCAAGCGGGATTTCCCGCGGCATATCGGATTGATGACGGGCACGTACTCTGCCTCGATGAACCTGCTCGCCGCGATCGCATCCGGGATTAGCATTCCGCTGGCTACCCAAGCAGGGCTTGGTTGGCAAGGGTCCCTGCTCATTTGGGGTTCATTGTCCGTCTTAGCTCTGATCGTGTGGATCATCCAGCGTCGCAGTTCCGGAAAAACAGCTGAGGTCAGTTCGACTTCTACCAAACAACAGAGTGTGCTGAGGTCACCGCTTGCTTGGTACATTACTTTATTTATGGGACTTCAATCGTTTACGTTCTACGTGAACGTCTCATGGCTGCCCGAGATTCTGAGAAGCCAAGGCATGGATTATAGTGAGGCGGGATGGATGCTCTCGATTCTCCAATTTGTCAGCTTGCCGTTTTCTTTCATTATTCCTGTTCTGGCTGGCCGGAATCCCAATCAGCGTTTGCTGGTGACGATCTCTGCATTATCCATGCTGACCGGATATGCAGGCTTATTTTCCGGCATGTCTTCATTGAATCTGCTATGGGTGATGCTGGTAGGTATTTCAGGCGGGGCCAATTTCAGTTTATCCCTGATGTTCTTCACCCTGCGTACCAAAACGGCTCAAGAAGCTGCCGCGTTATCTGGAATGGCTCAGTCACTGGGTTATTTATTGGCTGCCGTCGGTCCGATGCTGATCGGGTTCCTGCATGATGCGACAGGAGGGTGGAAGGTGCCCCTGGCGATGCTGTCCGCCGTTGTTGTGGTGTTGTTTATCTTCGGTTTTGGTGCAGCGAAACCAGGTTATCTCTCCGTACCGAAAGATGCGAAGCCGGAGGCTTACCGATAGAGGTCATCATGACAACGATGAATACCTGTGAGTAAATAGGGCTTGCTGAAAGCGGAAGCGCGGAATCCACCACTGCTGTCGTTCAGGAAGCTCTTCAATTCCTGGGAGGTTGGGGATTCCTTCCAACGTCCCCCATCTGTAATAAAAGCTTCTGCAATCATGGTATTTTTTTTGCCATGCGCCGTTTGTTTTCTATAATGGTTCTGTACATTGTGTTATCGGAGAGTTGAGTAAACAACCTATGGCCGGGATATGGATTAGCTTCAAGGATCCAAATGTAGCCATTCTTGTCTATGGCAAGATCAACCCCAAATTCACGAGTCGATTTCCATTTATTAACCGTCTCGGCAATGGTAATGGATAGTTGTTTTATTTTACGAGAACAGGCGTCCACTTTGGTTTGGTTATTCTGAAAGAGCTTTAAGAGAACCTCTTGCAATGGTTCTGCATGCCCTCCTTGATGATAGTTGGTCACAAATTTATGAGGAGCAGCTACACGGGCGACCATACCCGAAATGATCCATTTGTCCTCTGGCTTCTGCAGGTATACACGGATATCAAAGATTTCCCCATGGTACTCCGCCATTCGCAGGCCTTTCTGCACCAAATACCGACGCTTTGAATTCCGATATGAATCAATTGCTTTTAAGACAGAGTGAACTCCAACAATCTTCAGACTTGGGCCGCAGCGAACTTCATATCCCCTACTCAATTCATTGACACGGATGATTCCGTTGCCGCCACTTCCGAGATTGGGTTTTATGAAGACGGATGAATATGTTTTCAGCATCCGTAAGATCCTTGAACCTGTCATCCATCGAGTTTCAGGCAAATGTGGACGCAAGATATGATTCTGTAACATTCCCCAATGATCCTTCATTTTTCCAATTGTCATTGAAATCCACCCCTCTTGTTGAATCCCAGGTATAAAGAGCATATTCATCAACCATCCCTGCTGTATAGACTGGTCTCCAATAACTAACAAAAATCAGAATGAGTGATATCAGAGGCCACAACACGGTGCTCTCAATAATGGATCAAACAGCAAGAAGGCATCTCGCAAGATCTAAGATCTTTTGAGACACCCTCCAAGCCGAATCCATTTCATTGGCAGCAGTGCCGGGTGTAAAGCTCGATCTTTCCACCTCAGCTAGAGCAGGAGATGATTAAGTTTATCACTCAACATAAGGACCACGGCAAATACTTTGTTGCGGGTCCGGAGTCCATGGTCGAGTATATATCCACTTTTCTGCAAAACCCAAACATTACGAAACAAAATATCAAAAAGGATGCTTTTTTTGGATTGTAACGAAGCTTCGAACAAAAATGAGCCAAAGCTCGGTTGATGACCGAACTTTGGCTCATTCGTTAATTTCGAACGAGACATTCTTCAGATCGTAGCATTCAAGATCCTCTATAGATTTTACATAGCGTTTACATAAATGGGTAGATTGATAATGAGTATTTGTTATAATCTGAAATTTGATGATGTTCTTTATACCTTGGGATGCACGAATTAACCGTTTCATTTCATTAATCAAGCATATGGGGAGCGATGGATTTTGAATCCGGAGACAGAGAAAGAACAAGTACAAGCTCAAGTCGGCAATAGGCAGCCCTCTGGCAGGTGGCGTGCCCTCGGCGAAACCTGGTGGACCGCTCTACAGTTGGGACTCACTTCATTTGGCGGACCGATCGCACATCTTGGATACTTCCACCAGACTTATGTGCGGCGCAAACAATGGCTTGACGAAAAAAGCTATGCGGATCTGGTGGCCCTCGCCCAATTTCTTCCCGGACCGGCTAGCAGCCAAGTAGGTATTGGTGTTGGGATGATGCGAGCGGGATTATGGGGCGGTATCGTCGCCTGGCTCGGCTTCACGTTACCATCCGTGCTCATGCTCATGATCTTCGCCTATTTAATGCAAACTTTCGATCCCGGCTCGGCAGGCTGGATTCAAGGGCTGAAAATTGTCGCAGTGGCCATCGTGGCGCAAGCGGTTCTGGGTATGGCAGGAAAACTGGCCTCGGGTCCCGTACGGGCGGCCATAGCCTTAATAGCCATGGCAGTTGTTCTGCTGTGGCAGAGTCCCATTTCTCAAGTGACGGTCATCGCTCTGGCCGGCATTTCGGGACTGTGGTTGTTTAGGCGTCAAGTGAACGAAGAAACTGCACCCGAGATCAAGATGCCGATTGGACGGAAAGCCGGACTCTTTTGCTTGGGCATGTTTGTTGTGTTATTAGTGGGTCTGCCGCTCCTGAAAGGGCTGACCGATAATGGTTGGGTAGCCATTGTGGATAGCTTCTACCGAGCTGGGTCGCTTGTATTCGGCGGAGGCCACGTCGTTCTCCCGTTGTTGGAGAGTGAGACGGTGTTGAACGGATGGATGTCCAAAGAGGATTTCCTGACGGGTTACGGAGCAACACAGGCTGTACCCGGTCCGTTGTTTACTTTTGCCGCGTACCTCGGGGTCTTGATCCAGGGGATTCCTGGAGGTGTCGTTGCTACACTCGCTATCTTTTTGCCTGGATTTCTGCTCATCGTAGGGGCAATGCCGTTCTGGAACAGCATCCGTAGAAACCCTAAACTGCAAGGCATGCTGACAGGCATGAATGCGGCAGTGGTCGGGATTCTGCTGGCCGCTTTGTATCATCCGATATGGACATCCTCCATTCATAGTCCGCTTGAATTTGTGATCGGAGCGGGTCTGTTCGGAATGCTGATGTTCTGGAAGAGTCCTCCGTGGCTGGTTGTGATTACCGGTGCATTAGCCGGACAGCTGTTTCTGTGATTCATTGCTTTGGACCTCGGGGCTTTGTGCCGGGGTCTATTTGATTTTTCAGGAGTAAATCACGGCGGATTGGTTAAATATTTAGGGTGTACCTCTCTTCTTGAAGTAGATCTTGATGCAATGAGTTCCTGCTCTTAATTCGATATAGAAATGAGTGGATAAACCTACATGTTGGATACCGAAGTGAAAGATTGTATTATCATTGGCGGCGGAATTGCAGGTCTGCAGGCGGCTATACAGTTGGGGCGGTATTCTGCCTACGATGTCCTGGTGATAGACCGTGGAACGGGGCGGTCCGCCATATGCAAGAGCTACCGCAATATCCTCGGATGGCCGGATGGGGTCGCTGGTGAAGAGCTCAGACGGCGGGGACGCCAGCAGGCGGAATCTGTTGGCGTAACGTTTGCTGCCGATGATATTCGGAAAGCGGGGCGAGATGAAGCGGAGTATTTTGTGTTAACCGGTAAAGATGGAGTTCAGTACAGGGCCAAAACCCTGCTGCTCGCAACAGGCGTGATGGACCGTTTTCCCAAGCTGCCAGGCCTGATGCCCACGCTGGGCACATCCGTCTTTGTATGCCCTGATTGCGATGGTTATGAAATTCAAGATCGAAGGACCGTCGTGATGGGATCGGGGGATCCTGGTGCCAGTATGGCCGTACTGCTATCGGAGCGGACCAAGGATATTCTCTACATCAATCATGAGGGGGAGCCAGCTTCTTCCGAGCATATGTCCCAATTGGCGGAGCTCGGGATTCCGTATATAGAGAAAAAGGTGTCGGAAATTCGTGAGGAGGGTGGCATCCTATCGGCCGTCGTGCTGGAGGATGGGAGCATCGTTCCCGCGGAGCGGGGCTTCATTTCTTTTGGCGGGAATATGATCTATTCCGAATTGGCTGAGCAGCTGGGTGCAGAGCTGGAGCACAACCGTCATGTCAAGACCGATCCAAGGTCCAAAATGACGAGTGTCGAGTTGCTCTGGGCCGCCGGTGACCTGGGCGTCCATTCTGAATTAACCACCGTGGCGATGGGGGAAGGCGCGACGGCTGCGATCTGGATCAACAAGACACTAAAGAAGATGACTAGCGGGGCTGTTACTTGATGTTATAGAAATAGACCCGAATAATTAGAAAACCACGATACGATTCCGTCGATAAACATTCTAAAAAACCCGCCTGATCAGGCACGGCATGAGCAAGAATGGCCGTGGATCAAGGCGGGTTTTGTTAAAAAGTACGCCGATAGGCGTTTACAGACCGAATCGGGCGATATGATCTTCGAGCCTATACTTTTGCAGTAATTCGGTTTGCTTGGGACCGATCAGATCAAAGTGTGGGTAAGGCAGGCGATAATGGATATATTCCGGATTAAGTCCGTTGGATACACACCAGTCCTCAAGGCGCTGGGTGTTCGAGCAGCCTACTTTGGTTACGGTATGGAACTCCGGAAACCGCTTGTCATACCAATAATGGGTCAAAAAAGCGATGTCTCCTTGTGCGACCTTCTGCTTCCATTGCTGCAATTCCTGTCTCGAGATGCCGAATGCCATGTTTGTCTCATCCTTATAAGTGTAATCATGCTTCTCATTATATCAGCATATACTTGACTGCACCTACTTGTTTTCCTAGCATGGCGCTGCCAAATACAAGCGTTACTTCTTACCGTTGATCGGATGGATATCGAAGAGGGGGATACGATATGATACTGGAATCAGCGATACTTTATATCAAACCGGGGCTGGCAAGCGAGTTTGAAAGTGTCTTTCGGGAAGTTTCCGGCGTTCTGTTAACGAAAAAGGGATATGTAAGCCATGAGCTTCACAAGTGCGTAGAGAACCGGGATGAATATATATTCCTCGTCCGTTGGAGCGGTATTAAGGATCGCCTGATCGGCTTCCGCGGACATCCGGATTATAAGCTATGGACTGCGTCTCTGAAGCCGTTTTATGCCCAGCCGCCTGAGGTTAGGCATTATATCGATATCCGGATCGATAGTCGCGAGCAGGCTGAGGCGGAGCTGACTAAACTATTGTTCGCTGACAGCGGGACGGATTCGGTTTCCCAGGAAGAACGGACGACAGAATAATCAGATCTTCAAATATCGGGCGTGTCGCAATAAGGGTGCATTCTCGGAAGCTGTCCTTGGACAGCTTCTTGGCGTCGGAAGTGCGGGAGATCCGTAAATATCCTCCTGGTAACGGAAAGAGAAGCCATATTTGAGGCAATCGGTCTTATTTTGTCCCGAATAACAGGAATTATGGGATGTCATGACGAACTTTGTTGTAAAGTTAAACTACATAAGGAGTGGTTACAATTACTATCGATTATCATGGCGTTCGCCGTCTTGCCGAAGACATTCGAGCAAACGTTTCCAAAGTTATGGTAGGTAAAAAGCAGCTGATTGACAGACTGTTTATTGCCATGGTTACTTCAGGTCATGTTCTGCTGGAAGATGTGCCGGGTACAGGTAAGACATTGCTGGCTAAATCCATCTCGAAATCGATTGATTGCACGTTTAAGAGGGTGCAGTTTACGCCGGATTTGCTGCCGTCGGATCTGAGCGGCATTTACTTCTATAATCAACAATCCACGACGTTTGAATTCCGTCCGGGTCCTTTGTTCACGAATATCCTTCTAGCCGATGAAATTAACCGGGCGACACCCCGTACGCAGTCCAGTCTATTGGAGTGCATGGAGGAACGCCAGATCAGCATTGACGGGGTAACCCATCAGTTGGAAGAACCGTTTCTGGTCATCGCGACGCAGAATCCGCTAGAACAGCAAGGAACATTTCCGCTGCCGGAGGCACAGCTGGACCGCTTTCTGTTCAAACTGAATATGGGATATCCTACTTCGGAGGAAAGCGTGAATATTCTGAAGCGATTTAAAGATGATCAACCCTTGGAGTCATTAATGGCAGTTGCAACGTCTGAGCGGATCGTACAAGCCAGACATATCGTCAGCAAAGTACATGTCAGTGACGAGATGTTATCCTATATCGTTGCGCTTTCCGAGCAATCGAGACGGGATGAAGCGGTTGCCTCCGGGGTAAGCCCAAGGGGCTGCCAAGCCTTATTGAAGGCTGTGCAGGTACAAGCAATCCTGAAGGGCAGGGAGTTTGTTACCCCTGATGATGTGAAGGATCTGGCTGTCCCGACATGGGCGCATCGGTTGAAGCTTCGCGGGACGCTCCACAGCCGCGGCGGTGCTGCAGCAGCGGAAGAAGTGATCGAACGGTTGCTGAAGCAGGTTTCCGTACCGACTGAAGAAGGCATATCGTCGTAGGGGGCGAATAGCTATGGGAGCCTACTGGATATTGTTCATCGCCGCTGTGGTCGTCGTCGTGCAGGGCAAGCTTTTCAAACGGATGGCATTGAAAAGGCTGAACTACAGCCGTTCCTTCAAGGTGTCTACCTGCTATGAGGGAGATTCCGTGGAATTGATCGAAATCATTGAGAACCGCAAAGCATTGCCTGTACCCTGGTTAAGGGTAGAATCCCAATTTCGTTCGGGCCTGGCTTTTGATAACCAATTGAACCTGGATATCAGTGAGGGGCAATTCAATCAGAACCACAAGAGCTTCTTCAGTCTTCTGCCATGGACCAAAATCCTTCGCAGACATCGGATTATCGCTAAGCGCAGAGGTCTGTACAAGCTGGGTACGGTATCGATGACGACGGGTGATCTGGTCGGAATGGAGTCGATTGTGGAGAGTAAGACGTTGTCCGGGGGAATTATCGTGTACCCGATGCCGATGGATGTGTCGGACATGGCCCTCCCGGTCCAGACTTGGATGGGCGAAATGCTGGTCCGAAGATGGATCTTGGAGGATCCTTTCCTGATATCGGGCGTACGGGAATATCGCGACGGCGATCCGCTGAAGGATATTCAATGGAAAGCGACCGCACGGACGGGCACGCTGCAGGTCCACAGGCGGGATACCACAGCGGACAGCCGACTCTTGATCTATCTAAATATAGAGGATCATGAGCAGATGTGGAGCAAAGCGACGCGGCCGGAGCCGATCGAGTATGGCATCCGCCTGGCGGCTGGCATTACAGCTCACTTATTGTCGCAGGGCATGGAGATCGGAATGGGGACGAACGGAACGCTTGGCGAGGATTCAACCGATGAAGCATTCGTCCCGGTTGCAGGCGGCATGACGCAGCAGCAGCTGATATTCGAAATGCTGGCGAGACTGGAGCTGACGCGAAAGGCTTCTTTTCATGATTATTTGGTCCATGAACTGTCCCGGCATGAAGAGGCAAGGGATATCCTTATTCTGAGCACTTACGTCAGCCCTAGGCTGGAAGAGATGTTTCAGCGATTTCGGGACCATGGGCACACGATTCAGGTATTTCCTCTCGATGATGTGCCGTCTCCTGCAAAGGAGGTGTCTGCATGACCTCTCGAGGCACTGGATTTATAAAGGCTATCTTGCAGGGATTCGTGGAATGCGTGCTCTATTTTCCGGCACTCTTTATTCCGGCGTTCTATCTGCTGCCTGAATCGTACCGCTGGGTATGGCCTGCCCTAGTATTTGGCGGGTACTTGCTTGGCTATACAGGTGCGCGATGGTTCAAGCTGGATCGTCAATTTAAGGCAACCTTATGGGCTTGCCTGGTTTCCATTACGGTATCCATCGCATTCATAGGCGTTGATTTGACCCTTGCTTATTTCATCCCTCTGATGTTTATTGCCAGTTATCGCGGAAGTCGAATGGAGCAGGTAAGCTGGAATTTGATGTTTCCGGGGACGTATTTCTTAATAGGCTTGATTTTGTACGGGGTCAGCAGTTTTATATTAAGTTTCATGGATTCGTTCCGTGATGGAATATCATCTCTGACCTGGATGGGGGCAGCGGCGTTAGGATTAACCCTGTTGATTGTCAATCGGCAGTTGGTGTTGGATGAAACACTGCCAGGCAATGATCAGCCCGTATTGGAACGGCGTGTTCTGCGCTACAATCGCTGGTTTATCATCGTATTGCTGCTTCTGGTCGCGGTGGTCGCTTTTCTTCCGCAGCTGCAGCAATGGGTCTCTGATATGGCGCGGGGGATCGCTGCATGGATCTCCGGATGGTTCGGCTCCGGAGCGGAGCAGGCCCCGGAGCCGCCTTCGATGTCGGAGCCTCCGCCCGAAATGCCATTCCTCGATGAAGAAACCAAGCCGCCTAGCCCCTGGATGAAAGTACTGGAGCAAGTGCTGATCTATGGCGTGTTCACCGCTATCGGGATTGGGATTTTGTATGTTCTGTTCAGGTTTGGCAAAGTACTGCCTAACATGTACCGAAGATTCTCTGCATGGATGAACAGGATGATGAACAGACAGAACGTTCAGCCCTCACTAGGTTATGAGGATGAAGTGGAGAATATTGAACATGACCCGGCATCCAAACGACTAAAACGGCTGTTGTCCGGTATGCGTATCGGCGGAAAGTTTCGGGCGGGAGAAGGATCAGAGCATCTGAATGAGAAAATTCGCCAAATGTATCGGATGATACTTTCCCGGAGTATCAGGGAAGGCTATCATTGGAAAGCATCGCTAACACCGCGGGAAACCGAAAGCGATCTTAAGGAATGGGACGGAAGGAAGGATCGTATTCCACAATCCTTGATCGAGCTTTACGAGGAAGCCCGATACGGTACCCGTACCATTACGGAAGAAGAAGTTGAACGGTTACAATTGGATAGGAAGCATACATGAGGAGTGGACATCTTGTCGGTACAAAAAGAAAGCAATGCTGTTATTCACTACGGAGATCCCGCGGTCACCGGGGGAATCTCCGTCTTTGATAAGGAATTTGACAAGCTTTTTTATTACGATGGAACGGATCTGGGTTTAACCTACCAACCGCAAGAGTCCGCGTTTCGCCTATGGGCACCGACAGCGAGTGAGGCCTACGTCCTGCTCTATCCGGATTGGCAGGCAGTAGAAGCCCGGCGAATCGCGATGACTCGTGATGTGAAGGGAACTTGGCTGCTGAAAGTAGGAGAAAATCTTCGAGGGATGTTCTACACCTACCAGGTCCTTATCGGGGATCAATGGAACGAAGCTGTTGACCCCTACGCTGCCGCTGTAGGCGTCAATGGGGATCGTGCTTACATCTTGGACATGGCCTCGACTGATCCAGAATACTGGACAGAAGATAAACCTTCATTCCATAGTCCTCTAGACGCCGTGATCTATGAACTGCATGTTCGTGATTACACCATTCATCAAGGCAGCGGAGTGGAGCATAAAGGCAAGTTTAAAGGTCTAGCGGAGACAGGTACCCGTGGTCCCGGAGGGATTCGTACAGGGCTTGATCATATTGTCGAGCTTGGAGCCACGCATGTGGAGCTGCTCCCGATCTATGATTTTGCAACGGAAAGTGTGGATGAAACCAGGCTTCATGAGCCGCAGTACAATTGGGGATACGACCCGAAGAACTACAATGCTCCTGAAGGCTCGTATGCTACGGATCCGTATGTGCCTGAGGTTCGGATTCGTGAACTGAAGCAGTTGATTCAGACATTCCACGATCATGGTCTTCGGGTCATCATGGATGTGGTGTATAACCATGTATATGACGGGTATCTGATCAATTTCACGAAGCTGGTCCCCGGATATTATCTGCGCTATACGAAGGACGGCAAATTCTCCAACGGATCCGGGTGTGGTAACGATACGGCATCCGAGCGTCCGATGATGCGGAAATTCATTGTGGAATCCGTCCTGCATTGGGTGAAGGAGTACCGGATTGACGGTTTTCGCTTTGATCTGATGGGTTTGCTGGATGTGGAGACGATGAATGAAATCCGGGCGCGCCTGGACCAAATTGATCCGAGTATCATCACGATCGGTGAAGGTTGGGTCATGAATACCGAGCTGGATGAGAAGAAGCGAGCGAATCAGCAGCAGGCACCCGTGATGCCGCGCATCGCTCATTTTAACGACGGATTCCGCGATGCGATCAAAGGGGACATCTTCCAGTTTGATTATAGAGGCTTTGTGAGCGGCGGAGATGGATATGAAGACAAGGTGAAGCAAGGCATCGTGGGCGGCATTCCGTATTCCAAAGATATCAAGGCGTTTGCTTCCGAGCCGGATCAGTGCGTAAATTACGTGGAGTGTCATGATAACCATACCTTATGGGACAAAATAATGCTGTCCACGGAAGGGGAAAATGATGCCATACGTCGCGATATGCACCGGCTGTCATCGGCGATGATTCTGACCAGTCAAGGCATCCCTTTTCTGCATGCTGGTCAAGAGTATTATCGCTCCAAGAATGGAGTGGAGAACAGCTATAATGCTAGTGATGAAGTAAATCGGCTGGATTGGGGTATGGCATCGGAGCACCAGGATGGAGTGAAATACATTCAACGGCTCGTTCAGCTCCGCAAGAAACATCCGGCATTCAGATTGAAGGATGCCGCGTCGATCCGTAAACATCTTCAGTTTGAACCATGTCCCGAGCATACTGTTGCTTTCACGCTTCGTGATCATGCAGGCGGTGATCCAGAGAAACATATTTATGTGCTCTATTATGCAGCACGGAAAGAGTCCTCTCTGGCTTTACCTGAGCTGGGCGAATGGAGGATTCTGCTAGGCGAAGAGCATATTAGGCGTCTAACCCGGGATTCCCTTGTCGTAGAAGGGATCGGTGCGGTCATTTTATCCTGTTAATGCGATACCGGAAGCGAATATTACCAAGAAATGAATAATGCCTGATTCTATGATCATCTGATATGCTGATGGTATCAGATGATAGAATCGAGGCGTCCCTTTGAAGAAATATTTCCTGTCACTTTGTTTGCTGCTGTCATTTACATCGTTTTTTGGACTTTTTCAGGCAGCAGCGGCTCAAGCTCCTAGCCCGACCGATTTTCACGATATCTCGGCAAGCTTTGCCAAAGACGCGATCCAGCGTCTGGCCAAGAAAGGTATCGTAAGCGGGGATGGCACAGGAGCTTTTTTGCCGCGAAATCCGGTGACCCGGGCCGAATTCATGGCCATGATTGCCAGAATGCTCAAGATGGAGCCCGTTCAGAATGACTTGCCCGCGTTTCGGGATGTTTCCCAATCAGCATGGTATTATGGCTGGGTTCACGCGGGACTTAATTTGTCCATTGTTGAGGGGAACGGTTACCGGTTCTACCCCAATGCATCCATAATAAGGCAAGAGGCCGCTTTGATGGTGATTCGTGCCATGAAAGAAAATGGATATATGAACGGAAATACAGCCGGCCAATACATGGATTCTGCTTCCATCGCGGAATGGGCTTGGAATGCCGTTGGCAAAGCGACTGATACAGGCTGGCTGCAAGGGAGTAAGGGACAGTTTCGGCCGCAGGACGCGATCACCCGTGAGGAAACGGCTATGCTGCTGGATCGGATCCTGCAGTCGGGAAATGTGCTGTCCCAGATGAACCTCCAGACGCCTGCAAATATTCATATGGGCTGGTTATATAACGGTACAACGAATCAATACATCTCCTATGCCAAACGGGCCGGATTGAATGTTCTGGTACCGCGCTGGTACTACATGGAAGCTAACGGCAAGCTGACGGACCATACCGACAAGGAGCTGTTGAATTGGGTTCATAACAACAGCCGGCAGGTGTGGGCAATGGTGGGGAACCGCGGGAATGCGGAAGGAACTCATCAAGTTTTAAGCAGCGCACAGTCCCGGAAGTCTGTCGTTGACAGTATTACAGCGAATGTCTCCCGGTATCGATTGGATGGGATCAATATTGATTTTGAGAACGTCATGCCACAGGATCGTCAGAATCTGACGGCCTTTATTACGCAATTATCCATAGAGATGAGGCGGCTAGGAGCTAAATTATCCATCGATGTTTCACCTGATCTGAATACGGATTGGACGGCTGCATTCGATTACGCAGCGCTTGGCACTCAGGTGGACTATATGGTGCTCATGAGTTATGACCAGCACTGGGGTGGTTCGCCAATAGCAGGCTCGGTTTCCTCGGTCCCTTGGAGTGAATCCGCGCTGCGCAAGCTGCTGACTCAAGTTCCGGCTAAGAAGAGCATCATCGCGTATCCGCTGTACACGAGGGATTGGAAGACCGCTTCGTCGGTATCCTCGGAGGACATTAGTTTGGCCGAGCAAGGACATCGCATTCGCCTGAACAAGGCTTCATTAACATGGAATGCCAGCGTGGCGCAGTATGAAGTTGCTTATAGCAGCGGTGGCATTCCGCATCGCATATGGACCGAGGAGTCCCGCTCTTTATCCATGAAACATCTCATGGCGGCCAAATACCATATTGCCGGTTATGCCTACTGGTATCCGGGGGCTGAGACGACGGACGTATGGCAGGCCATTCATAATGCAGAACGTTATGCTTATTATTCGTTCCGGATCTAAAACATCAGATATATTGATTTGAAGACCAACCTCGATGAGTGAGGTTGGTCTTTTTCTACTTGTAAAAAGGTCATTCCGTGATACAATAGTTGGAATTTATATAGAATAATTTTCCTGTAGGAGTGATCACATGACCGTTCGTGCGGAGGGACGTCTGAAGCGCCTGGGCATCAGCTTGCCTAAAGCCTGCTCGCCAGCAGCGAAGTATGCCAATTATGTCATTGTTAACGGATTGATGTATGTAAGGTGTTGAATGGCTTCTCGGACTTGATGCTTGAGGTGTTCGGAGACCAAGGGATTCACGCCAGATCCGTATTCGGAGCCGTATCCTTACGGGATCAGCTGCCTGTCATTGTAGATTCAATCTTTCAAGTGGAGGAATAGGCATGGTATTAGTGTTAAGGGAGCTGCAGGTGAAGGAGGATGAGAGCCTTCTGCTCATGGTCCAGGAAATCGGCCAGGGCGGGAATGGCTTTGTTAATGGTCTAAATAGCGGAGGCATGGAAGAGTTCGTCTCTAAGGTCCAACGCAACTATGAAATGGCCAGAGGCATCGATCTTCCGGATGAGTATGTTCCTCAGACGATATATTGGTTATACGATAACGACAAGCCTGTAGGATACGGTAAGCTGAGACACCGACTGAATGAGAATCTGCTAGAGCTAGGGGGACATATCGGGTATGTCATCAGGCCGTCGGAGCGTGGAAAAGGATATGGCAAGCGGCTGCTGGCGGAGTTGGTCAAGAAAGCCTATGACAAAAACATAAGCCGGGTCCTTCTGACCTGTGATGAATCCAACCTGGCTTCCCGTTGCATCATTGAATGGAATCACGGTGAATTAAGTTCCATTACGAACGGGACGTGTAAATACTGGATTGAGACGGCTGCTGGGCACAAGCTAGGTGGAAGCAATGCCAATCAACACGCGCTTGGAGAGAGATAAGTAGAAGTGAGGAGCGCTCCTCAACTTCTACTTATTTCTTCAACCAGTCGAACATCCGGTTGATCGCCGCTGCATGCTGCAGCGGCGGGAAATGATGCCCAAGACCTTCGTACAGATGGGCATCCGGCTGATGTCCCTGCTCTTGAAGCTTGTCCAGCATCCGGTAACTATGTTCCACCAGGACCTGTTCGTCCCGCGTCCCATGGACAATCAGGACAGGACATTGGATTCGGTCCGCATAATGGATCGGAGACCGGAGAAGGTATCGTTCCGGAAACTTGGTTGGCGTACCGCCAATGATGCGTTTCATCATTCTGCGAAGATCGATTCGTTCATCGTAGGTTTGCGCTAGGTCGGAGACGCCGCTCCAGAGGATCAATTTGGATACATGCGATGACAGGGCGGCTGCCACGGCTGCATTGATCGCCCCGCGGGAAAAGCCTAACAGATGAATACGATTGTTATCTATCCATGCAATGCGCGATAGCCATTCAATTGCGGAGATCACGTCCATCGTATCGGCACCGCCGAATTCATCCCTGCCCTCGCTGCCTTCATTCCCGCGATAGGCTGGAGCAAACACCGCATATCCTTGCGCTGCGAATTCTTCGACCCACTTCAACCTTACCGCGCCAACCCGTCCAATGCCGCCGCGGCAATACAGAACCAGTGGCAGCTTAGGCTCAGTTGACCCGAAGGATCCTTCCGGGACAGTGTCCTTATTCAAGGAGCATGCAAGCGTGCCGGTTACCGTTACGCCGGGTATGGCGTCGACCGCTTCGGACATCTCATGGGTGCTTGAACAGGGCAATTTCGGCGGCAAACCTAGATACCCCTTGACATGTAATCCCTCTGAGACGTAGTCAATATGATAGATCATCGATGTCCTACCTCCTATGCTTAAATCATATTGTATCGTAAAAAGGGCTCTATTCTCAGATGTTGGAGTTCAAGTAAGTATAGTATGTTCTTTCCGTTGAAATCAAGAATGGACTGTGAAAAATTACAATTTGCCAAATGGATAAATGTCTGCAAAAATGTCTTCTCGAGAATATGAAATTCTCATTGTCTTGGCGGTCGTGGCGAAGGGGTTAACGCACCGGATTGTGGCTCCGGCATTCGTGGGTTCAAGTCCCATCGATCGCCCTCAAAGTAAAGTATGCATAATGGGAAGGAGAGCCGAGAGGCTCTCTTTTTTTCATGATTATTTCAAACAGATATAGATGCCAGACCGTACATAAGATGATATAATGAAGTGGAAATCGAGGTGAATCATCATGGCAAAAAAGAAACGAACGTCTCCCTTGCCGCGAACCGAAGCTGCCGATAAACCCGCAACGTTAAAGGATATGCTGGACCCTCAAGTTCTGGCGAAGTTGAAGGCAACGACCGAATCCTTGAAAGCCAATGAAGCCGAGCGGCTTGAGCAGGAAAGGCAGGAACGGGAAGCAGTGCGTAAGGCTGAACAGAAGCGGCGCGATAATGATTTTGAATATTTACTGGAACACAGCGAGATGGATTGGAAAAAATATAAGTGACAGGCGGCGGTATGCTGTCTGTTTTTTTGTTACCACGGTCTGTCTTGTGTGAGAGTACGCCGGTTGATGTGTTTCTTGTAACGCAGGAACTTTCAACTTCCTTGGATCGGTTGTATAATAATGGAACCTATACATTGGACATACATGCGGAGGAAGATGAAAGGATATGGAGCATAGGCAGACTTTAAGGATCGGGATTGGCGGAGGTTCGGGCAGCGGCAAGACAACGCTAAGTCTTACGCTCAAGGAGAGGTTAAGCGAGTACAGGGTGACCATCTTCCATATGGATAAATACTATAAGTCCATTAGGCCCTTGGCCAAGGCACCCTTCACGAATCAAATATTTGAGGATTTTAACCATCCGGATGCCGTCGATATCGAGCGTCTGACCGAGGATTATGATCACGCCGTCCATAGTGGCAAATATGATGTAATCGTCATGGAAGGATTTCTCCTGTATCAATTCGAATATCTTCGGAACACCCTTGATTTGAAACTGTTCGTAGACTGCCCTGCAGATGAAAGAATGCTTCGCAGAAACCGCTGGTTTATCGATAAGGGACATAGCGAGGAAAGGGTGCTTCAGGAATATTTGCAGCTTGTGAGATACAGGCACGATGAATATGTTGAGCCTACCCGCTGGCATGCGGATTTGGTGATGAATAGTTCCTTGACGGGAAATCAAGGCGTCGAGGTTGTGACGGCTTGGATTCTAACCAGATTACTGGAGAACAGAAAACTGCTTTGATAACTGGCGTGCCTGTACGCGGTATCCTAAACATCCTTCCAAGACCTCTCCATATTCATGTGAGGTGTTGATGTCATGCTGAAAGCGGGTTACAATAAGTAAGTTAGTATTCATACTCGCTAGGAGGCGAAAAGAATGAAAGTTGAAATATGGTCGGATTTTATGTGTCCGTTCTGTTATATTGGCAAACGCCGTTTCGAATCGGCACTGGAGCAATTCCCTAATAAAGATCAGGTTGAAGTGGTATACCGCAGCTTTGAGCTTGATCCCAATGCATCGTATAAGGCCGGGGTTTCCATGGATGAGATATTGGCATCCAAATACGGCATGAGTATCGAACAGGCCAAGGCTGCAAATGCCAACGTGACCCAGCAAGCGGCAAGCGTCGGGCTTACTTATCACATGGATCGCGTCATCCCGGCCAACTCATTTGATGCTCACCGCCTGGTTCATTTTGCATCCGGGCATGGTAAAATGAAAGAAATGACGGAGCGTTTGTTCCGTGCACACTTTACAGACGGCGAGAATCTTGGTGATAAGAATCGGTTGGCCGATCTGGCGGCTGAAGTCGGCCTGGAGCGGGATCAGGCAGTGGCTGCGCTCGAGAGTGGCGATTTCCAATCGGAAGTAAGGGCAGATGAATCCGCTGCAACAAATTTGGGAATTCGGGGAGTGCCGTTTTTTGTGCTGGGAGGCAAATACGCCGTGTCCGGCGCGCAGCCGCTGGAAGTGTTCACGGACGCTCTAAATAAAGCTTATCGTGAAGCGAATCCGCTAGTGATGATGAATGATTCCGACAGCAGCGACGGCATGTGCGCTGACGGATCATGCGATTTGCCGGGCAGCGCGAAATAAAACATACACAGCAAGTAAGAGCCCGAAGCATCAGTAAACGATCTTCGGGCTCTATTTTTCCAATTACTAATCATAATACATAGGAGGCCATATGCGGCATCTTCCATCTGAGGAACTTATCCATCGAATTCAGGATTCGGAAACGGATTATATGTTGGATCGAATGAAAGCAATCGAAGGTCGGACCGGAAATCCCGAAGGGGTCGAAATGAAACGCTTCGGCCATGCGCTGTGCTTGTACAGCAAGACGATGCCTTGGCTTTCTTTTAACACGGTGAAAGGACTGCGTTCAGAGGATCTGAATAACTTGGACGATATCATCGACTTTTATCAATCGAGGGACCGCAAATTCCAGTTTGAGATCGTACCCGGCCTGGTGAATCAGGAAGTCCTGACTGCGCTTGCCGATCGCGGATTCTATCAATCGGCTTTTCATAATTCCATGTATATGAACCCGCAAGAGCTGAAGGGGGTGCAAGGTAATGGAATTGTGATCAGAACAATAGACAAAGATGAATTTGAGGATTATGCTAAAGTTCATTGCCGTGGAACAGGATTGCCTGATCAAGGAATTCCATCTGTAGCCGCGAATAATCGTGTATTGTATTCACGCCCGGGATGGAGCTTCTATATCGCTTATGTCGAAGATGAGCCGGCTGCAGCAGGCGTCATGTATGTAAATCAATCGACAGCGTCACTAACATTTGCGGCAACACTCCCGGAGCATCGTAGACAGGGCTTGCAGCAGGAGCTGCTTCGCAGGAGAATACAGGATGCGAAGCTTGCAGGATGCGATCTGATTGCCTCCCAATGTGCCTTCTTATCGCAGAGCCATCGTAACATGGAATCGATTGGCATGAAGCTGGGCTATGTTCGGACGACGTGGACCGAGCGCTAGCCTGAAAGTTCAGAGCAGTAAGGCAGGTGGTGGCAGCCATGCAAGAACATATGGATTTTCTTAATTTGGAGTACTTACGACTAGGCTCTGCTAAACAGAAGCAAGCAGCCATGGTTATAGACGAGCTTAGACTATGGGATCATTTGAAACCCTGCAACCCGATATTGGTGGGTACGATCCCTATTGGGATTGACATCGCTTCAAGCGATCTCGATATCATATGCCATGTGACGGATTTTGCCCGTTTTGAGCGAGAGCTCACGGAGCATTATAGTGAACTTGTTTCGAATTTCACATGCTCATCCCGTACGGTCAACAACGTGGATCGAACGGTAGCGCGTTTTCGGTATAAAGGATGGGAATTCGAGATTTTTGCACAGCCATTACCTTCGACGAAGCAGAATGGTTATCGTCATATGATTGTGGAATACAAGCTTTTGAAGCGACTCGGTGAAACCGCAAGACAAGGCATCATCGAGCTGAAGAGGTCGGGCTACAAGACGGAGCCTGCCTTTGCGAAGCTGTTACATATCACAGGCGATCCTTATGAGGAGCTGCTCAAGATGTATCACTGGCCGGAGGATCGACTGGACGCCTATATTAAATCTTATATGGACAAGGAGAATGGATATGAGTGACAAACAGCAGCTGCTGAATGAGTATTCCGCATGGATCGGCAAAGTGAGAGAATTCGCGGAACAGGAAGAGGGATACTGGAGCACCCCAATTGCAGAGGGGAAATGGGCCGTACGTGATGTGGTATGCCATATCATGCGCTGGGATGAGTATTTTTACAAAGAAGCCATTGCCAAAATTTCCACAGGGGATGCATTGACCGTCCGGCATATGGATTATGACACTTTCAATGAACAGTCGAGGCAATATGCCAAGACGTTATCAATAGAAGCGCTGGTGGATCAGACGATAACCGCAAGGGAGAAGCTGATTCGGGCGATCGAAGCCCTGCCTGAAACGTCATATGAGTTGCGGTACTCGGACGGGGATGGGCATCCCTTTGAGGTAGCGCAATTTATGCGGGATTTCATCTGGCACGACAACCACCATCTGGCTCAGTTGAATCAGGTGCTTCAGTCAGCTAGTCGCAATACTTAGCAGAAATGGGTGAAGTCATTGATTGGCTACTTGGACATCATGTCTTACTTTACAGAGAGCAATCTGGAATGGTTATTAGAACAATTTAGAGCATTAGGCCCTTTACCGGGCATCCTTCTGACTTTTCTGAAATCCTTCATTCCACCGATGCCTACAATCGTGATCGTAGGTGTTAATGCGGCGGTGTATGGGCTTTGGGCAGGGTTTCTTTACTCCTGGATCGGTATGGTGGCAGGATGCTTAACGACCTTTCTCATCGTGCGCAAAATATCCGGTACGGCCCTGATCGAACGCTGGGCGAATAAACCTAAAGTTCAGCGTGGTATGCGCTGGATTCAGCGCAACGGATTCAGTTACGTTTTCCTGCTTGGCATACTTCCCGTAGGGCCGTTTGTCGCTGTCAATGTGGCCGCCGGGCTGGCCCGAATGAACCTGATGTCCTATCTGATGGCTGTAACCTTGGGCAAGGGCATTATGGTGTTCTGTGTCTCTTACATCGGTGCCAACCTGTCCGATTTTATTGCTGAACCTTTTAAATTGTTAGGTGTCCTTGCCTTTATCGTGCTGTCCTTGTGGGTCAGTCGGAAGCTGGATTCATACTTTATAAGGAAACAATCGGTACACGATCAACAAGCAGAGCTCGAGTCCCATTGAATAGCATCATTGCTGAGGAAAAAAACGGACGGTATGGTTCTTCATGACCATATCGTCTTTTGGCATATCTCGATCTCGCCTTTTGCTGTATAATGGAAAAATAGTAATGTCAAAACCAGCATGTTTGAAAAGGGAGTAAGTGTTATGACCAAAATGGCCTCATCCATTCTCGAAATGATACGTATGATGATCATTATGATGATCTTTGTAACGGTTCTGGGCAACATTGAACATGAAATACTGAAGGCCTGGATACCTTGGAACGGACTATATTTCCTGTTCCTGTTCGTGGGGAATGTCCTGTGGTTTCTTGTACTCTACCGAAATCGCCTGCAGTTCAGCGGTTGGTATCGTTCAATCGCGACCCAGCACAAGCTGTCTAGAAATACGACGAGGATCGTCATGGCGCTGGGCATGATCCTTATCGGAGCGCCCATCATGATCACGTGGTTCATTGTATAATTGTAGGACGATCGATACTCCGGCGTACAAGGTCTCCTTGGCACTGCCTTTATCCTCGGCAGCCCCGTTTGACCAATCGCCTGGCCGGCCCATTCCCCGGCCTCCCTGCATTTGACCGCCAAACTCGCCGCCGAATCCGTTCTCCATCTGCCCCTGAGGGAAATCCGGCATCTGGCCTTTACCATTAAGGCAGGAGGTCCCGCAGCTGTCGCAATTGTGGTAGGATGAAACTATAATCGGGAAGAGAATGGACGATGTGTCATGATATATTATGTGGTAGCGCTTTGGAGCGCGGCCGCTGTGCTGCTGTTCAATCAACCTCGGAGCGAGGTGAACCGCTGGGCGGCTTTTTTTCTATGGAGCGCAGGGATCGGCGGCTTGACGGATTTGCTTGCCCCTTCCGGTTTTATTCCGGTTCGGTACGAACCGTGGATACAAGTTCTCAACCATACCCTGACACCGTACGGCGTGTTGATATTTTGCATGGTGTATACCCGCAGACCTCAGCATCATAAGAGAAAACGCGATTTCAAGCTAGGCTTGTTTCTGCCAGTTCTCGCGATGCTGGCACAAGTGCTCTTGACGGAAGATTACCGAATTCATTATGGCTGGTTATTCGTGTGGACGGTTCCCTATTATGTGGCCGCATGTGCCTTGCTTATTCGCGCGTTGTCGCAAGAGATGAATCCGCAAAAACGCAAAAGCATGTGGATCACCACCTGGATTATGGTGCCTACCTTGCTCGGTGTGATGCTGCTGATTAATGTGGGAAATCTGATCTCGCCCGGTTATGATTCATTTCGGTACGTGTCCCTGTTCATTCTGTATTCGATGGGCGTTGCCGTCATCTGTACCTTTGTGTACGGCGTCCTGGGCGTACGCCTGAAATTCGAGCGCGATCCGCTGGATCGCACGATGCAAGCTGTCAGCTCGGGGACATCGATGCTGAATCATACCATCAAGAACGAGATCGGGAAGATTGCGATG
This sequence comes from Paenibacillus sp. ISL-20, assembly GCF_018613005.1. NCBI lineage: Bacteria > Bacillati > Bacillota > Bacilli > Caryophanales > Paenibacillaceae > Paenibacillus > Paenibacillus sp. ISL-20. The sequence goes on from NZ_JAGGRD010000001.1 coordinate 109,674, forward strand.
AGCACGGAAAACGTAAAACGGCTGCTGCCACAGGACAAAGGCGTTGCCATCGAACAGCTTGAAGTGATAGCGAACTCATCGGAGCATCTGCTTGCCATGGTGGGGCGCATGCAGCAGCAGATGAAGGCATTCAAGCTGGTGGAACAGCCTGTCCGCGTGGATCAGCTGCTTGCGAAGCTGCAGCTCCGCGAACAGGATCTGCTGCGCAGGCATGGTGTTGAGTTAATGGTGATCTGCCGCCAGCGGCCGTGGCTGCTCGCGGATACCGTCCATTTGAAGGAAGCGATCAGCAATCTCATTCGCAATAGTGTGGAGGCGATGCCTGATGGAGGAGTGATCACGTTGACGGTAATGGCAGACCGCAAAGGAGCTGCGATTTCCGTTAAGGATAACGGGATTGGCATTCCGAGAGCGCAGCAGGCACTTGTGTTTGAACCTTTTTACAGCACCAAGGGTCATAAGAAGGATAACTTCGGGCTTGGTTTGTCGTATGTGTATAACGTGATGAAGAAAAGCGGAGGTTCCGTAGGTCTGGAGAGCCGTGAATCGGTGGGTACGGAGATTACGTTATATTTTCCACGTAGTAAAATTATTCGTTTATCCGGGAGGGAAGAAGCTTGAATCGCATACAAATCTTCTTGGTAGAGGATGACCCGGATTGGATTAAATCGATGACCGTTTTTCTAAATGCGCAGGAAGATATGATCGTTGTCGGGACAGCCGAGTCGCCTGAACAAGCAATTGCGATGGCGCAAATCCTCTCCTTTGACATCGTACTTATGGATATTCAGCTGACTGCAGGTCGACTTGACGGGATATACACGGCCGCCGAAATTCTTGAGCGTAAACCGCAGGCCAAGGTCATCATGTTGACCTCGCTGGGTGACGAGTTGGTAATCACGCAATCCTATACGGCTGGAGCTGTCAATTATATTGAGAAGTCGAAGTTTAAAGAGCTCCCGGCAGCGATCCGAAGCGCGGTGCTTCATCCAGGGTCGATGGAGGTGCTGCTCAAGGAATTTGCCCGCCTCAAGCGCGAAGAGCAGTTGCGCGGCTTAACGCCTGCGGAGCGTGAGGTGTTTGATCTGTTGGATGAAGGGTACACCCATTCCCAGATGGAGAAGAAGCTGTTCAAAACCGAGAGCACGCTCAAGAACCAGATCAATAAAATGTTGAAAAAGCTCGGAGTAAGAAGCAGCAAGGAAGCCGTGGAGAAGGTCCGCCGCAAAGGGATTGTGAGAGAGAACGACAACTAGCTTTAGTGCAGATTATGACTGGATCATATAGAAGGATTGGAAGAGGTACTACGAAACGTAGTACCTCTTCTTGGCATGTTCTACAAAAGTGAGGTCTAACGGCGAGTCCCCGGCGGCTGTAAAATAACTTGTAAATAGAGAGGTGTCCAGCTTAAGAAGCTAAAGGACATCCCAAGGGGAGCTGAGCGTATGAAGAGAAATCCGATCTATGTTGAACTCGATATCAAGACAGATATGGATAAGCTGTGGACGTTGACGCAAAGGCCTGAGCTGCATCAACAGTGGGATCTGCGATTTTCCGAGATTCATTATTTACCGGAGGCTGATTCAGACATCCAGCGGTTCTTATATAAAACCCGCATTGGGTTCGGACTGGAAGTTACAGGGGCGGGAGCCACGAAAACGGCTGTCCACCCGAAGACGGGGAATCGGATCTCGGTGCTGCGCTTTGGCTCGGATCAACGCAGCTCGCTGATTCGGGAGGGAAGCGGCTATTGGAAGTATGCGGACAAGGGAAGCGGGGGCATAAGCTTTTCTACCCATTACGATTACAAAACGCGGTTCGGCATGGCGGGCGCCTGGTTTGACCGCTTGCTGTTCCGGCCTATATTCGGCGCGGCGACGGCATGGAGTTTTGATGTGCTGCGTTTATGGGCAGAGAAGGATATTCCGCCTTCGGCAACGATCCAAAAGGTACTCATCCATGCCTTGAGCGTACTTATGCTGGTCATTCTATGGTGTTATGAGGGGTTGGTACCGAAGCTGTTGTTTCCGGAAGCCGGGGAGCTTGATTTATTGAGGCAGTCGGGCTTGGCAGGAGGCCAGGAGGGCTTGGTGCTGATATTGCTCGGCATCACCGAGATCGGAGTCGGATTATTGACGTTGCTCTTTCATAAGAGTCGGTTGTGGTACAGGCTGCAAATTCTCTTGCTGGCGATCTTGATGCTTGGAGCATGGATAACAGACCCTCAATTAATGAAAGCCCCGTTCAATCCGTTAACGCTTAGCGTATCCATGATGGGATTATGCTTCATGGCTTTGCTGTCTTCTGAAGATTTACCGAGTGCCTACCGCCCGGCACGAAGACCCGTCCCCGGGCATAACTCCCGCAAAGGAGGGGAGATGCATGACATCGATCTATGAACAAGCGCTAGGCTTGCAATTTCAAAAGCTCCATCCCAAAATTCGGGAGCGGTTCGGGTTTGACAGCAAGGATCACATCGCTTCGATTGGCGAAGGCATCATGGAAGAGATCTGGTACGCGCCTTGGGCCGCGCTGCCTCTGTATATAGGCACGAAGCGGCATATTATGTTTCCGAATCGAGGAAAAGGGATTCCGTTTCGGATTGAGAACTATGCGTATCGTGACGAATGGGGAAGAGAAACAGTGACGTGGTGTCGCCGCTTTGATTTTCCGGGTATTCAGCGGCGGTTTGATGCCACGATGATCTATAGTGCGCAGCGCAGCCGTGTCGTGGATTATTTAGGGAATAAACAGCACTTGGCGGTCGATCTCCGGATAGCCGCGGGGACTAACGGCGGAATTCGCATTCAATCGGGGGAGCAGAGGTTTTATGAGGGGCTTTTGCAGTTTCGAGTTCCCCGGTGGTTCACCGGAACAGCCGATGTAAACGAATGGTATGATGACGGGAGTCAACAATACCGGATATCCGTTGAGGTGGACAATCCGATATGGGGGCCTGTGTTCCGGTACAAGGGAAGCTTTCAGGCCCGGACCATGGCTGTAGCTGATGGAGCTGTTCCGCTCCATGTGAAACCTCTGCGGGTTGAGGTTAGAGAGTAGCGGTGGTATCGGAGGAGGAGAGGCTGCTGCTCTTGCGCTCACGGAACATTCGGTAGTATAGAAACGAAGATACGACATATAGCGTTCCGGTAATACAAAATGTGATCGCATATCCCCAATAGCTGCCGTAAGTGGTGACGAGTTTAGATTGTACGGGTCCCATGGTAGCCCAGCCCAGCATGAAGGCTGTTTGCGTGACTGAATTGGCGATTCCTCTTCGGTGATCCGGTACGCGGTCGATCAGAATAGAGGACTGTATCGGATTGGCGGCATTCATCAGAGCTTGGCGGAACAGGAAGCCGACCGATGCAATGAGGAGTACGTTCGTGAACCCGGTTAACAGCAGGAAGGGCAAGGATAGGACTTGAAAGAGCACCACGGCCCTAACGGCTCCCACCCGATTCACCAGTGTAGGTCCAATCAGCATCGATACGATTGTCATGACTTGTCCGAGTGATATCAGAATTCCGACAGCTGATAACGATACCGAGAAGCGGTTGGTAAAATATAAATTCAAATAAGGCACGACAAGCCCTGATCCCAGGCCGATTAACAATTGGGCAAGCGCGAACTGACCGATGACTTTGTAATCCCCCAAACCGGAGGTGTTAACAGCTACTCCTGCCTGAGCTGGTTGATGATCCGTAAGCGGTGCATCCAGTGCCTGTATCTCCTCGGCCTTCTGGTCGGTTGTGAACAAGAGCGGGATAAACGCCGCAAAGGTTGCCAGGCCACCTATGAACAGCGCGGTTTTCAAGCTGCCGACCTTGTTCATACCAACGGCCTGCAGGGCATCCGCCAAGAATCCGCCTCCCATGCTTCCGAGCACTTGAGAAGCAAGAACAAGCGAGGCATGGATGCTAAAGATCCGCATGCGAGCCGCTTTCGCCGTGTTTTCCGCTAAAAAGGGGATAGCCAGCACCTGAAAAAAGGAAGCGAACAAACCGGTATATATCGCAAGACCAAGCAAGCTGAACTCGCTTTCCAGAAAAGAGCGCGCGATCAGTCCCGCACCGCTTAACAATGCCCCCAAGACGAGGATTCGCTTGCGGCTGCCACGGTCTCCGATCAGGCCAATCGGAATGAACATCAGTGCCGTTGCCAGGGATTGAATACTGACCACTGTTCCATTCATGGAGTCATTATATCCAAGGCCTTGTATGTACAAATTGTAGAGCACGCTAAACATGCCGGTACCGATCTGATACAGCACGTTAGCTAGAAAAAACAGCTTGATGTTACGCGGCCAAGAATGCATTTCTTTTGCCGACTGTTGAATGAAACCCATGATGATACCTCCTAAATTTTACAGCAACCTCTATTCTAGCAGGTTCAACATAAGGGAGGAAGAAATTTTATATCGGGATGGAGCATGATTGACATGTCATAGACAAAAATATAAAATGTCTATATAAATAACTAATTGAAAAGTGGTGTTTGCATTGGATCCGAACGAGCGTTTCTGGAATGCTTCTATAGATGAACTTAAACAAGGCTATATTGACGAAGGCTCTGTATGGGTATGCCTCCTGTGCGGCAAGATGATTGAGAAAGGGATCATCTACCCGGACCAAGATGTGTTATATGAGTCAGAACGATACATGACTGTTCATATCCGCCGGGAGCATGGCTCCGTGTTTCAGTATCTGTCGGGCCTCGATAAGAAGCTGACTGGACTGACCGAGCATCAGAATCGATTGCTGCAGCTCTTCTATCAGGGTATGAACGATAAAGAGGTCCAACAGGAGCTCGGCATAGGGAGTGCTTCGACGATTCGCAATCACCGGTTTGCCCTGAAGGAGAAGGAAAGACAGTCCAAGGTGCTGCTGACTTTAATGGAGCTGCTGAAGGGAAAGGATGACCATGCACCGGCATTCGTGGAAATTCCCAAGCAGGCCAAAATGGTGGATGAGCGCTACAATGTCACCGAAGAAGAGAGGCAAGCGATCCTGGCCAAGGTGTTTCCCGAAGGGACCGATGGCCCGCTGAAGTCATTTAAGCTCAAAGAGAAACAGAAGTACGTCGTTTTACGAGAAATCGCTGCCCGTTTTAAACCGGATGTCTCGTATTCCGAACAGGAAATCAACGATACGATCGGAAGAGACAATCCCGATTATGTGACCATTCGCCGATATTTAATCGAATATGGTTTTTTGAATCGCAAGGATGATGGAAGCCAGTACTGGTTAACGACATAAACGCTAAGATTAGGAGGTTTTGACGCCATGAATCGCAGACAGGAACTAAATCAAATGTATAAGGAAATCAAGATTGAAGCAGGTGTGTATCAAATTCGAAACACAAAGAACGGCAAGGTATTTGTTGCCGGAACGAATAACTTGAAGACCATGAACGGCAAACGATTCGAGCTGCAGATGGGAACAAGCTACAATAAGACACTTCAGCGGGAATGGAATGAGTATGGTGAGGATGCTTTTGCCTTCGATATTCTGGAGACGATTGAGCCGAAGCAAGATCCGTTCTATGATCTGAAGGACGCTGTCAGCAAACGGGAGGCATATTGGATTGAACAGTTGGAACCTTTTGGAGAAAAGGGGTATAACGCAGAGCGAAAATAAGGCTTTTGTGTGGCGAACCTATGTGTAGGATATGAATTCACATTTCTTTCGTTTGCAATGCGCTGTAAGGGTAAGATATGATGAATTTAGAGGCTTAAATCGCTTCCTTTCTACTTCTTACTACACGAAAGCGAGACGTGAACACGATAATGAGATCCATAGCTTGGGTAACCGACAGCACGAGTACAATCGATCCTGAATTCGCCAAGGAAAATCATATTTATATTGTACCTTTGAGGTTGATACTTGGACAGGAGGCGTACAAGGAAGGAATTGACATCTCGGCAGAGACCTTTTATGAAAGAATGAAAGATGAACCGAAAGTCAGCAGCTCACAGCCTCCAATCGGTGAATTCATCGAATTATATGAATCCCTGAAAGTGAAGTATGATGATATTATCGCCATTCACTGTTCATCCGAGCTCAGCGGAACATTGAATTCATCTATGCAGGCAGCAGAGATTGCCGAGGTACCCGTGGTTGGCATCGATTCTCAAGCGGGAGCGTTTCCGGTACGTGAAATGATCATGTCCGGGATTCACTGGCACAGCCAAGGGGATACCGTGCAGATCATAAAAGATAAAATCCAGTCCATGGTGCAAAACATGTCGTTCTACCTTATTCCGGCAAGCCTGCACCGGCTTCACAGCAGCGGCCGGGTATCCGGTACCCAGCTTCTTCTCAGCAACCTGCTCCGCATTCATCTGCTGCTGCGTTTTGATGAAGGCAAGGTCATTGTGGAAGAGAAGATCCGGACGTTCAAGAAGGCCAAGCAGAGAATGCTGGAACTTATGAAACTGGATTTACAGAAAATTAAAAAGGTCTGCATCATGCACGCAAACAACGTAGAAGTTGCCGAAGAAATCCAGAAGGAAATCAGCGGGGCCCATCCGGCGTTGAAAACCGAAATCATGACCTTTATTCCCGTTGCGGGCATCCATGCCGGCGAAGGCACCATTGCGATGTCGTGGATTAAATATCATCCAGCTTATTCCTAGTTATAGTACAGATCCTGCCTGCAGATACTATCTGCAGGCTTTTGCTTGTTTTTCGATTCTATACGACCTGTGATGGTTGTATATGTAGTAGGAGATGATTCCAAGGAAAGGAATGACGTTCACATGAAGGTGATTATCACGCAAGCTGAGGCGATGCAAAAGAATATTTGGGATGATATCATGCTGATGTTCGGAAGAACGGATGAGGATGAAGTATGGGACACGGAGCAGTTTATATTAACCGAGGAGCAAGCCCGTAAGCTTGGACTGCTTAAATAGGCGAAGAAGGGCCGTTGTCGATGCGGCTCTTTCTTCTTTCTTAGGCGGGCAGTTTAGGCTTGGTTTGGGCTGTAAGGAAATCATGTTATGATGGAAGGACTCTGTGGAACAGAGGACGAATATAATAGTGTGAATTTGAAGGAAGGTGACAAGTTGAAGCGTAGGACAAAATGGATGTGCTTAACGATGCTGGTTGTCATCTTGCTATTAGCTGTGGCAGGTTGCCGGGGCGGAGCCGAATCCGGTAGCCCTGGGGACAACGAACCAGGAGCTTCGCCTTCGGAGCAAGTGCAGGAGCCGCAGACTCCTTCTCCAGATGATGAAGACGGGACACCGCCTCCATCAAGCAGCACGGACAACGAAGGCGAGGACGGGGATTTGCCTGAGAACGAGCCTGAAGATGCGGTAGCTGAGCTTCTGAATAGCATGACCGTCAAGGAGAAGATCGGCCAGCTGGTGCTGGTTGGAATCGAAGGGACTGCCTTGGATGATACCTCGCGCAGATTGCTGGAGGATTACCATGTAGGCGGATTTATCCTTTTTAAGGATAATATCGAGAGCGTACAGCAGTCAGTAGACCTATTGAATGAGCTGAAGAAGGCAAATGCTGTGAATCCTGTGCCTCTATGGCTGAGTATTGATGAGGAGGGTGGACGGGTTACCCGTTTTCCCGATGAGTATGTTAAGCTGCCGTCAAGCGGCAAAGTCGGAAGCAAGGGGGATCTTGCGCTGACGAAGCGTGTTGGCGGTCTTATCGCGCAGAAGGTAGCGGGACTCGGGCTCAATATGGTATTCGCCCCGGTGCTGGACATTAATAGCAACCCGAACAATCCGGTCATCGGTGATCGAGCCTTTGGCACCACAGCAGAAACAGTAAGCGCGCAGGGGATTGCCTCCATGAAGGGGATACAGAAGGATGGTGTCGTTCCTGTCGTGAAGCATTTTCCCGGGCATGGCGATACTTCGGTCGATTCCCATCTCGGTCTGCCTGTTGTTGACCATGATCTAAAGCGTCTGCATGAAGTGGAGCTTGTACCGTTTCAACAAGCGATTGATGAAGGGGCCGATGTGGTCATGGTTGCGCATCTGCTGATGAAGGGCATTGATCCGGATACGCCATCCTCCTATTCGAAACCCGTCATTAACGATTTGTTAAGGGAAGAAATGGGGTTTAAGGGTGTCGTTATAACGGATGATATGACCATGGGGGCTATTTCCGGCAGCACGGACGTAGGAGAGGCTTCCGTGAAGTCCGTCGTCGCAGGGAGCAACATGATTCTGATCGGACATGAATATGCATTGGAAGAAGCGGTCATTCAGGCATTGACCAAGGCTGTTGATAGCGGCGTGATCCCAGGGGAGATGCTGAACGACCGGGTAAGGGCAACGCTTGAATTAAAGCACAAATATCTGCTGAGCGATGAGCCCGTGAAGACTCCCGATGTGAAATCGTTGAATCAGCAAACGAAAGCTGTACTAGATCAGCTCAAATAAACGTAGCATATGTAGTGTAAGAGGATGGTCTTGTACTTGTACGAGGAGGTAATGTCTAGTTCCCCAAGACAAAGACGGACTTGGAGCATATAAAAACCCGATCTCAGGCTGAGATCGGGTGAAATGGACTAGAATATATTAGAAGTTGATATAGTGTGAAAAATATGCTAGAATGAAGGATAAATAACTATTGGCTTAATGTCATAATAACCTAATGCTAGATTAGCATGAAAATATGGGATTGTCAACAGGGGGGCATAGAATGGAGAACCGTCAAAGTGCGGATTTTGCATTGGAACGAGAGGTTACGGATACAGAGAAAGCGGCTAATTCTCCGACAGAGGATTTTTCGGTTCATGACGATCTCTCACTTCCACCAGGCATCAAGATTAGCGATCCGGTTCGCATGTACCTGAAAGAAATCGGTCGGGTTCCCCTCCTTACAGCCGATGAAGAAGTGGAACTGTCCAAACGAATAGAGGAGGGAGATGAAGAAGCGAAACGCCGTTTGGCCGAAGCGAATCTTCGTCTCGTTGTAAGTATAGCAAGACGCTATGCTGGTCGGGGAATGCAGTTCCTTGATCTGATACAGGAAGGCAATATGGGCCTGATCAAAGCGGTGGAGAAGTTCGACTACTCCAAGGGCTTTAAGTTTAGTACGTATGCCACCTGGTGGATTCGTCAGGCGATAACTCGCTCGATCGCTGACCAAGCAAGAACGATCCGGATTCCGGTGCATATGGTAGAGACGATTAATAAGCTCGTCCGTGTCTCCAGGCAGCTCCTTCAGGAGCTGGGGCGCGAACCGACGCCGGAAGAAATCGGTAAAGAGATGGATATCACGCCGGAAAAAGTACGTGAGATCCAGAAGGTATCCCAAGAACCTGTGTCCCTGGAAACGCCGGTCGGCGAGGAAAGCGACTCCAACCTGGGTGATTTCATTGAGGATCAGGACGCATTGGCTCCGGCAGATGCCGCGGCGTTTGAGCTGCTGAAGGAACAGCTGGAGGAAGTGCTGGATACGCTCACCGAGCGTGAAGAGAATGTACTCCGGCTGCGCTTTGGACTTGAGGATGGTCGGACCCGCACCCTGGAGGAAGTAGGGCAGGTGTTCGGCGTTACGCGTGAACGCATCAGGCAGATTGAGGCGAAGGCGCTTCGTAAATTGCGTCATCCGAGCCGCAGCAAACGTCTCAAGGATTTCCTCGAATAAATCCTGGGCACGAATAAAGAGATCATGAATGAATCCCTTGGTTACGGTCTAATGGCTGTAATCCAGGGATTTTTTGCTATTTAGCCAGGATTCCACTCCAGATTGACACCGCCTAAGCAGATGGATCATAATGATGTAACATCCCCACATTTAGTAAGGAATGTTGTGCCTAATGTGAAGAATAGGGAGTGACATGTCTACGATGACTTTACATACATCTGCTATCGACCGATTGTGCAAGCGCAATGTGGAGCTGTCTGCTTTTTCTACGTATGGGATCGGCGGTTCAGCCAATTATCTGGCCATGCCTGAAACGGCAAATGACCTGGCGGATCTGCTGCAGGACTGCAGGAAACGCGGGATGCCATGGTACATCTTCGGGATGGGCTCCAATATCCTGTTCCCGGATGAACCGAACCATGATCTGGTGTTTATATCGCTCAAAAACCTGGTGGATCTTCGGGTGTCAGGAGATAAATGGTACGTTTCATCCGGCGCGCCCATGTCGCTACTGTCCTTGATGGGTTTAATGGGTGGAACGGATTTGCTCGACTTTACTTTTTTGCTGCCAGGCTGCGTAGGGGCCGGCATCTATATGAATGCCAAATATAATGCGCGCCAAATCTGCGATATTCTGGACACGGTTTATTATATCGATACAACGGATTCGAGCTTAAAGGTACAGTCCATTCCCCTGGCGGACTGTTTATTTGCATACAAGCAATCCATTTTCCAGCAGCACCCTTGGATCATAGTTGGCGCCGATCTCAATATTCCGGTCAGCTCGGAGGAGCAGATCAGCATGACGTCCGAACTGCTTACAGAATGGAAGACCCGCGGCAGCCATCCATCATCCTTGCCGTCCTTTTTCTCATTCTTCCTGGGCGAGGTGCACGCGTTAGCAGGAAGAGGAATCGAGACGCCGCAGTCAATGCTTGACATCATCAAGTACCGGACGAGTAAACGCCATTTCGATTACCCGTCCTGCGGTTCCGTATTCAAAAATAATTATGATTATGGGGTAGCCGTCGGCTCGCTCGTGGATCAGCTGAATATGAAAGGAACCGAATATGGCGGCGCAATCATTTCTCCGCATCACGGTAACATGATTCTGAACCAGAAGCATGCCAAGGCAACCGACATCCTGTACTTGATGAATCTGATCTCGGATTCGATTAACAACCATTTCGGATTCGTTCCGGAACCTGAAATTGTACTGGTATAAACACGACCTGAAAATAATCTCTGTAAAGGAATTGGAATAAGTAGAATTTAACGATATAATCAGATAGGTGATCATCTGTTTATCGATATAAACGATGAAATTTATGTTGCGAGAGGGGCATTATATATGGCAAAAACATTAATTTTTGGACACAAAAATCCGGATACGGACACGATCTGCTCTGCTATTGCTTATGCTGATTTGAAGAACCAGCTCGGCCTTTCCGCTGAGCCCGTACGTCTTGGTGACGTTAACGGTGAAACGCAATATGCGCTCGATTACTTTAAGGTAGAAGCGCCTCGTTTCGTTGAGACAGTTGCAAGCGAAGCGCAAGACGTTATTCTCGTGGACCATAACGAGCGTCAGCAAAGCGCAAGCGACATTGATCAGGTTCGCGTGATCGAGGTTATCGATCATCACCGTATCGCGAATTTTGAGACAAGCCACCCGTTGTACTACCGTGCTGAGCCTGTTGGCTGCACAGCCACCATTCTGAACAAGATCTACAAGGAAAAAGGCGTAGCCGTTCGTAAAGAAATTGCTGGTCTGATGCTGTCCGCCATCATCTCGGACTCCTTGTTGTTCAAATCCCCAACCTGCACGGACGAAGATATCGCAGCAGCTCGCGAGCTGGCTGAGATCGCTGGCGTGGATGCAGACAGCTATGGGTTGGAGATGCTTAAGGCAGGCGCCGATCTGAGCGACAAAACCATCGCGCAATTAATCTCCCTGGACGCCAAGGAATTTCAAATGGGCGGAGCCAAAGTGGAAATCGCACAGGTTAACGCGGTCGATACCAATGATGTATTGTCCCGTCAAGCCGAACTCGAAGATGCGATTCAAGGGATTATCGCCGACAAAAATCTTGATCTGTTCGTCTTCGTCGTGACAGATATTCTGAACAACGATTCAATCGCTCTTGCACTCGGTAAAGAGTCCAAAGCCGTTGAGAAAGCATATAATGTGTCTCTGTCGGAGAACAAGGCCCTGCTTAAAGGCGTGGTTTCCCGCAAATCGCAGATCGTTCCTGTTCTGACCGAAGCATTCAATCAATAATATCTGGATGAGTATCAACAAGCCTGACCATCGACTGAGGAATCAGCGGGGAGGGCTTGTTTTTTATTGTGTGTATTTCCGGGTTCATCCATAATTAGAAGACCCTTCAACGCCCACGAATGTTAAGCGCTTACGAAGATTGAAATATTGTAATGAATTTACATCGAATTGACATCCTTTTTACCAAATGGGTTCGTATAATAAAGATATGAATGATAAAATACATATACGTTTCAAATATCCAGGAATTAGGTTAATGATGTTTAATGTACACTAAGTCGGGTTCACGAGCTGAATCTATTTAATAGAAGGATGAAGAGGGAGCGATGAGAAGATGAAGAAGTCGGCTTGGAAATTGGGAGCAATGATGCTGCTTGTACTGATCATGATGACAACCGTTGGCGTAGCCTCAGGCAACAATTATGAGCCGGTTCCGAAAGCTTCGAATCAGGAAGCTGTCTACATCAACGGCCTTGAGATTAGAGACGGCAAGGTCTATCTGCAAGTAGATCCGATTGAATGGTATGAGGGAGAGGAAGCGAATCAGGTATTCCGCGAACGGGAACAGGACCCTGAGATGACGGAAGCTCTGGACGGCTATTATATCATAAACGATACGGAAGAACAGATTGAACTTCCTGTGGCAGGCGATGCAGAAGTGCTGCTTCAGTTGTACGATCATACCGGACGGTATGAGGATGCCCAGATTTCCTGGAACCAGCTGGTAAGTCTGGACAAATTCACGGACATCTACAAAAAGGATGATATCGTAGATATGAAATGGTTTCCATTTCATATCACCGTCGAAGATGGCGTCGTTGTGAAGATGATCCAGCAATACGTGCCTTAAATGGATGATAAATAGAATAAACGGATGATAAAGAGCCGCTCCATTGGTTATTCCTAACCGCTGTAGCGGCTCTTGTGCTGTCCAATGACAACGGTTAAGCGCAAGCGGGTACTTTACCGACTGTGTTTCATCGGTTTGAGTTTACCATTCACCACATCGCTGACGAACGGAGCAATCTTGGATTTGCGCTCCTCGTATTCTTCCTTCGTCAGTTTGCCTTCGGTCAACTTCTGATCCAGTCGCTTGGTGAGTGCCTGGACTTGTTGATCAATGACGGACTGGACGGGCACGCCTTGCTCCTTCGCGATCTGAGCCAATGATTTTCCGGATTGGAGCGACTGCTTGAGTGCTTCCGGCGTCGTCTTCAGAAGCTTGGCCAACTCGACGCTATCCGAGATTAAACGGCCATGACGCTGATGCATCCGCTGCTTATGCCATCCGCCTTTGGCGTCAAGCAGCTTGTCTGCGGCAGCGGAGTAATCGATGGATTTACCCAGTTGCTTCGGATGCGAGGCGATTTTATCCTTCAACAGCTCAACGATCTTGGCTTTCATGGCATCTCTAGATATACCTTGTTCCTTGGCTATTTCCGCGAGTGTCGAGGTTTTGAGTTTATCCTGAAGAACTTGCGGTTCCAGCTTCAGAAACTGGGAGATTGCCTTGAACATATGACCTGGTTTATATTGCCCGCGTTCGTCTTTGGACGAAGGAACAGCCGGTGATTCTGTTTGCTGTCCAATCGGTTCCGCTGAGACCGAGACGGGAAGATAAGCGAGGCCCATGACTACAGCGATGGCGACAAGCACCAGCCGCTTCACTGACTTCAAGTGGGTTGTCATTGTTGTTTACCGCCTTTCTTGATGTTGGTCTTACAGTTCATCATTCTTTCCTGCTAAACTGAAATCATCCTTAAAGTAACCTTAATATAGGATGAAAATACATAAATTTCTGGTCAAATGGTGAAAATTGACCATTCTATGAAACTATCGACTCTTCTCTGCTAATATGGTATCATGGAGTCTTGATAACGTATTAAAGTGAAAAAGCAGTTTGCATATGAAACGGATTCCTATACATCCTGAATATGGCTGCGTTTAATGTCTACGAGGGGGATTTTTTGGTGAAAAAGATAGCATCCGTATTAGCAGGCTTCATGCTTCTATTAACCGTAGTCGGCTGTTCAAGCTCAGCAAGCGATGGCAATGAGCTGGTTGTCGGGATTGACGACAAGTTCGCGCCCATGGGTTTTCGTGACGAGAGCAATGAAATTGTTGGCTTTGATATCGATTATGCTCGTGCAGCCGCCGAGAAGATGGGCAAGGAAATCAAGTTTCAACCCATTGACTGGAAATCGAAGGAGTCCGAACTGAGCAGCGGCCGTATTGATTTGATATGGAACGGCTATACCATTACTGATGAGCGCAAGGAGAAAGTGTTGTTCACCAAGCCTTATCTGGAGAATAGCCAGGTCGTCGCCGTGCTGGCTGATTCGGATATAACTTCGATCAGCGATTTGGCAGGCAAACAGGTCGGGTTGCAGTCGCTATCCTCAGCTGCCGATGCGTTAAGTGCCAATGAGATTCACGCGCAAGTGAAGAAGACCAACGAATACCCTGACAATATGCTGGCTCTGAGCGATTTGAAGAATGGACGCGTAGAGGCTGTGATCATAGACGAAGTCGTGATGAAATACTTCATGTCCAAGGAAGAAGGAACGTATAAGATTCTCGAGGAATCCCTGGCACCAGAGCAGTACGGCATTGGAGTTAAGAAAGGCAACGAGGAGCTGCTTCAAAGTCTGCAAAAAGCACTGGACGACATGAATGCCGATGGTACGGCAGCCAAGATTTCCGAGAAATGGTTTGGCGAAAACAAAGTGTTGAAGTAGGATGTTCCCACAAGGATGGCTATTCATCCTTCCATAGGTATTCCCAGAAACCGGACTTTGACCAAAGGCTCCGGTTTTGTGTTCCCTGCTATGGGTCTACGATATTTTTGAAGAACTTCAAGCATCTCAAGAAGTTTTTCCATTAGGAGTTAAGAGTATATGAGTATGGATTACATCGTTCAAATCGGCAAACCGATGCTGGAGGGCGCACAGACAACGATCCTGTTGTTTTTAATTGCCATCCTGGTCTCGATCCCGCTCGGGTTTGTGTTCACGTTAATGGTTCGAAGCGCAATCAAGCCGCTGGCTTGGTTGGCCAATGCCTATATTTATGTTTTTCGTGGTACCCCGTTGCTGCTGCAGCTGTTGTTCTTTTGCTTCGGGCTGCCGGTGCTGCCCGTGATCGGCGAATATCTCGTTTTGGACCGTTTTGTAGCCGCATCCTTGGCTTTTGTGCTAAACTATGCTGCTTATTTTGCGGAAATCTTCCGGGGAGGTCTCTTGGCGATTGACAAGGGTCAATACGAAGCGTCCAAGGTGCTGGGCCTGAACCGCTGGCAAACGACCACGAAAGTGATTCTGCCCCAAATGTTTCGCGTGGCCCTGCCGGCGGTATCCAACGAGTCCATTACGCTGGTGAAAGATACGGCGCTGCTGTATGCCGTGGCGGTTCCGGAGCTGCTGCACTTCGCCTATACGGCGGTCAATCGCGATTTTACGATTATGCCGTTTTTCATCGCGGGTGTTATTTATCTACTGATGACGCTAGTGTTAACCATGTTGTTTAAGTTTCTGGAACGCCGATTTAAATATGAATAGAAGGACTGTCGTGTAATGGCAATTATCGAAGTAACCCATGTAAAAAAATCCTTCGGCCAGCTGGACGTGCTGAAGGACGTCAGCTTTGAGATCCAGAAGAATGAAGTGATTGCCGTCATCGGACCTTCCGGCTCGGGTAAGAGCACCATGCTCCGGAGCCTGGTGCATCTGGAGGAGATCAACGGCGGCTCGATCAAGCTGCAGGATCAATATCTCGTGAAGGATGGCGTGTATGTCAGCCCGCCGCAGATCAAAGTGATCACAGCCCGGATGGGTATGGTATTCCAGCATTTCAACCTGTTTCCTCATCTCACGGTACAGGAGAATCTGGGGCTGGCGCCCAAACATGTGAAGAAACAATCGAAGGAAGAAGTTAGGTTAAACAGCGCCGCGCTTCTGCAGAAGGTCGGTTTATCTGATAAGGCGGATGTATACCCTGGGAATTTGTCGGGCGGGCAGAAGCAGCGTGTGGCCATTGCGAGAGCGCTGATGATGAATCCGGACATTATGCTGTTTGATGAACCGACATCGGCGCTGGATCCCGAGCTGACAGGCGAGGTGCTGGCGGTCATCAAGCAGCTGGCCGAGGAGCATATGACGATGGTGATCGTGACGCATGAGATGAGTTTTGCCAAAGAAGTGGCAGACCGAATTATCTTCATGGATAACGGACAGGTCGTCGAATCCGGCACGCCGGATCAAATATTTAACCAACCGAAGGCAGAGCGGACCCGGGAATTTTTAATTCGGGCGACGCGTTGAACAGTGACTGGCTCAGAGCCCGATCGCAAGATCGACTTTGGGCCGGTCTTTTTTTGGCGAAAAATAAGGCTGTTTCGTGAAAGCGTTTAAATTACGGGTTGACGGAATCCAGTTTGGTCGATATCATTATTTTAAAGTTTGTTAAACTATTTCATATAAACATCTATAAAAAACAGCGAGGAGCGGAATAAGTCATGAGTCATGTTATTACCATTCATTCGGATGTATCCAAAGGTAAAATTAACCGCAATATTTATGGTCATTTCTCCGAGCATCTGGGCCGCTGCATTTATGAGGGCATATGGGTGGGTGAGGATTCACCGATTCCGAATACGGAGGGGATCCGCAACGATGTGCTGGAGGCGCTGAAACAGCTTAACATACCGGTGCTGCGCTGGCCCGGCGGTTGTTTTGCTGACGAGTACCACTGGAAGGACGGCGTCGGTCCGCGCGAGAATCGGAAGCAAATGGTCAATACGCACTGGGGCGGCGTTGTAGAGAACAACCATTTTGGCACGCACGAATTCCTGCGTCTTTGCGAGCTCTTGGGTTGCGAACCTTACATATCCGGCAATGTCGGCAGCGGTACCGTGCAGGAGATGTCGGAATGGGTTGAATATATGACCTTCGATGGCGTGTCGCCGATGGCTGCGTGGCGTCAGGAGAATGGCCGCGAGAAGCCATGGAATGTGAAATATTTTGGCGTTGGGAATGAGAACTGGGGCTGTGGCGGCAATATGCGGCCGGAGTATTATGCGGACCTATACAGACGCTATCAGACTTATGTTCGCAATTATGGCGATAACAAGATCTACAAGATTGCCTGCGGCCCGAACGTGGATGATTACCGCTGGATGGAAACCGTGATGAGAGAAGCGCATCCGTTCATGGATGCTATCAGTCTTCACTATTACACGATTCCGGGCGAATTCTGGACAGGCAAAGGCGCTGCTACCGGATTCAGCGAACAGGAATGGTTCACCACGATGAAGAAGGCGCTTCATATGGATGAATTGATTACCAGACACTCGGCGATCATGGACCAGTATGATCCTAACAAGCGGATTGGCCTCATTGTAGATGAGTGGGGGACCTGGTTTGATGTAGAGCCTGGCACCAACCCGGGCTTCCTGTATCAGCAGAATACGATCCGTGATGCTTTGGTGGCGGGGTTAACGCTGAATATCTTCCACGAGCATAATGATCGGGTGGTCATGGCGAACATTGCGCAGGTTGTCAATGTCCTTCAGTCTGTCGTTTTGACCGAAGGCGAGAAGATGATCCTGACTCCGACCTATCATGTGTTTGATATGTATAAAGTGCATCAGGATGCAGAACGTTTGGCAACCAACTACAGCGGCGCCGATTACGAGATGGACGGCGAGAAGATTCCGCAAGTATCCGTAACGGCCTCGAAGGATGAAGCTGGCAAAATCCATGTGAGCCTGTGTAATGTGAGCCACATGGAGCAAAGTGATGTGACGATTCAGCTACGGGGATTAAGCGGAGTGGTGTCCAAGATCGTAGGCCAGCAGCTTGCCTCTGATTCGCTGGACGCTCATAACACCTTTGAATCGCCGGGGACCCTGAGACCAGCAGCATTCCATGCATTTGAACAGGAAGGCGACGTTCTGCGTGCGAAGCTGGCACCGATGTCCGTTACCGTTCTCGAGATCACGGCAGGATAAACGAAGGTGATGGCGGATAATCGGTGTAAAGGTTGTCATGACGATTACCAGGTTAACGATGAACAAATTACACGCGTCCTATCATCTCCCATGTTTGCGTCTGACCGGTGCGTGTCGGATGGTGAGTATGACGCCCGTCTGCGTGCGTGCTTCTCTTGCCCAAAGCTGCAAGGGGACACGACGTGCACGCTGTGTGGCTGCATCGTACAGATCACTGCAAAGCTGAAAGACAAGCGATGCCCTTATCCGGGGCAAGACCGTTGGTTTGTTGCCAGTAGCGCTTCATAGCAGATTATAGTCAGGCCTGCTCTCATGGATGGATCGTGGGAGCAGGCTTTTTTAGTATGGGAGACTTCCACATCTTTACAGAAGCTTTTAACCTATGTTATGACTATTAGAAAAAAGATCATCAGGATAGGGTGTGAACATGAAAAGAGGAGGCTTTCTATACTACTGGACCGCGCACTCGAGCATTTCACTGGCAGGCGTTGTCTACATCATGGTACTGACTACCTTTATGTATCAAGAATCCGGATCGGCCTTTATCGCCGCGTTGTTCCCGCTGTTTAACGCAGTCGCAAGGTTTGTCGCCGGTCTTACGGCTCCGCTTGTCATGGAGAAATTCGGCTTCTCCAAGCCTCTGGTAAGGCTTCAAGTCATGAAAGCTCTGTTGTTAACCGCATTGGTCATTGCATTCCCATACATATCATCTCAGGTTTCCATACTATGTATGTTTATCTTGTTCATTGCTTTTACCGAAGGATGGGGAAACCCGCTCATCCAGTCCATGGTTCCGAGATTAGTTGCACCTGACCGATTGGTTAAGGCCAACAGCTCACTATCCGTGACTAGCCAATCCTTGCAGATTGCAGGATATACCTTTACGGGCTTTCTAGTTGTACGGTTTGGACATATGCCGACTTTAATCATGAGCTGCGTACTCATCTGGGTATCCGTCTTGTCCCTTTGGATCGCAGCGCGCTCCATGAAGGCGAAGGAACCGGCTGCAGCTGGACGAGCGAAACCAAGCTGGGAAGTGATTCGTGAAGGCTGGTTTTACCTGTGGAGAAATCCTACATTAAGAATCGTCACGATGATGGATATGATTGAAGGAATTGCTGGAACCATCTGGGTGGGAGCGATCACGCTGGTGTATGTCAAGGAAGTGCTGCATCAAGGCGAAGCTTGGTGGGGATTCATTAACGCCAGTTATTATGTCGGCGCCATTGTGGGCGGGTTGCTAATGCTGCTGCTGTCTTCCTTTATCCAGAAAAATTTGATTCCATGCATGGCTGTAGGTTCAGCGGTGTTCAGTTTGCTTACCCTGTGGTATGGCCTGAACAGTATCCCGATCGTGGCTTTGATCCTGTGCATTGCGATGGGACCAGCCTATCAGCTGCGGGATGTGGCGCAGCAAACCGCGCTCCAATCCAGTGTAAATCAAGAGATGCTGCCGAAAATTTACGCTTCGCGTGATATCTTGCTATCCACGGTAACGAGTTTATCAATTGCCATAATTGGTTTAATTGCGGATACACTCGGCATTCGCATGGTGTACATTGCAGGTTCAATCTGTATTGCGATATCCGCAGGGTTGTCGTTTACGCTCCTGAGATTGCAAAGGAATTCGGCTTTAGCGGCAGAAACGGGCGGCAGCAACTTTTCATAAAAATGTTATAAAAAGAGCCGTACCTGGATCAGCATCATGGGAGACTGATCGTCAGGTACGGCTTTTTCTAAGATATCAGAAAGTATAAACTTCGGAGGATCTGCTGCCTGATATCGCAAAAGAAACTACCGCTAAACGCGGTCTGTTTTCTTTGAGAATACGTCGATAGACGTCTTACTTTCATGAGGTCGTCGCCTCGGATTACCGTCAAACCTTTGCGTTACTTTAGGCTTTGTTCTTCTTGCTAAACAATGAATCAACCGAGAGAAGGCTGCTGCCGCTAAGGGCAAGGTGAACAGCCATTGCCAGCAGCGCTATATCCAATTCATAGCCATTTAGGAAGCCCATGCCCAGCTTGGCCTGGAAAATAGCAACGACAAGCACAACGCCAAGAACAAGGGAGGCAATTCTCGTTCCCAAACCGATAATCAGTGCAATACCACCTACAATTTCGATAATGGCCACAACGGTTGCCATGAATGCGGGGATACCCAAACTTGCGAAAAAGCCCTCGATATTTCCGATGCCGCTCTGGAATTTATCCAAACCGTGAGCCAAAAAGATGACCCCCAGAATAACCCGAATAATAAATGTACCCGTAGAAGAATAACTACGCATGAATGGTAACAGCTCCTTGTTTTTGTTTTTAATTGTTATCAACTAACTTTTGTATAGCTGAAACTATAGATTGTATCATACTCAATTATGCTGTTAATTGTCAAGTAACTTACTAAAAATAATCAAATTCCACTATTTAGTGCCTGGGGCGGTATTCCGTCGGCGACTGTCCGGTCCAGCGACGGAATTGTCTTGAGAAATGGCTGGCTGAGCGAAAACCGAGTTTGTCGGCAATCGCCGTCATTGGCAGATGGGTCGTGACCAGCAGTTCCTTGGCCATGGTGAGCTTTTGACGGCTGATATATTGTCTTGGCGAGATTCCGTATACTTGGCGAAACAGCTTGCTGCATTGGCTGCGGCTTAAATTAAGCTCTTTGGATACCGCTGCGACAGAGATTTCCTCTGTGAGTCCCGAAGATAATTTTTCTTCAATGGCATGCGCCGCATCGACAGCAAGCAAGGAAGACGGTTTATGCGAGCCTGCTGCAGACTGTGTAGACGAAGGCAGCTTGACTTCATCCTGCACCTTCAGAAGTGAAAGTACATCGTGGATGATGAGCAATGTATAGGACTGGAGCAGCAGCCTGTCTTCAAAGGTGAGATTGTATTGGGCTCTCGGGTTCTCCGGGTGAAGCGAATGGGCTGCCGGTTGACTGCGCCGAACGATTCCCTCCAGCTCTTGGACGTATCCCTTCAGATTGCTGTGTTCGCTTTCCTGCTGGCGAATGTGGCGGTAAGGGGCGGCGGACAATAAACTCCGAATTTCCTGATCATCGAGATCAAAATGAACGTTGAAGTATCCATACGGACCGCTCGCCAGATTGGAGGTTTGATGGGGCACCCCGGATTTAATCAGAAGCCATTCCCCTTGCCGCAGCGTGAAGGACTCCCGATGAATTTCCTGCAGGACCGCGCCCTCCAGACAGTACAGCAGCTCGAACAGATGATGATGATGCCTCGGATAACTCCATCCGGGTGGCTGGGAGTCAAAGAGGCATCCTGTTACTTGAAGCGTGTGAATCATATTTGGAAAGCGAAAAGCGATATCCGTCATCTTCAGACTCCTTTGGCATCGAAAATTCCAGTGATTATGCCATATATATTATCATAATAGGAGCTAGCAATTCTGAATATTCGGCACAAAAGGTATAAAGAATGATCCATTTGGAGATTGAGCAGCACGAGCTTTTGATAGATGATGATAATAGAAAGCGAAATGATACGAGCAGGGAGGAAACAGGTTATGAAAGCTCAATTGAAAGCGGTTAATCAACAGTTCGTGCTCGGGGATGAGCCGATCCAGATTCTGTCGGGTGCCGTACATTATTTTCGGATCGTACCGGAATATTGGGAAGACAGGCTGATGAAGCTGAAAAGCTGTGGATTGAACACCGTGGAAAGCTATATTCCGTGGAATTTGCATGAACCCAAGGAAGGACATTTTATGTTTGATGGTATCGCCGACTTGGAGAGATTCGTCCAAATCGCCGGTGATCTCGGGCTGCATGTGATACTTCGGCCAAGCCCTTACATATGCGCAGAATGGGAATTTGGCGGGCTTCCGTCCTGGCTGCTGCAGTATCCGGATATCCACCTGCGGTGCATGGACCCGGTGTATCTGGAGAAGGTTGACCGTTATTATGATGAACTGATTCCGCGTCTGGTTCCGTTATTAACCTCCAATGGAGGTCCGGTAATTGCCATGCAAATCGAGAACGAGTACGGGAGCTACGGAAATGATACGGCATATCTGGAGTATCTGAAGGATGGCTTGATCAAGCGGGGCGTAGACGTATTGCTGTTCACTTCGGATGGTCCCACGGACGGCATGCTGCAAGGCGGAACCGTTCCGGGCGTGCTTGCCACCGTCAATTTTGGTTCAAGAACCGAGGAGGCTTTTGCTAAACTGCGGGAATATCGGGCGGAAGACCCTCTGATGTGCATGGAATACTGGAATGGATGGTTTGATCATTGGCTGAAACCGCATCATACCCGTGACGCGGAAGATGCCGCCGCCGTGTTCAAGGAGATGCTGGACTTGAATGCATCCGTGAACTTCTACATGTTTCATGGCGGAACGAATTTCGGATTTTATAACGGGGCGAATTTTCACGAGAAGTACGAGCCCACGATAACTAGCTACGATTATGATGCCCCTATCTCGGAGTGCGGGGATGTGACAGCTAAATACGAGGCCATTCGCAGCGTGATTGCGAAGCAT
Source organism: Paenibacillus sp. ISL-20 (assembly GCF_018613005.1). NCBI lineage: Bacteria > Bacillati > Bacillota > Bacilli > Caryophanales > Paenibacillaceae > Paenibacillus > Paenibacillus sp. ISL-20. The sequence goes on from NZ_JAGGRD010000001.1 coordinate 132,093, forward strand.
CAGGGGAAAGAGCTCTCGGATTTCCCAAGTCTGCCTCAGCCCATCAAGAAAAATAGCTATGGTTCGGTTCGCATGACGCATTATGCCGACTTGCTGGAGCATCTGCCGGTTCTATCCGAGCCGGTGAAACGTACGACACCTGTACCGATGGAACTGCTGGGCCAAAGCTATGGCTTCATCGTTTACGCAACGGATATCTCCGGACCTCGTCAAGGAGAATCGCTGTATCTGCAAGAGGTGCATGACCGGGCACAGGTATTCCTGGACGGTAAGTATCAGGGGACGGTTGAACGCTGGAATTCCCAAGCCCTGCAGATCGATGTTCCGGCAGCCGGGGCTCGGCTTGAGATCGTTGTCGAGAATATGGGGCGTATCAATTACGGCCCGAAGCTGAAGGACAATAAAGGAATCACTGAGGGAGTCCGGATGAACAACCAGTTCCTGTATGACTGGAGCATCTATCCTTTGCCGCTTGAGAATCCGAATGCGGCACCGTTTCAACCGCTTGCGGGTCCGCTTGAACAGCGGAATCGCCCTACCTTCTATCGGGGTGAATTCTCGGTGGATGACATTGGCGATACGTTTATCCGCTTGGACGGATGGGGAAAAGGGGTCGTCTGGGTCAATGGATTTAACCTGGGGCGTTACTGGGAACAAGGACCGCAAGCAGCGCTTTATTTGCCTGGACCGCTGCTGAAGCAGGGGCGTAATGAAATCTTGGTGTTTGAGCTGCATCATACCGAAACAGCAAGCATCGAACTTGTTGATCAACCGGACTTAGGCTAATGAGGTGGGTAGTCAAACGATAATAATGAATAAAAGGGAGCCCTCTTGTACTCATGAGAGGGCTCCCTTTAGTGTTCATAGGATTAAACCAATTGCTTACGAACTTTTAAATAACGGTACAGAATGATGCCGAAGAGTGAGCATAGGATGGCACACAATCCGATAAAGCCATAGCCAGCCTGCAGCCCGCGCAGCAATCCGAGCTCTGTCCCGCTGCCGTACATTTGCTTGAATCCGTTCGTGATCGCTCCGATTGCGTAGTTGCCGATAACGCTGCCGACTCCCATCATCGTGACGATGAACGTAATCGCGGTGTCGCTCTCGTTCGGATATCTTTTGGCAATAAGAGCCATGACCGTCGGATAAATCGGAGCAATTCCAATACCGGCAGCCGCAAACAGGAAGGCATAGGATTCCCCGCCAAAGATTGCGACAAACGTACATACTCCGGTCAACGCCGACAGGATGATGATGGACAGCGTGAAGCCGATCCGGTCCGTTATCGGGCCAAGCAGCAGGCGTGCTGCCGAGAAGCAGAGGAAGAAGGCGGACAGCATCCCGGCTGCTGCCGTAGGTTCCCATTTGTATGATTTTTCAAGAAAGTTTACGAGCCAACCGCCAACCGCCATCTCCGATACGACACCGAAGGATAGAATCATGACGACCAGCCACAGCGCGGGATCTTTAACTAATAACTTAAGCGGAGTTCGTTCCGTTTCGGACAGATCGTCACCGGGGAACTTACTCATGAGTGCCGGGATCATCGGCAGTATGGATAACATCAGCATAGCCAGATACATGCCTCGCCAGTCCAGCGTGTAATTAAACACGCTTACGGTCATGAGGCCGGATGCAATCATTGGCGCCACGGTTGAGCTGATTCCGTAGAAGAAATGGGACAGGTTCATCATCGTGCCTGTGTTTCGCACAAAGATCCGGGCCGCCAATATAGCGAGGCCGATCTCCAGCATACCGTTTCCAATGTACATGAAGAAGTAGGACGCGGTAAACATTGGGTAGCTGTGCGACAGGAAGATGAACACACCCGAGAGAGCCATCGAACCGAAGGCAGCCATGCTGACCCACTTGATCCCGATCTTCCGGGTTAACAGCGCGGTGAAAGAGCAGGCAATTAAGTACCCGAGCGCGTTCAGCGATAGCAAGGTACCGATCTGCATTTCATCCAGGTTGAAGTCGAATTGAATTCTTGGAATGGCGGGTCCCTTAATATTTTCCGATATTCCGAAAATGATAAAGCCGAGAAAGATGGTTGCCAAATGAAGGGTGTAGTCTTTGCTGAATTTAGGTTTTGCTTTCGTTTGAAGGTCTGTATTCACGGTTATTCCCCAATCGTCATCGTTGAATTTTACATTGCACTTGTATCGGATATCATCATATCCAGAGCAAGCCGTTGCAGGCCGGCTATATAGTCATGTTCCCACTCGCGAAGCAGCATTTCGGGCAGATGCCGCTTCGGTACGTAGGCGGAAGCCCGGTCTTTAACGGAGAGCAGGGTGGAGGGCAGGAGGTTATGCTCACACCACAGAATGGCATCCGGATTGAGAATCGCGGTGAAGGCGGCGCTTAATCGGCTTAACGCATCGATTTGCTCCTCATCCGGCTCGATGAGACTGCTCATGACGGAACTTTTACGTTCCAATACATCATGAAAATTGTTGTCTTTGCTCATCGGTACATAGCCGATCTCACCCGTGAAGAACGTCCTGCCCCGAACGACGTTTCCATTGATCAGCAGCCCCGCCCCCGGACCATTATGTCCCAGATACACGTATACCAGGGAAGCTTCCTCCGAGCGGCTCAAATTCTGATAGCCAAGCACGGCCGCATTCATGTCATTCTCCACGATGACAGGAATGGAAAACAGGTTCTCCAGGTAAGATTTGAGGTCGTAATCCTGAAATGTCCCGTACAGCGGTACGTGAAAAATGACGCCATCTCGCACCGCAGCCGGCATGCCGACCGCAATCGAGCGGATCTTAGGATAACGGTGGATCCAGCTTCCTAGCTGGGAAGCCAGCGCTTCCGGTCCAAGCTGGAGTATGCCGTCTTCAGCTTTCCGTTCGATCAGATCGCCGTTCCAATTAATAATGGTATATACGCTCTGCTCCTTCTCATAATAAACGGCGAGACCCAGCATATAGTCCGGGTTAAAAGCGTAGCGGTTTGCACGCCTGCCGCCGCTGGACTCATCCAGTCCGAGCAGGGTGACCTCGCCTTCCTGCGCCATCTGTTCCAGAACTTTGCTCACCGTAGGAAAGCTGATGCCGAGCCGATCACTTAGCTCCGCTTTGGTTCCACTGCCGAGCTCCAGCAGGGAAGATCGGAGCGCGCGCCGCACGGCGTATTTCATGGATTGCGGTGTGGGTAAAGCTTCTTTGCGCGTTGTCATCACCACTACCCCTCTTTTTAAACGAGTTTAATAAGTGTCTGGAGATGATTATTGCATATCTCAAATGATGGTGCAAGAACAATTTTGCAGCATGAAATCGGAGGATATCAGGAGGACAGAAAAAGAACGTTCGCAACAAAGGATAATGGATGCGGACGCTCTAATACTAGAAGCAGTATGAGATTATCGCAGAAGCATGATGGTACCGCCGAGGATTGATCGGCATCAGGATCATGGAGAACCGCAGCAGCGTTCTGGGTGCCCTATTATACATGAAATTAGATCAAGGCGGTTGACAACAGTAAGGCTCCATGAGAAAATGTACGCGCGTACATAAATTGCAGGAGGCTTGATGAATATCGCTAGTCGTAAAGAAGTTGCACAGCTTGCCGGCGTTTCGGAAGCAACGGTATCCCGTGTACTGAACGGGGTCGGACCAATCAAGGAGGAGACCAAGCAGCGGGTGCTGGAAGCGGCGGATCAGCTCGGGTATACCCCGAGTGCGCTTGCCCGAAGTTTTGCCCGTCGAAGAAGCGGTAACCTGGGCGTCGTTATGCCCTATCTGCCGAAGGCTCGTATATTCTCCGCTTACTATTTTTCCGAAATATTGAGCGGTATTGGCAGTAAGGCGTTGGAGAGTCAATATGACCTGTTGATGCTGTTCCGCGAGCCTGGCGGTTCGATGGACTACTTGAACCTGTTCCGAACCCAGAAAGTTGATGCCTGCATTATTCTGGGCGCCCGGGATGATGAAAGCGAACGTGCGGCCATCAAACAGTTGAGTGAAGCGGATCAACCCTATTGCCTGATTAATCAATACTTTGACGGTGAGGCGTTTCACGTTATGGATGCCGATCATGTGGATGGAAGCTATCAAGCCGTTCATCACTTGACGCAGCAGGGATTCCGGAAGATTGCTTTTCTGAATGGGCCACCTCAGTATTCCAACAGTCGCGACCGGTTGAAGGGGTACGCCCGGGCACTGAATGAAGCGGGAATCGTGCTGGATGAATCCTTGCTGTTCGAAGGCAACTTCAGCCGCAAAAGCGGTTATGCCGCAGCCGAGTTAATCGCCGGGAAGTTGGACCGGATTGAAGCCGTATTTGCCGCCAATGACCGCATGGCGATTGGACTTCAGCAGGGCCTGCGTGCGTTAGGCATTTCAGAAGAGCGAATGCCTGCTTTTGTCGGGTATGACGATTCGGATGCCGCCGAGCTGTGTACTCCGCCGCTTACCAGCGTGAGAGTTCCGTTCTATGAACTGGGATGCCTTGCTGCGGAGCATGTGCTTCGCATGCTGGACGCCTCCGATTTGCCAGAAGGTACCGTTACGAACGCAGTGCTTCATCGCCAACTGCCAACTCGCCTGGTAGTCCGTGGATCTTCGCTTCATCGAAATCAATGAACCCTTATTCAAGGAGGAATGAAGGATGAAACAATTACGTGTCGGCATGGTTGGTTATAAATTTATGGGTAAAGCTCACAGCAATGCGTACCGGAGCCTTCCGATGTTTTTTCCGGAGGCGCTGAAGCCTGAAATGGTGGCAATCTGCGGCCGCAATGTGTCGGCCGTGCAAGCAGCAGCGGATCAGTTGGGCTGGAGTGAAAGCGTTACCGATTGGAAGGAACTTGTCCATCGGGAAGATATCGATCTGATCGATATCAATGCTCCAAGCGATGCCCATAAGGAGATTGCCATTGCCGCGGCCAAGGCGGGCAAGCATATATTTTGCGAGAAGCCGCTTGCTTTGACCTTGGCGGACGCCAGAGAGATGCTGCAGGCTGCGCAAGAAGCGGGAATCACCCATATGGTCGGGTTTAACTATAGATTTTCGCCAGCCGTAAGACTGGCCAAGAAGCTGATTGAAAGTGGAAGATTGGGTCAGATCTATCATTTTCGCGCCTGGTTTTTGCAGGATTGGATCATGGATCCGCAGTTCCCGTTGGTATGGAGGTTGCAGAAGGAAGTGGCCGGATCCGGATCGCACGGGGATCTTGGCGCTCACCTGATCGATCTCGCCCATTATCTGGTCGGCGATATGCAGGAAGTGATTGGAATGAGTGAGACCTTTATCAAGGAGCGTCCTATTGCCAGCGAAATGACCGGGTTAAGCGCAAAAGGAAGCACAGGCGGTCCCATGGGGAAAGTGACAGTAGATGACGCTACGCTGTTCATGACCCGCTTTGAGAACGGGGCGCTGGGCAGCTTTGAGGCGACGCGCTTTGCTGCGGGTCACCGCAGCACCAACTCCTTTGAGATCAACGGCAGCTTGGGCAGTGTTAAATTCGATTTTGAACGGATGAATGAGCTGGAGGTTTACTTTACATCCGACGCTGAGGACGTTCAGGGCTTCCGCCGCGTATTGGCAACCGATCCCGTTCACGATTATATGGAAGCATGGTGGCCGCCGGGACATACGATCGGTTTCGAGCACACCTTTACGCATGAAATTTTGGAGCTATCGACCGCTATATCGGAAGGAAGGCAGCCTGTGCCCAATTTCGAGGATGGCGTGAAATGTCAGGCAGTGCTGGAAGCCGTTGATAAATCCATTGAAGAGCGCCGCTGGGTGCAGCTGTCGGAAATGTAATCAAGTCATTCGGCCAATCTTAGCCGGACACATAAAAAAAGGAGTGCTATCATGAAAAAGGCTTTAATTGTATGGGGCGGCTGGGACGGACATGAACCCGAGCAGGTTGCCGGCATTTTCGCGGAATTGCTTCGGGATGAGCAATATGAGGTAGAAGTATCCGACACGCTGGAAGTTTTTAATGATGCAGAGAAGCTTCAAGCCTTGGATCTGATCGTGCCGGTATGGACGATGGGGGAAATATCGAAGGAGCAGGTGGAGAACGTATCGCTTGCCGTGCAGAAGGGAACCGGTTTGGCGGGCTGCCACGGCGGCATGTGTGATTCGTTCCGCAACAATGTGGATTGGCAGTTCATGACAGGAGGAAACTGGGTTGCGCATCCAGGCAACGACGGCGTGAAATACCGGGTTGAGATTAAATCGAGCTCCAGCCCGCTGGTAGCAGGAATGCAGGATTTCACGGTGGCCTCCGAGCAGTATTATCTGCATGTGGATCCGGCCGTTGAAGTGCTGGCAACCACTCGTTTTCCGGTTGCGGCCGGACCACACCTGCTGAACAAAGCGGTCGACATGCCGGTGGCGTGGACGAAGCGTTGGGGATATGGACGGGTCTATTACAATTCCCTCGGCCATCATGCCGATATCGTGGAGATGCCGCAGGTGAAGGAAATGATGCGCAGGGGATTGCTTTGGGCTGCTGAAGGCAAAGCGTTGTATTCGGGTTCGGACATGAGTGTGTTTACGGAAGGTCAAGGCTACACAGGCATGGGAGACAGCCAATAAGGCAGAAGGAGACTTGGATCATGAAGAAAGTAAAGGTTGGCATCATCGGCTGCGGAAAAATCAGCGGCATATATATGGAAAACTGCCATAAGTTCGATATCCTGGAACTGACGGCTTGTGCGGATATCGATCGTGCCCGTGCCGAGGAACAGGCTGCCAAGTATAATATCCCGAATGTATACACCACCGAGGAACTGCTTGCAGATCCGGAGATTGAGCTGGTCATTAATCTGACGATACCTGCGCTTCACGCGCAAATTATGCTGGATGCACTGCAAGCCGGCAAGCATGTGTACGTGGAAAAGCCGCTTGGCGTAACCCGAGAAGAGGGTAAGGCGGTGCTGGATATGGCTGCGTCCAAGGGGCTGCTTGTCGGATGTGCTCCTGAGACATTCCTTGGAGCCGGTATCCAAACGGCACTGAAACTCATTGAAGACGGACGCATCGGCAAGCCGATTGCAGCGACCGCATTTATGATGAGCCGCGGACACGAGCATTGGCATCCTGATCCGGAATTTTATTATGCCGCTGGCGGTGGTCCGATGTTTGACATGGGGCCTTACTACCTAACAGCGCTGGTTCAGCTGCTGGGACCAATCCGCCGTATTAGCGGCATGACCGGAACGGCCCTTACGGAGCGGATGATTACCAGTGAGAAGAAACAGGGTCAGAAGATTCAGGTGGACATTCCTACTCACGTGGCTGGACTTATGGAGTTTCATAACGGTGCGATTGGCACACTGATTACGAGTTTTGATGTATTTGGAGGGAGCACGCTTCCTAATATTGAAATCTACGGCACCAAGGGTACAATGCTCGTCCCAGATCCCAACGGCTTTGGCGGCTCGGTTCAATATCGGTTGACCGGAGAAACCGAGTGGACGGAAGAACCATTGCTTCCGGGGTATAACGAGAATACAAGAGGGATCGGCCCAGCGGATATGGCCTATGCTATCCGCAGCGGGAGAGCTCACCGTGCGAGTGGCGAGCTTGCCTACCATGTGCTTGAAGCTATGTGGGGATTCCATGATGCTTCCGATGAAGGCAAGCGCTATGAGATGGTCAGCACCTGTGACATCCCGGCACCGCTGCCGCTTGATTTGCAGAAGTATACGCTTGATCAATAACAGGATGATCTAAAAAGCGGCTTAACCCGAAAGGTCCAAGCGGACCTCGGAGTAAGCCGCTTTATGCTGCGCACGGATACGTCCATCATATAAACGAAGATGATTATTGAGAGCACGTATAACTTACGGTCATTCTTTGACGACAAGACCGAATATTTTGGTTAACGGGATAGCTTGATGCGGTGAAATGATGCATCCTTGAAGATCCTCCAGGGTCACGCCAATATTATGGAAATCCGTTCGGCTTAAGTCGATCCCCGCAAGCTTCGTACCGGAGAACTGCGATTGGTCGATCTGACAATCCACAAATTCCACCTTGCTTAATTCGGAATGATAAAAATCCGACTTTAAGAGCGAGGTGGATTGGAATGACACCTGCTTCATGTTAGCAAAACGGAACGTAGCGTAGTCGCCCGTACAATGATCGAAGACGACATTACGGATGGTGGCTGCCGTCAAGTCGAGCCCCAGAATTTTGCAATGATTGAATTGTACGCGGTACATAATGGCCTCACTGAGATCTACGTTGGACAAGTCGCAATGGTTAAATACCAGATCCGTTAGTTCGGCATGGTGGAGCGTGACGTGCTGGAACGTAACGTTATGGAATATCATTTGATCGAATTGAACCTTATCGGCTGAAATATAAGACAGGGTCTCGTCCTGACAAGTGGATTGAATGAACGAGGATTCATCGTCAACGCCGGCATCGGATAGAATCATAGGCTCAAGCTGTTTGGGGAGCTTGGGTTTCACAATTTTGACTGGAGGGGATGGACTGGCTGTATTGCTGTTGGTATGGTTTTCGCTTTTGGATGACATGATTTCTCCTCCGAACATAGAAATAAGTATAGAGATGAGAACTTATAAGAATAACTTCCATCGACGTACTTTCTCAGAAGACAGACCGCATACACGAGTTCTGAATAAACCTGATTATGTTGTATAGAAGTATATCATGTCCTTATCCGATTGTCCGGTCCCTGGAATTGATGGCGGCGTCCAAGGTTCCGCCGAGCCGATTCGGAGACCATGCCAGCAGACTGACACGGCCATTGCCCGTTAGATCGCCAATGAGAGGTGTCATTGATTCACCGGCAACCCAAGGCCCAAACCGTACTTCCTGCCGCCCGAAGGCGGTTCCCGAGCTATAGAGAACGAGCCATTTCCCTACGATATGTTCAACGAGAATCAAATCTTTCAGCCCATCCCCATCCACGTCACCTAACATCACAGATATGGGTGAACCGATGGAATCTTTGTCAGAATACCAATTTCCGGCGTCCACGAGCTGTTTTCCGCTGCTTAACCAGACCTGGCATGTGCCTGAGTCGGAGTTCCACACAACCAGGTCATCCAGTCCATCGCCATTCACATCTCCTATGGAGGGAATCACGCCTTCACCCTGTACGGAAACCTCATGCTGAATTAGGGGAGAATAAAAATGACACCCGGAGCTATAAGCAATGGCGGCTTTTCCTGTGACAGGGTCCCATAGAAATAAATCATGTCTGCCGTCCCCGTCCAAATCCCCCGTAAGAGCTTTCCAGTCCACGGCTCCAAATTCACAGAGCCAATGACCCGATGGTACTAAACGGCTGCCTGAACCTAAGGCAACCTCACAGATCCCCAGCTCCGCATGCCATACAGCCGCATCGACGCTGCCATCTCCATCATAATCGCCTGCCATCGCAGTTCCACCGGGGTAAAGCGGCCAGTCTGCCAACAGCGGGCGTATATACTGTATGCCATTATGGATTTTAATGGGGGACAAGACCCCAAAAGTAGCGGCGTACCATAGGTTGTTGGCCTCGTCCCGGACGATCCATCGATCCGGCTGCTCTTTCCTCGTGGCGTGCAGAAACTTAGGGCGATTCATGGTCGACCTGTCCTGCCATCGGGTTTCCCTGAAATCCGGTATGAAGGGCAAGATTGAGGTTATGGTCACAAACGATTTACGCTCCCTATTAAAGGACTGAATGATTCTTCTAAGGGGCGAATGCTCTTCATAATGTACAGTGCCGTCAGCAAGGAAACGGATATAGGGGAATTCGAGATAGGGGTGGTAGAAGAACGAGGCCAGTTCACGATCGCCTGTGAAATCCTGTAATGTCCGTTCCATACGAGTGACTTCTTCCTCGATCTTGTCACCTGCCACATAATAAAGCGGAGTGGGAACGTAGATCGTTCCGTTTGTCATCGGATCGTCCGGGGTGTGCTGGAGTGCGGCTCTCCTTGCATCAGGGCTGGAAGGCGGAGATTCATAGAGGATGCCGTTACATATCTCAATAATATGACGCTGGACAGATGAAGCGGTATAATGGGGAGTTTCGTACCAGACCGCTGTAAGACCAGCCGCTTGAAACCTTTTATGAGCTCGTTGTACCCGCTGATAAGCATAGGATTGCTGCAGCTGCCGGAGCGAATGGAGCGCCTCGGGCGGATCATCCGGAGGACAATTGGTGCAACATTCGGGATAAGCAAATTCGAATCCGTCGCCGCTTACCGATTCCCCGTACTGATGCGTATATCCATGAATACCTAGCGAGGCTCCAAGGGCTACCATCCTTCGTAGCAGCCTTGCAAATCGAAGGGGAACTTCATCATGCAGATCATCTATCGATCGATCCACACGGTGCACCGGATCGACATATCGCGGAATGACGGCCAGGTGAAAGGGGATCTGTTGATGATGCAGGAACTGTGCGATGACCAGCAGCTTCGCCTGTTGTTCCTCCGTCTCATACCAGCCGCCCGGTCCGATATCTTCAAGCCGTATCAATGCTTTATTCATCAAGATGCCCTCCTTCCATGGGTAGCTGCTCGGAGTACCGATCTCGATATATGTATGCCGGGAATGGGCATTGCGTCATCAGGGATGAAGCGTTCATAAAAAAGAGGATCGCAGACTGTGTCCGCGAATACATAGAGATTAAGATATGAGCAGGAGGAAGAGGAAGTTTATGCATATTAGACACGCAAATGAACATGATGTTGCAGGCATCGCTAACGTCCACGTGAATAGCTGGAAAACGACGTATAAAGGAATCGTGGATGATAGCTTCTTAGAAAATTTGTCTGCTGCGGATCGGATAGAAGGCTGGCGCTGGAAGCTTGCCAATATGCCGGAGGACGAACAACTGCTGGTCATTGCAGATGAAGATGGCGAGGTATACGGGTTCATGTCTTACGGCACGGAGCGAGAGCAGAAGATTTCTCATGAAGGAGAACTTTACGCGATCTATCTTTTGGAAGAGCTTCAGGGGAAGGGCTGGGGGAAGCAGCTGTTTGCGAGGCTGAAGGAATTTCTGCAAGTTAGAGGATATCGTTCATTATTGGTCTGGGTGTTGGAAGGCAATAAGGCTGAGCATTTTTATAAATATATGGGCGGCCAGGAACTGAAACGAAAAGAGATTGTCATCGGCGGAAAAACACATACTGAAACGGCGCTGCTGTGGAGTTCCATTGACCGTATTCGGTCCTTCTCTTAAAAAGCGCTCCGCTTAAGTTTACATTGGTGAGGGAATCTACTATGATGGAAATATACCCTGGTGGGTAATTGCGATGCTTACAATTGCTTTGCCGACCTGAGGAGGTTCGCATTTGAGTATAATTCCGATAGGTCCTTTTATGGTGAGGGCCGACATTGTGATTTTTCTGATCTGCGCGGCGGCTGGTTTCGCTGCGCTTCGAATTCGTTTGCGTCAGATGCCGGAGCGGGAATGGATCCTGGACACCTATTTATCTGTACTTATCATCGGTTTTATTTCATGGAAATTCGGGATGCTGGTGTTCGATCCGATCCGCACCTTGCAGCATCCGACCTCGCTTATTTACATGACGGGCGGAACGAAGGGGATATGGCTTGGGGTCGTTCTATCCCTGATCTACATAGCTCTGCGCTGGAACAAGAATAGAAAAGATTCAGGTCTACTGCTGAAGTCCGCTCTGTTGTCGGCATTCGCGAGCGGATGGGCCGGGTATGTATTTCAGTGGTTGTGGGCGGACGGGGCTGGTCTAAACTCTTCCTTATTCTATATGCTATTATTCGGTACATTGCTGACGATGAGCTGGCTTCAATTCCATTCCCCTCTCACCCGTTTTCTTACCCTGGGATTAGGGAGAAATGGAGCGGTGCTGCTCATCATAGGCGCTCTTTTCGTGTGGGTAATCTATGACTTCGCTTCTACCTCGGTAAGCCAGCGAGAAGCGATCGTATCTCCGAATGTAGAAGGCAAACCGGAAGCCGTTGCTGAAGGGTTGAAGCCCGGGCTTCGCGCACCGGATTTTACGCTGATGAATCGGGAAGGGCAGGAGATCAAACTGTCCGATTATCGAGGGCAAACCGTTCTTCTGAACTTCTGGGCATCCTGGTGTCCGCCTTGCAAGGTAGAAATGCCTTATATGCAGGATTTTTACGATAAACATCAGGATGAGAACGTGATAATACTAGCTGTAAATATGACGCATCTGGAAAATAGCATGAGTGAGGTACAGTCTTTTGTCGAGCAGAACGGTTTAACCTTTCCTGTCCTATACGACCCGAACGGAGCAAGCACCAGACGGTACGAGGTGGTAGCCTATCCGACCACCTACGTCATCTCGCCGGACGGTCTGATATCTGAGCGGTTTCAAGGCGCGGTTGACGAAGATTTAATGGTTAGAGCCTACCGAAAAGCTAGCGCGATTAAGTGAGGTTAAATGGCGGATTTTTGGAGATGTGGTCACCTATCTCTGCCGCCTTCTCCCCAGGCGGAATATAATACACAAACGCTGGGGAGGGGGAAAATAAGTGCAACCAATACCAATTTCGGCAGAAGGATGCAGAGGTTACGTCGGCAAAACCGTTTGCTGCGTCATGCGTGATGGAAGGGAAGTCGTGGGGACTATTCGCGGTGTACATGATCGAGGTCTTGAACTCGAATTTGCGAACCCATCCGTATTTACATTGTCGACAAAGGGTAAAAAGGGCAAAAAGGGCAAAAAATCTTCGAAATCAGCAAAAGGCGGTGTACAAACGTCCGCATTTGGACCTTACGGCTACGGCGGTGGCTATGGAGGATACGGTGGATACGGCTGGGGAGCCAATGTGTTTGCTTGGGAAGCCATAGCGCTGTTGTTCCTCATTCCGTTCTTGTTTATCTAAACGGGTCATAGACTTTAGATCACTGGCGCAGTGTTTTTATAGAAGAGACAGGTGGGAATATCCCAGTACTGTTTCTTTTTTTTTTGCAAGTCTTATACATTACGTGTGGATTGGGCATGGTGGACGGGTTCAGCGGTTGCATTGGCCATATAACTGGCGTGAATGCGACGAGAAGGCAGCTACCCGCCAGAATTGGAAGCAAGGACCATTCGGCGATGGAGTATCCAAGAAACGTCTGCCATCCGATGGCGATTAATCCGAGCAAATATGCCAGACCGCTAATATGGATGAGGATCGGTTTAACTGCAGGATTGACGGATTTCCTCATAGACAGCCACGCCACAAAAGGGATCGCTTGCAGTGCATGAAACCCTAGTCCGTGCAGCCAGATGATATTGCCGCCGATCCCGGTAAAGCGTCCCGCATTGATGGAGATCCATATGCCGGCTGCAAAAGATACCAGCACCGCGATCATGGCATAACGAATGCCGAGTCCGAGTTCCGGATGGGCTTCTATTACACGCTTGCGGAAGTACTGGGTGCCAAGGATCAGGTAGAACACGACAAGCAGCATCGCAACGGCAGGGAAAATAGTTGAGATGACATGATCAAAGGTCGAGCCGTTCTGAACGAATCGCGGATCGACACCGCGGAAATTTTGAACGGTTTCGGCGAAGTAGGAGAACAGAACGAGCGGAATATAGCACCAGCGGTAGAACGATTTGCTTCGTGGCCTCATACCGGAAACCGGCAAAATGATTGCGGTTGAAACGATGAAGATCCCCAGGGCCGCGTTGAAGGAAAACGCTTTGGAGATATCTCCATCCGGCGAGACAGGCCCTCCATTCAGCAATACCCATATCCCGCATACTCCGGCTAACAAAAACCCGAGCAGCCCCGTCAGCAAAAGCCAAGTCTCCTGCTTATACAGCTTGAACGCCCAGTTCGTCGTTTCACGTGCAAGTTGATTCATATGAATGACACCCTCTCCGTAATGATGAATTGTTTATAATTTACAGGAGAATGGGGGTGACTTTAACGGGCTGGGGATGTAACAGGACCCTGTACCCCGGAATGATCTCTGGGCTGGACTAAAGCCGGGGATGAAGCAAGTGTTATTCAGGATAGGAGAGAAAGGATGCCAGTTCTTTTTTACTAGATTAGCCACTAAGAAATAAACCTCTCGCTTGATTGCTCCTTTCCTGTATACCTACTAAAATTGTAAAATGTGGTTATTCACGCGGTAGAACGGATTAAGTAGGTTATGGAATTGAAATTTGCACGTAGACTGCCTAAAGAGCAGAGGCAGTAAGACAGAAGGGGCGTCCATATTTATGTCCAATCGAATTTTAGTTACACCCGAGCAATTGGAGTACCGCTCGTAGTGTCGATTGTATATTGGATCGGTAAAAAAATATTGAAGGGTTGATATATATGGAACAGCATGATGAAACGGAACAGAAGCTGCTGCCAATTGGATCTGTAGTCAAGTTCAAAGAATGGGACCAGACGCTGATGATCTATGGCCGAATGCAGAACGATTCCAAGACGTTGAAGCGTTGGGATTACGTGGCCTGCTTCTATCCTCACGGGAATCTTACCGCAGATTCCAATATCTTTTTCAACCATAAGGACATTTCGGAAGTTGTCTTTATGGGTTATGTCAATGAGGATGAAATCGCCTTTCGTGCTGCCTTAATGGAAGGAATTGCGAAGGCGGATCAAATGGCAGCCCAGCCGCAGGCTCAGACCCATAGTAAATCGTAAAATAGCAGCTCTGTCTAGAGGTAACTCTGGCAGGGGTGTTTTTTTGTTTGCTACAGATTTATAAGATGGAATTCTGAATATACGCATATAAATCTTTGTTTATTTTTGAAAATACACTATTCAAAGATAAACGGGCGTGATATTATGGGAAACAAATGAAAGCAAATTCATATGGTCAATCGGAGGGGAAACTTCATGGTTCAAAGCTTATGGGAACAGTCAAAGGCACAGCAGGCACAACATACATTGGATGAGCTCGTCTACCGTTCGAATTTGATCGGTTCCGACCGGCGCGTATGCAACTGGGGCGGCGGCAATACATCCAGCAAAACAACAATTCAGGATTTTCGCGGCAAAGACATAGAGGTTATGTACGTGAAAGGCAGCGGATCCGATCTGGCTACCATGAAAGCGGGTAATTTCACAGGCTTGCGCATGGAAGATATTCGGCCGTTATTCGAAAGGGATTCGATGTCGGATGAGGAAATGGTGGCTTATCTGGGGCATTGCATGGTCGATGCGAAGCACCCGCGTGCATCCATTGAAACGCTGCTGCATGCGTTCTTGCCGTTTCAGCATGTGGACCATACCCACCCGGATGCCATTATCAGCTTATGCTGCGCCCATAACGGCAAAGAATTAGCACGGGAGATCTTTGGCGACCGATTTGTGTGGGTTCCTTATGTTCGTCCCGGATTTACCTTGTCGAAGATGATTGCCGAAGGGGTGTTGGCTAATCCGAAGGCCGAGCTGGTACTGATGGAGAAGCATGGACTTGTCACTTGGGGTGATACATCGGAAGCCTGTTACGCGCAAACGATTCGTATCATTAGTGAAGCGGAAGCCTTCATCGAAGCTCGAGTAGATAACGACAAGCTGTTTGGCGGCCGGAAGCATACACCGTTTGCCTCGGAAGTGCGTCGCAGCATCGCTGCCAAAGTGATGCCTGCCGTTCGCGGCGCCGTCAGCGACGTGAAGAAAATGATCCTGTCCTTCGACGATCAAGATGATGTACTGGACTTTGTCGGGGGTGCCGATTCGCCGAAGCTGTCCCAGATAGGCGCTGCTTGCCCCGATCATCTGGTTCATACCAAGGTAGTGCCTCTCTTCATTGATTGGACTCCTGACGCCGAAGATGTGGAAGGTCTTAAGGCAAAGCTTATCTATGGGATTGCTGCTTACAAAGAGCAGTATAAAGCTTATTTTGAACGCAACCATCATGAAGGGGACGTCATGTTCGAGGCGGCTCCACGCGTCATTCTTATTCCCGGTATCGGAATGATCAACACGGGCAAGAGCTGGGCGATGTCACAAGTCAGTGGCGCCCTGTATCATCGGGCGATTGCGGTCATGCGCGGTGCGACGGCTCTGGGCGATTTTGTATCCCTGAGTGAAAATGAATCCTACAACGTGGAGTATTGGCCGCTAGAATTGTATAAATTGAGTCTTGCACCGGCTGAGGCGGAGTTTTCCCGCCAGATCGCTTTTATCACCGGGGGAGCAGGCGGTATCGGAAGTGCCACAGCCCGCAGGCTGGTAGCTGAAGGCGCGCATGTTGTTTTGGCGGATTTGAACCTGGAAGGGGCGCAGCAGGTTGCCGAGGAGATCAACGCAAAATACGGGGAGAATCGGGCATTTGCTGTTAAAATGGATGTAACCGACGAAGAGGCCGTGAAGCGAGCCTATCGAGAAACCTCCATCACTTATGGCGGTGTTGATATTATCGTCAACAATGCGGGCCTTGCAACATCCAGCCCGTTTGACGAGACATCGCTGAAGGAATGGAACCTGAACATGAACGTGCTGGGCACAGGCTATTTTCTGGTTGCGCGGGAAGCCTTCTCGTTGATGAAGACACAGGGCGTTGGCGGAAGCATGGTGTTTGTCGGATCGAAGAATGCTGTCTATGCCGGCAAGAACGTGACCGCATACAGCTCTGCAAAAGCACTGGAGGCTCATCTGGCGCGCTGCATTGCTGCCGAAGGCGGAGAATACGGCATCCGTGTGAACACCATTCTGCCGGACGCCATTCTGCAAGGTTCCGCGATCTGGAATTCGAACTGGAGAAATGAGCGGGCAGCAGCTTACGGGATTGAACCCGATCAGCTGGAAGAGCACTATCGTAAACGCACGACGCTTCTTGTCAACATCTATCCGCAGGATATTGCCGAAGGCATCGCTTACTTTGCATCATCAAGATCTTCGAAGACGACCGGCTGCATGCTGACGATTGACGGCGGAGTGCCTGCTGCGTTTACTCGTTAATCGATTGAAGTTGTGTCGCATCTACCGCAAGGAATCAAGATTTCTTATTAAGATGGGGCGCTGGGTCTAATATGGTCCGGCTATCCTCATCATACGGGAGGATATGTGATGAGGCAGGATGTTGCAAGGAACTTTGAAGAGGCTAAAAAGCTCTATGGGCAGCATGGCATCAACGTGGACGAAATCTTGACGGAGCTTGAGCGCATCAAAATCTCCATACACTGCTGGCAAGGAGATGATGTCCGAGGATTCCTGTTCCGTGATCAGGAGTTGTCCGGAGGCATCTCCGTGACCGGGGAATATCCCGGGGCTGCAGGTACGCCGGATCAGCTGCGGGCCGATCTGGAAAAAGCGATGTCGCTCATTCCTGGATCCCACAAAGTGAACCTTCATGCAATCTACGCGGATACCGACGAGTCCGTTGATTTGGATCAGCTCGAGCCGAGGCACTTCCAGTCTTGGGTGGATTGGGCCAAGGAACAAGGCATTGGTCTCGATTTTAATCCGACCTGCTTCTCCCACGACAAATCGCAGGATGGGTTTACGCTGAGTCATGCCGATCCAGCGATCCGTCAATTTTGGATTGAGCATTGCAAGGCGTCGCGAAGAATCGGGGCTTACTTCGGGGAACAGCTGGGTCAAACCTGTGTAACGAATATCTGGGTTCCAGATGGATACAAGGATATGCCGGTAGACCGAATGGCGCCGAGGCAGCGGCTGAAGGATGCGCTGGATGAGATTTTTGCTGAAGAAATGAATCCGCAATGGAACCTCGATGCCGTCGAGAGCAAGCTGTTCGGACTAGGCTCCGAGGCTTATGTTGTGGGTTCCCACGAGTTCTATATGGGGTACGGCATTCGAAACAACAAGCTGATCTGCCTGGATGCGGGCCACTTCCACCCAACCGAGAGCATTGCCGGCAAACTGTCGTCGCTTGCTCTTTTCACCGATGGACTTCTTCTCCATGTCAGCCGGCCAATGCGCTGGGACAGCGACCATGTCGTCATCATGGATGATGAACTGATCGAGATTGGACGCGAGTTGGTTCGCAATAACCTGCTGGATGTAACGCATATCGGACTGGACTTTTTCGATGCCAGCATTAACCGCATCGCGGCGTGGGTTATTGGCACACGCAATACGATAAAGGCGCTGCTGCGTGCCAAGCTGGAACCCAACGATAGGCTGAAGCAGGCTGAACTTGAAGGTGATTACACGACCCGCCTGGCGATATCGGAAGAGTTTAAGTCCTATCCGTTTGGAGCGGTGTGGGATTATTACTGCGAACGCATGGGTGTACCTATCAGAGAAGAGTGGCTGTCCGAAGTGAAACAGTATGAGCAGGATGTATTGCTGAAGCGTTCGTAAGCATGAGAAGAAACGGAGTACCACTCGGGTTCGTGCCCGATTCGTTGATTTTGATCTGACAAGGAGGCTGGGGAGTGTTGAGCATTCTTGCATTTGATTTGGGCGCAAGCAGTGGCAGGGCCATGCTGGGTCAATGGAACGGCCGTACCATCGACGTAACGGAAATCCACCGTTTCCCGAACGATCCGGTTCGAATCGGCGACCGTTTCCAATGGGATATATTACGGATCTACCACGAGATGAAGCAGGGCTTGCTCCGGTTGAAGGGTCAGCATAACTTGCCGTCGAGCATCGGCATTGATACCTGGGCGGTGGATTATGGTCTCCTGGATCGGAGCGGGGAGCTGCTCATGAATCCGTATCATTATCGGGACGCACGCACAGATGGCGTGATGGAACAGGTCTTCCGGGATGTGCCGCCTGCCGAAATTTTTGATCGGACGGGGATTCAGTTCCTCTCGTTTAACACAATCTATCAGCTGGCTTCATTGCAGCGGCAGAAGCCCTACGTGCTTCAAGAAGCCGAGCGTTTTCTCATGATTCCCGATTTGCTGCGGTACTTCTTGACTGGCGAGATGGCAAATGAATTTACGAATGCTACCACGACGCAGCTGTTTAACCCGCTTTCGGCCAGCTGGGATGATCATCTCTTGAAGTCATTAAATATCCCTCCTAAGTTATTTCATCCTGTTGTTCAACCCGGTACGCTTGTTGGGGCTTTGAGGTCATCCGTAACAGAGGAGCTGGGGATTCCATCCATTCCGCTCTATACGGTTGCAGAGCATGATACGGCTTCCGCCGTTGTCGCGGTTCCGGCACTGGAATGGTCGTTTGCTTACCTAAGCTGCGGTACCTGGTCGCTGATGGGAACCGAAGTCGATCAGCCTGTCATTCATGAACGGGCGAGAGAGCTGAACTTCACGAATGAGGGAGGAGCGTACGGTACGTACCGGCTGCTCAAGAACATCATGGGACTTTGGATTCTGCAGGAATGCCAGCGGACCTGGGGACGGGAAGGGTTAACGTACTCCTACCCCGAATTGGTTAATATGGCGGATGCGGCGCCAGCATTTGCTTGTTTCATTGATCCCGATGATCCTGTATTCCTCCCTGCAGGTGATATGCCGAAGCGGGTAGTGGAATATGCGGCCCGCACGAACCAGAGCGTTCCGCAGGGGATAAGTGCTCTTGTGCGCTGCATAATGGAGAGCCTGGCTATGCAATACCGTTATGTGCTGGAGTTGACTGAGGAATTATCCAGGCAAAAATTTCAGGGCTTGCATATGGTAGGCGGTGGCATTCATAATGAAACATTATGTCAGTGGACTGCGAATGCGATAGGGAGGCCCGTATGGGCGGGTCCCGCGGAGGGCAGTGCTATCGGCAATATGGCCGTGCAGTGGATCGCGCAAGGCGAGCTGTCCGATATATGGGAAGCACGCGCAGTCATTAGAGAGTCCTTCCCGGTCAAGACTTATGAGCCGAAGGATGTTCCCTTATGGGAGGATGCTTACGGAGTGTTCGGTCAGCGGACCGGGAAGCGATAGAATATATGAACAGTAAGGATGGGCGGTATGATGCTGGTTGCAGAACGATATGAGAAAATAGTACAGTTGGTCAACGAAAGAGGGAGCATCCGAGTCTCTGAGCTGAGTCAGCTCTGCGGTGTAACGGAAGAAACGATTCGCCGCGATCTTGACAGGCTGGAGCAGGCAGGGCGCCTGCGCCGTTCCCATGGCGGAGCGGTTAGCGTGAAGGATCAACCGGAAATTCAGCGGTCGCAGCCGGAAATACCGTATGCTGAGCGGGAAATCATGCATGCGCTGGAGAAGCAGCGGATCGCGGAGGAAGCGGTCAAGCGAATCCATCCGAATGATCGCATCCTGCTGGATGCAAGCTCTACGGCTTGGTACATGGCGAAAATCATACCGGATATTCCGATTACCGTGTTGACGAATTCGATTAAGGTGGCTGCTGAGCTGAGCACCAAGGAGAGGGTTCAGGTGATCTCCACAGGCGGCATTCTGGCTCATCGCTCCCTGTCCTTTGTCGGTCCGCTTGCGGAACGCTCGCTGGATGCTTACTACGTGGATAAAGCCTTTCTGTCATGCAAGGGTGTGCACATCGAGCGGGGCCTTAGCGAATCCAATGAGCTTCAAGCGAGAATCAAGCATAAAATGATCGGAATGACGGATGAGACCATTCTGCTCGCCGATGCCAGCAAATTCGGCACGCAGGCTTTTGCGCAGGTTGCCGATCTCTCCCAAGTGAATCTGATCATCACCGATCGCAGCTTGAAGGAAGAGGAAGCGGCACCTTATCGAGCATTGGGCATCAAGATCGAATCTGTATAGAGCAAGCTGCTATAACATATCAACATGGAATCCCCCCGTTCCGGGGGGGTCTTGCTAGAGGCCGATTCTTCGGTCCATATCCTGATGATTAGCGGGGTGAAGAGGTTGAAGATTTCATTATTTGTCACTTGTCTCAGCGATGCCTTGTTCCCGCGGGTAGCTGAATCGATGGCAAGATTGCTGGCAAGGTACGGGGTGCAGCTGGAATTCCCGGAAATCCAGACTTGCTGCGGCCAACCGGCCTACAACAGTGGTTATTGGGATGATGCGCGCATAAGTGCCAAGACGATTCTGGACGCATTTGACGATAGCGACTTCGTTGTGTCCCCTTCCGGCTCCTGCACGTATATGATTCATCATTATCCGGATTTGTTTAAGGACGATCCCATATACCTGGATAAAGCGAAAGCGCTTCAATCCAAATGCTACGAGTTTACGCAATTCCTTGTTGACGTGCTGGGCGTGACCGATGTAGGCGCCGTTTATCCACAAAAGGTAACCTATCATCCTTCCTGTCACGGAAGCCGTCTGCTCGGCGTTAAGGAGCAGCCAATGAAACTGCTCAATCACGTCAAGGGGCTGGAGCTTGTACCCTTGCCTTTTGCCGAGGATTGCTGCGGGTTCGGTGGAACGTTTGCCGTGAAAATGGCGGACATTTCTGGGGCCATGGTGACAGAGAAAAGCGATCATGTGCTGGAGACCGAGGCGTCTGTGCTTGTCGGTCTCGATATGGCCTGCCTGATGAATATTGCCGGCAATCTGCGCCACCGGGGCGAGAAGGTTCAGGTCAAACATTTGGCCGAGCTTCTGTATGAGGGGGTGAGTCTACATGAGCACAGCTGAATCGAAAGCGCAGACAGTTAAGGAACGTGCAGGCTACGCGCTTAATAATGATTTTCTGCGCAATGCGGTGAAGTTTACGACAGAGCGGCTGCGGCTTGGCAAAAAGCTTGCGTCGGAGGAGCATGGCAACTGGGATGCGTGGAGGGAACGGGGACGCCAAATTCGGCTTCATACCATCGCTCACTTGGATTATTACTTGAATGAGTTTGCTGAACAGGCCAGGGCGAACGGAGCCCATGTCCATTTTGCGGAGACGGCGGAAGAAGCGGTCGCGATCTCCCTGCAGATTGCGGAGCACAAATCGGCCAAGTCCGTCGTAAAATCAAAATCGATGGTGACCGAGGAACTGCATCTGAACAAGGCGCTCGACTCGATCGGGGTGGAGGCCGTTGAAACGGATCTCGGTGAGTATATTATTCAGCTTGCGGATGAAACGCCATCTCATATCATCATTCCTGCCATCCATAAGAACCGCTATCAGATTGCGGAGCTGTTGTCCGCAGAGGCAGGCGAAACGCTGCCGCCCGATACGGCGATTATGGCCGGCTTTGTCCGCATGAAGCTGCGCGAGAAATTCCTTGAAGCGGACATTGGCATGACGGGTTGTAATTTTGCGATCGCCGAGACGGGCTCGATGGTATTGTTCGAGAATGAGGGCAATGCCCGCATGGTGACGACGGTGCCAAAGACACAGATTACCCTGATGGGCATGGAGCGGATTATCCCGTCATGGGCAGATCTCGAAGTGATGGCTACCTTGCTGCCGCGCTCGGCGACCGGTCAGAAGCTGACGGTCTACATGTCCGGAATCAGTGGTCCGAAGAGAGAATTGGATGCCGATGGACCGGACGAAATGCATATTATCATCATTGATAATGGACGTTCTCTCCAGCTCGGCGACCCCGAATTTCAGGAGCTGCTCAACTGCATACGCTGTGGCGCATGTCTGAATGCTTGTCCTGTATATCGCCATATTGGCGGGCACGCCTATGGAGGCACATATAGCGGCCCCATCGGTGCCGTATTAACACCGGCCTTGAACAAGAATGTCGCGGAATGGGACGATATCGCCAACGCATCCAGCCTGTGCGGCGCCTGTTATGAAGCATGCCCCGTGAAGATTCCGCTGCATGATATGCTGGTATCTCTGCGCCGCCGGAAGATTGAAGCTGGGCGCGGTGACAAGCTGGAAGCGATGGGAATGAAGGGCTTCTCGGCGATTATGGGGAATGCCAAGCGTTACCGTAGTGTTGTATCCCTTGGAAAGTGGGGGCAGAAATTGGTGGTGCGAGGCGGGGAGATCCGAACGCGGATCGGTCCTTTGAAGGGGTGGAATTCGTACAGGGTAACGCCGAGTCTCCCTAAGGAATCCTTCCGTGACCGATGGCCGGAGATGGAGCAGGATATTCGCAGAACCGCCGGGTCGATGGACCCTGAAATCGCAAACCGATTGAAGGAGCGGCTTCAGCAGCAGAAGACCGGAAAGGGGGAGAATGCCCATGACTAATGTAACCGATCGCAGCTGGCTGAACCGACTTGAAGAACAGTCTCGCAAGAAGCAGGAGCAGTTCATGGATGGAATCGCCGCGAAGCTGGGGAGAGACCGGGTTCGCACCGCCCCGGAGCACCCTTTCCGCGGTGCCCCCGACTTCTGGAATGAATTTGAGTGGCCGCTTGAGGGGAGGATTACACAGTTTACCGCCAACTTTGAAGCGGCCGGGGGCCATGTGGTAAGGCTGAGCAATCGCGAAGAGGTCAGCCGGTTTATCAGGGACAAAGCGAAGGAGATGAGTGCGGCTACGATTCTTCGTCAGCAGGAAGAGGCGCTGGACCGCCTGGGGCTGGAGGAAAGCCTGCCGGAGGCACTTGTTCTCTCCTGGAATGATGCAGCCGACACGGACTGGAGGGCTGTAGCGGCCAGAGCCGATTTTGGCGTCGTCATGGCGGATTACGCAGCGGCTTATACCGGTTCAATTACGGTGAAATCGGCCCCGCATAAAGGCAGATCCGTCAGCCTGCTGCCGACCGTGCTGATGGCTATCATCCCCGTAGAGCGGATGGTTACCCGACTAGGCGAGATTCTGGTTCAGTTCGATCAGGCTGGACGTGAGCAGCTGCCAGCGGGAATCCATTTTATCTCGGGTCCGAGCCGTTCCGCCGATATTGAGAACGATCTTACGATTGGCGTTCACGGACCAGGTATCGTGTACGCCCTGCTGGTTGATTCCTATGAGTATTAACGAATAACACAGAATACAGGATTAGCCCCAAGCGAGAGCAGTTACGACATGCTCAAGGCTTGGGGCTAATTTATGATGATGGATGTATTAGTTTGCAGTAAACTGAAAATTTCGATAAACATCCTCCAAACGCAGTCTGTTTAATGGGAAAGCGCGTCGATAGATGTTTTTCTTCATATGAGGTTATTTGCCTTTACGTGTCAGTTCGGCCAGATGGTCCCATTGCTCATGCGTTACTTCCGCCAAGTCATTGAATTGCCCCGCACCCCTCAGCCATTCGCCGCCATCGATAGTGATTACGTCGCCATTAATATAACCGGCATAATCGGATATGAGATACGCGGCCAGATTCGCTAGTTCCTCTGCATCCCCTACGCGTCTTAGGGGAATGCGGTCGATCATTTTTTGCTCCAGGTCCGGTGTGGGCGATAATCTTGACCAGGCGCCTTCGGTCGGGAACGGACCTGGGGCGATCGCTACCTGACGGATACCGTAAGGGGCCCATTCCACCGCGAGAGAACGTGTCAGCGCAAGCACGCCCGCTTTTGCGGCTGCCGAAGGGACCACGTAGCCAGAGCCTGTCGAGGCATATGTTGTGACGATGTTGAGCATCGTTCCGCTTTTGCCCTGTTCAATCCAGCGTTTGCCGACTTCAAGGGTTGCGTAGAAGGTGCCGTGCAGCACAATGTTTAGCACGGCATCTACAGCCCGAGGGGAGAGACGCTCCGTGGGGCTGATAAAATTCCCGGCTGCATTGTTGACAAGCACATCAATGCCTCCGTAATGCTGCTCTGCGGCTTCAACAAGAGCCGAGATCTGCGCAGGGTCCCGTACATCGCAGCTCTTGTACCATACCTCGCAGCCCTGCTGTCTTAGTTCTTCAGCAGTTTGCTGCAGAACTTCCTCACGGCGTCCGCAGATGGCGAGTTTGGCGCCAAGCCGGGCGAATTTCTCCCCCATGGCGCGCCCCAGCCCCGTGGCGCCTCCTGTGATCAATACGACTTTATTTTGAAGCAAATCGTCAGTGAACGGTCCCATCGATGGTTCTCCTTTCAAGCAGATATGGAGTAGCGTAGCGAATCCTCTGTACACATCCTTTATTGGCAGGCTGCATTAACATCTGGCAACATTGGTGTTGCAACCGCTTACTTCCAGCGTAACATGGTTAACGCTTCCAGTCATCACATTCTTTAAGTGATTCCCGATTGCAACCGGACAAGGTGATGGAGCGAATACCCTCCACTAAAAAAACCTCATTATCCAACGAGGGATATAGAGAATAACATCCAGAACCAGAGAGGCGTTACCAGATGAATTTTCTAACTTGGTTCGTCCGGGCCAGTTAATCTTTCTCATGATATATTTACCTCATTTCAAATGAATTTGTTGGAATTAAAATTCCAAGTGCTTGCAGCTTTTAAATGTCATGATCGTTAATTTCATTATCACACCAACTAGTATTGGAAACAAATGATCTACCTCTCTACCCAATATGTGTAACGATGGCCTGCAATACCGAAAACGAACCCATGATCAGACCGCCTATTATGATGATCACAGCCCTGAATTTAATTTTCAATAAATCAATATCATCTTGTTCTACATCCTCAGGAATTCCATTGAACATTCGTAACCAATCATTATCTGGATGATTGAAGACATACAGGCCGAACAAAACGATCAGAACGTTGACCGTTATGATCAGAGTATAGAGTATTAGTAAATACATTAGATCAACCCCTTAAAGTTAAATACGCAGGAGTCAAATGGAGGTTCCAGTATATGGGGGGGAATGGAATCCGCCTTTTTCAGTTTCAGAATGGGTTTGCTTGGTTAGGTTAATAAGAAATGCTGGTTAAAACGAGACATCGTCGTAAATTCTACATCTTATATATCACACTGCCACTGACCATGGGATTTTGATTACATCACGAGATGAGGAACCTGACATGATTCTGAAATCACTGACGGAGCAGCTGATACTTAAGACGATAACGGGCAGTACTTCCGTGGATATCACGAACCTGGAAACAGATTCAAGAGAGATCCGGCCTGGTGGCCTGTTTGTCTGTGTTCCGGGCTTTAACGTGGACGGCCATGACTATGCCCGGCATGCGATACGCAACGGCGCTGTTGCCATCGTAGCTGAACGGGAGCTGCCAGTGCTTCCAGGAAACGTAACGCGTATAACGGTACCGGATACCCGAAGAATCCTACCGATTCTCGCAAACGCTTTTTTTGGAGATCCCACGCAGCGTTTGAAACTGATCGGAATTACCGGGACGAACGGCAAGACAACGACAACCCATATGGTAGAAAAAATACTTAATGACGCTCACCGCAAAACGGGCATTATTGGCACACTGTACATGAAGATCGGAGATCATATGGAGAAGACGCTGAATACCACGCCGGATACGATCCAGCTGCAGCGTTATTTTCACACGATGGTCACTCATGGCGGGGCCTATGCCGTGTTGGAAGTGTCTTCGCACGGATTGGATATGGGGCGAGTGCGTGGATGTGATTTTCAAACCGTGGTCTTTACAAATTTATCGCATGATCATCTGGACTTCCACCAGAATATGGAGAGCTATCGCAATACGAAGGAGCTGTTGTTCGCCCAGCTCGGTAACAGTAACCGTGATATGCTGAAGAAGGCCGTCCTGAATGCGGATGATGAAGCATCGTCCTATTATGCAAAACGTACATCCGCACAGATCGTAACTTATGGCATTCATAACGAGGCTGATGTTCGGGCGACGCACATTCAAAACATGCGGGAAGGCTGCACATTCCATGTAGAAACGCCATGGGGACACGGCGTTTTCAGTCTGAAGGTGCATGGTGTTCATAATGTGTATAACGCACTTGCTGCCATGACCACTTGTTTGCTGGAAGGGGTAACGCTTGAAGAAATCCGTAGAAGTCTTCACCAATTTGCAGGGGTTCATGGACGATTTCAAGAAATAGAAACAGGACGAAGATTTCACGTGGTTGTGGATTATGCGCATAATCCAGGTGGACTTAAGGCAACTTTGCAATCCGCCAAAGAAATCACTTCAGGCAAAATGATATGCGTGATGGGCTGCCGGGGCGAAAGAGATCGCTTGAAACGTCCGCTCATGGCGGACATTGCAGCTTCGTATTCGGATTATGTATTGTTCACGACAGACAATTCGTTCTCGGAGGATCCGGAGCAGATTATGGCTGAGATGCTGGGTGGCTTAACCTCGCATGAAGCGGGAAATTGGGAGGTTATCCTGAATCGTAAAGAAGCCATTCAACGAGCTGTGGAATTGGCCGGTGACGAGGACAGAATCATTATTACCGGACGAGGACATGAGACCCATTATGTAGCAGGCAGCCAGATCGAATCGTTTAGCGATGAAGATATTGTGTTGCGTTCCTTGCAGGACATGGAACAAGGCATCCAGATGATGACACCGGAGCTATAAAATTACCCGGGAGGTGCTGGATTTTGAAAAGAATGGTGGTTGGGGCAACTTTGATTGCTGTTTTGCTGCTTCTTGCTGCCTGTACACAGTCTTCTCCTTCTAAGGAAGAAGGGAGGCAGGAAGACCGTCGGGAGGAAAAAAATGATTCCGCTTATCAAGCGCTTGCAGAGCAGTTGAGGACACCTTGGTCTATCGATTTTGACGGCGATACGATTTATATCAGCGAGCGAGAAGGAAATATCGTTCAGATCAAGGACGGCACTTTTACCAGACAGTCGGTACATACCGAGAAGCCGGTCGCCCATCAAGGAGAAGGCGGATTTCTGGGCTTTGCGTTAGCTCCTGATTTTCAGAATTCCGGCAAGGCCTTCGCCTACCACACCTACAATCAGGGGGAAAAAGTCATGAACCGGTTGGTCCTTCTGAAGCAGGAGGGGAATCAATGGACAGAGTCGCATGTTTTTCTTGAACGCATTCCCGGCTCCAACGTACATAACGGCGGCAGAATTGCGATCGGACCCGACGGGATGCTCTACGTAACGACGGGAGATTCGGGTGAAGGAGAGCTTGCGCAAAACCAGGAGAGTCTGGCAGGCAAAATATTGCGATTGACGCTGGATGGCAAGGTCCCGGCGGATAATCCGACTGCAGGCTCTTATGTCTATACGTTAGGGCATCGGAATTCGCAAGGCTTGGCTTGGAATTCGGAAGGTGAATTTTACAGCTCAGAGCATGGACCGTCCGGTACACCCGGCGGACATGATGAGATTAATGAGATCACGGCTGGCAGCAATTACGGCTGGCCCGAGATTATCGGAGATGAACAGCAAGAGGGCATGAAATCCCCGCTCTACCACAGCAGCGAAACGGCCATTGCTCCTTCAGGCATCGCTTTTGATGAGGAGGATGCTATGTACGTGGCCACCCTTCGCGGCCAGAAGCTGTACCGATTTCAGCCGGAGAATGCCTTCCTTGAGTTGGTATTGGAGGGTGAGGGTCGATTAAGAGACGTCAAAGTCCATGACGGCAAAACCTATGTCATTACCAACAATACCGATGGTCGGGGGGTGCCCTCCGATCAGGATGATCGGCTGCTGGTACTGAAATAATTCAAAGAATTGTACATGTCTTGCAATTTGAGAGAATAAGATAGGGCAAGTACAATACAAAAAAGGCCCCTTCCTGTATGGAAGGAGTCTGAAGTGGAAATAACAGATATTATGTTTGTTTGGCTTCGGTTTGTTTTCGAATACGGTAGACGCATTTTTTGTCGCCCTTGGCAAGGCACTCGGTACGTTCCACATCTGCCTCCAGCAAGGATTGAAACAGGTCAAGCTCACAGCGGCATGCGTGTTGGTACCGGTTGGCTACCTGGGATATGGGGCAGTTCAGTTCTTCGAGGAGATATTCTTCTTCGTTGACTTTTTTGTAATCCACCATATATCCATTGTCATTCTGCACCTGGGCCAGGGCTGCAACCCGATCTTCGAGCGCATCGGCTTTCACCGTAGGCGTGTACTTGTTCAGCAATGTATCCTTACGCTTGTCGAACAGCCGTGAAATCATTTCATCACCGGCCTCGTCCTGCAGCTCGTTCAGCAGATCGAGTGCAAGCGCATGATAGTTCTTAGGGAAAAAATCTTCGGCGGATTCCGTAAGACTATATAAGGAGACGGGTCTTCCCATCGGTTGTTTCACGGTTCGATAGGTGATGTAACCCTCGCTCTTCAAGCTCTCCAGATGGCGCCGAACGGCCATCCCTGTTATGCCCAGTGCCTCGGTAATGGATTTTGTGCTGAGTTCACCATTTATTTTTAACATTTGCATGATATACTCGCGAGTACTGTATGCGACTTCTTGATCCACTATAATCACCGCCTTGTTTCTCGATGAATGCTTTCTTTTTTAACAAAAAAGGTTAAAAAGCAATATGTCTCATCTTATGTCTTTACTTTCTATAAGTCAACCGGAATGGCTGTTTTGAGGCTATCATCACGCGGTTTATTGACAATTGGCATGATTAACCACATAATTATGATATATTTTAGTATAAAAAGTATAGAAAAATAAGGAATTGATGAAGTTTAAGCTTTTTGCAATGATAGCCAGTCGAATGTTTGAAAGATTATTACACTCGGGAAGGTGGAATACGGATGTACGTTATTGGCTCAGCTTGTATTGAAGAGAAAGCGGGAGAATGCGTTGACGTTTGCCCTGTGGATTGCATAGAAGAAGGAGATGACCAGTTCTATATCGATACCGATATTTGTATCTCCTGCGGGGCTTGCGAAGCGGCTTGTCCGGTTGCGGCCATTTTCTATTTTGAGGATCTGCCGGAAGACCAGAAGCATTATTTCGATAAAGCGGTTGAATATTACAAAAACAAGTAGGGCGCTCCGGTTTGAGTCTATCGGGCGCTTCGGTTTGAGGCTATCCGCTCTGTTGTCCGTCCGTTTCCAGAATGAAATGGTAAGGTAGAAACGGACTCCCAAAGGATCTGCTATCCTCAAACCTCCGCTGGTGGGAAAGATCAAAAGATTAAAGATAAAGAGATAAGAGATTAAAAGATTAATTAAAGATAGAAGACTAGACATTAAGAGCAAGTAAACAAATAAAGGCGGCTAAGATAATTAGTCGGAAAATTGAGCGTTATTAACCTGCTTCATGATAATCAAAATGCGTGTTCTCTATACATAAGCCATCCGGGATCATTTGAGGGTCAACCTCGAATTTATTTCTCGGGTGGTTTAATTCGTTTTAGGCGGATCATGCAGGGAAGCAACTAAAGGACCTGGGATAATACCGAAATAATCATATATTTCCTCCTTTTGAAGCCATCCGGGATGAAGAATGTTCCAATCATTCGTTTCTCGGATGGCTTTATTTATGAGGTGGAACGACGTTGTTATCTACATTTTAGGAGACTCCGTGTTAAGTTGATGTCATGTTGTGCGCGAAGTGTGGTCATCTGTATGTATGCACGAGATTGAATTTCTTTCGCAAAACATTGAAACACTTACATTTCCAGAAACAAAAAAATAATAATTTAAATGTGTCATATATATTGACACATTTACAAAACACGTTTTATTATTAATATCACTGGAGAATAAAAATAATAAATTTGATAATAATCACGGTTTTTTGATGATTTCGGATCGTTTTATTTGGAAAAATGATCTAATTAATCTACTGGTGAAATTAAATAGGGGATGTCTTCATGAAAAAGCATGATCAAGACTTTATGAAGCGGCAGAACAGACTCACAGTATTCCAAATCATCAAGAACGAACAGCCGATTTCAAGAGCAGCCATTGCCAAACAGACGGGAATGAGTCCGACAACGGTCAGCCGGATCGTGTCAGAGCTGACGGAAGAAGGGTACGTTCACGAAACGGAAGAACAAGCCTCGGCCGGACGCGGAAGAAAGTCTTCCTTAATAAGACTGCTGGATACGGCGGTCATCTCGATTGGCGTTGAGCTCGATCGCCATCAAGCCAATATTGGCTTCATCGATGTTCAGGGAAATGTACTGTGCAGCGGAAGTTTTCCGAGATCGTCGGAGGATACGGCAGAAGCCACGGTGGCTCGAATTGCAGACACCATTGAAGAACTCATCGCGGAATGCGATATCGATCGCAGACGGGTGGTGGGCATGGGCGTGGGACTGCCGGGCATCATCGATGTTGATGCCGGGGTCGTCAATTTCTCGGTACAGCTTGGTTGGAAGAATGTGAGGCTTGCCGAGAGGCTCAAGGAATTAACCGGGCTTCAAGCGGTGGTAGACAATGAGCTGAAGGTAAAGGCATTGGCGGAGCAGCTTAAAGGCTCGGCATACGGCTCCAACCGGACGGTTCTCCTTGGGTTCGGTAATGGCGTAGGCTCAGCGCTGATCCTGGAAGGGGAGATTTACCGCGGGGTGACCAATAGCGCGGGGGAAATCGGACACACGACCGTTGATCCTGAAGGTATGATGTGTGACTGCGGAAAAGCCGGTTGCCTCCAAACTTATATCAATATACCGTCCTTGTTGTCGGAAGCCAGCAAGATTCAGCCTGTTCGTACGATTGAGGAACTGTATGCGGAAAGACGGGCTGGAACACGATGGGCGACCTATTTAATCGATAGGGCACTCGCGTATATGGCGATTACAATTAATAACGTCGTCAGCATGTACAATCCGGACAGCGTCATATTGAGTGGTGAGATTCTGGACAAGTTTCCTGAAGTATATGAAGAGATCATCGACCTGTGCTACTCACAGTATATCTGGGAACCGCTTCAGGATTCCTTCACGATTGTCCGCTCCGAGCTTCACGAGCATGGGGTCATCATAGGGTCGGGACTTGTCGCACAGGATCGTTATTTTCGATTGAATTAATACAACTGGAGATCGGGGGAGCAAAATCATGGGATTTGTGCCATTGGTAGAGGAGTATCGCGGAAACGTACTGGAGAACATCCACTACGGAGCGATCAGTGTTGTAGACGAGAACGGAAAGGTGGTTTATGCAGCGGGTGATCCGCATCATATGACCTTTCTGAGATCGGCGGCTAAACCGTTCCAAGCAATACCGGTAATGAAACGCCGGATTGACGAGGTGTACGGACTTACAGGGGAAGAAACGGCCTTGTTTGCCGCTTCCCACCGGGGCGAACGATTCCACATTGATGCCTTGGAATCTATTTTGAAGAAAACCGGGATTCAGGAAGATACGCTACACTGCTGCGCAACTTATCCATTGAACGAGGATGCCAAGGCGCAGCGTCATCGCGATCATGAGGACAAGCGGCGGATCTTCCATAACTGCTCGGGCAAGCACAGCGGCTTGATCGCTTTGTGTAAGCATATGGGCTGGGACGAGAGCACGTATTACAAGCCGGAGCATCCGGTTCAGCAAGAAATCATCGAGACGCTGGCTTATTTTGCTGAAGTTCCGGTTTCCTCGATTCCGCAAGGCATTGATGGCTGTGGACTTCCCATCTTCGCGCTTCCGCTGGACCGTATCGGATACGCTTTCCTTAAGCTGGCTTGCCCTGATTTGATCAAGGACGCAGAGACGGCGGATGCAGCAGCCAGAATGGCAAAGCTGATGAATGAGTATCCGGATATCATTGCAGACACGAAGTTTGTGTGCTCCGCATTGCTCCGGGACCACAATCTGGCAGCCAAGGGCGGCGCCAAGGGTGTGTACGGCATCGGACTTCGGAAAGAACGCTTGGCGATCTCGCTTAAAGTGTCCGATGGCTCCGAGCAAGTATGGCCTTGCATTATCGCTTCCATCCTGGAGCGTCTCGGCTACAGCGATCAGGCTACGATCGACCGGTTGTACGCGCTTGTTCCAAATGAGATTTTCAACGATGGCGGTACGCTGGTCGGGAAGCGACGCGCGGTGTACGAATGGAATGTTTAAGCTGTGAGGAACTCAAGGCGATTGGCAGGATGTTATATGCTGAAGCGGCGAGTGAATCTATAGATATTCACTACATCAAAGGGGGAGTAAAACAATGAGATTCAAAGGTAGAACATGGTCGCTGCTCATGCTGCTGCTCGCATTTACGATTGTTGCGGCAGGCTGCGGCGGAAACAGCGGAAGCGGCAAAGGGGCAAGTGAAGGCGGCGGAGAGAGCAAGCCGGTGACAAAAGATAACAAAGATGTTGTCATTGCGATTAACGCCAACTTCATTACGCTTGACCCTCACAATGCCGGAGACACGCACTCCATTTCCGGTGCACGCACGATGTACGAAGGTTTAATGGGCTTCAACGAGAAAATGGAACTTGTTCCTGTGCTGGCTGAAGACTACAAGATCAGCGAAGACGGCCTGACTTACACATTCAATCTGCGCAAGAACGTTAAGTTCCATGATGGAACGGATTTCAACGCAGAAGCTGTAAAAGTCAACCTGGATCGCATCATGGATGAAAAGAACAACCTTAGAATGCGTAAAAGCTTTTCTACCGTCGCCGATGTTCAAACTCCGGATGACCACACGGTTGTCATCACCCTTAGCCAACCGTACAACGCTTTCTTGAACAAAACCGCGATGGCGCCTATGATCAGTCCGAAAGCGCTCAAAGAAAGTGCTGACATCACGAAGAACCCTGTAGGTACGGCAGCATACAAGTTCAAGGAATGGATTCAAGGTGACCGCCTTGTTGTTGTAAAGAATGAAGATTACTGGCAAGAAGGTCTTCCGAAGGTAGACAGCATTACGTTCAAACCGGTACCGGAGAACGGTTCCCGGATCGCAATGCTGAAGACAGGCGAAGCGGATTTTATCTATCCAATGCCAACCGAACAAGTCTCTGAAGTAGAAGGCGATTCCAATATTGTCATTGATAAGATCGATTCCACCATCGTTCGTTATATTACACTGAACACCATGAAGAAGCCTTATGACGATCTGAAGGTTCGTCAAGCCATCAACTATGCAATTGATAAAGATGCTTACATTAAAGTGGTTAAATCCGGACTGGGTTCGAAGCTGAAGTCTTCCATGTCCTCTATGACACAGCACTACTCCGAGCAATCCGGTTATGAGTATGATCTGGAGAAAGCTAAAGCTCTCTTGGCGGAAGCAGGATATCCAGACGGATTCGAAGCTGAGATTTGGGGAGAGAACGATTCCGAAACGGTAAAAGGCATGCAGTTCATTCAGCAGCAGCTGGCTCTGGTCGGAATCAAAGTGGATCCGAAACCGATGGAGGGTGCTACCCTGTCCGATCAGATTAACTCGGCTGCGCCGGAAAACGCAAAAATTCAAATGTGGTACGTAAGCTGGTCCCCTTCGTCAGGCGATGCCGACGGCGCAACAAAAGGTCTATTCAGCAGCGAGTTCTTCCCGCCGGCTGGTTCCAATACGGCTTACTACAAGAACGACAATGTAGACCAATGGATCAAGGATGCTAACGCATCCGTAAAAGCTGAAGATGCAAAAGAAATCTATGCGAACATCCAAAAACAAATCTGGGAAGACGCTCCTTGGGCATTCCTCGGGGTCGATCAGGTCATCACCGGCAAGAGAGCTTATCTTGAAGGCGTTAAAGCCCTTCCGGACGGATCGATCAGCGTGATCAACGCAGAAGTCAAATAATCAGGCAGCGAAGAGCTTGCTAAACGTATACCTTGTGGTGGGCCGCCTCTTGAATCAATAAGGAAGCGGCCCATCGTATTTTAAAAAGCTGGCATGTTGAAAGGAGGCACATCCTTTGGGAAGATATGCAATTCAGAGGCTGCTGGGTGTTATCCCGCTGTTGTTCGTTGTATCCATTCTTGTATTTATGTTCATTCACCTTATTCCTGGAGATCCGGCACGACTTGTTGCAGGTAAGGATGCCACCCTTGAGGAGATCAACGGGATTCGAGAGCAGCTAGGCTTAAACTTGCCGCTATGGCAGCAGTATGTGAACTACATGAGTGATCTGTTGAAGGGTGACTTGGGTGTATCCGTTACTTCCGGTTTGCCGGTGACGGACATGTTGGAAAGCCGCTTTTTCCCGACGATTGTCCTGACCTTTACCAGCCTTGGCTGGGCATTGGTTATTGGTCTGATCATTGGTATCATATCTGCCGTCAACCGCGGAAAATGGCCGGACTATATCGGGATGTTGACTGCGATATCCGGTATTTCCCTGCCAGGCTTCTGGCTTGGACTTGTACTTATTCAAATTTTCTCCGTTGAGCTGGGCTGGTTCCCGACCGGCGGTGTCGACAGCTGGCAGTCCTATATTCTGCCTTCCTTTACGCTGGGGGCCGGGATTATGTCCATGTTGGCAAGATACTCTCGTTCTTCGATGCTGGAGACGATGCGTGAGGATTATGTCCGGACGGGACGCGCGAAGGGTCTGCGGGAATTCGTCGTTGTCGGCAGACACGCGCTGCGCAACTCCCTGATTCAGGTCGTAACCGTTGCGGGGCTGCAGTTCGGATTTTTGCTGGGCGGCTCGGTTATGGTTGAGACGGTATTCAGTATTCCTGGCATGGGGCGTCTCTTGGTAGACTCGATCGCGTTCCGGGATTATACCGTCATTCAAGCGCTTTTACTGCTGTTTGCAGCCGAATTTATCCTGATTAACCTGATTGTCGATTTATTGTACGGTGTACTGAATCCAAAAATCCGGTATGCATCGAAATAGGAGGGGGAACCCATGAGCGACAATTCAACAGTGACGGTCAATTCCTCCGTACCGGAGGATACGCTTGCGAAGAGTCAGGCGACTGGCAAATTCAAAGCGTTTACGTCTAAATTCATGAAGCAAAAGCTTGCCGTTATATCAAGCGGATTTATCTTGATATTGTTAGTGCTGGCGGTGATCGGTCCGCAAATCGTTCCGTATCCTCCGAATGAGCCGAACTATGATGCGATGATGCAAGGCCCGTCGGCTGCCCATTGGGCAGGCACGGACGAGTACGGCCGTGATATTCTGAGCCGCTTGATCGACGGTACCCGGTTGACTATGGCGGTCAGCTTAAGCGCGGTATTTATATCCGCAGTTCTCGGTACGATTCTCGGCCTGATTAGTGGCTACTATGGCGGCTGGATCGACCGTCTCATTATGCGGGGAAGTGACGTCATGTTCTCATTTCCTGACCTGCTGCTTGCCATCGGAATCGTGGCTATTTTGGGGCCGGGCTTATCCAATGTGGTGATCGCGGTGGCAGTCTTCGGGACGCCGTCGTTTGCCAGAATCATTCGAAGCGTGACACTCTCCGCGAAGGAGTCTTTATATGTAGAGGCAGCACGGTCCATGGGCGCCAAACATAACCGGATTATATGGAAGCATATTTTTCCTGAGACGGTTCCCAGCATCATTGTCAACGTATCGATGAGAATCGGCGGCGCCATTCTGGCAGCTTCTTCGTTAAGCTTCCTCGGACTCGGTGCCAAGCCGACGGAACCGGACTGGGGCGCCATGCTTAGCATGGGGCGCGATTACTTGAGTATTGCACCTCATATCGTGTATTACCCGGGACTTCTCATATTCCTGACCGTGCTTGCATTTAACCTGATCGGTGACGGACTGAATGATGCCCTTGATCCGAAAACGAAAAACTAATAGGGGGGATAGATCGTGACGCAAACATTGCTTGAAGTAAAAGGCCTCAAAACCGAGTTCAAACGCGATGGTTCATCGGTGCTTGCCGTAGCAGGGGTCGATTTTCACATCAATAAAGGCGAAGTGCTCGGACTCGTGGGTGAATCCGGATGCGGCAAAAGCGTGACCTCCCTGTCCATCATGAGGCTCCTTAAAGATACGCCCGGCAGAATATCCGGGGGCTCGGTAAGTTTTGAGGGTAAGGATCTCGTACAAATGTCGGAAAAAGAAATGCGCCGCTATCGCGGAAATGAGCTGGCCATGATCTTCCAAGAGCCGATGACATCGCTGAATCCCGTCCTTCGTATCGGGAAACAGCTGGAGGAATCCATCATGCTGCACTTGGGTTATAGCCGCAAGAAGGCGCGGCAGCATGCCATCGACTCGCTCAAACTCGTGGGTATTCCGCGGGCCGATGAAGTTGTGGATGACTATCCGCACCAATTGTCCGGCGGTATGCGACAGCGGGTCATGATTGCGATGGCGATGTCCTGCAATCCGAAGCTGCTGATTGCTGACGAGCCGACCACCGCCCTTGACGTCACGATTCAGGCTCAGATTCTGGATCTGATGAATCGACTGAAGACCGAGCAGGAAATGGGCATGCTGCTTATTACCCATGATCTTGGCGTCGTGGCCGAAATGTGCGACCGGGTGGTTGTCATGTACGCAGGCAGAGTCGTGGAAGAGGCGACGGTTGAAGAGCTGTTCGAGAATCCTCAGCATCCGTACACCAAAGGACTCATTCATTCAGTGCCCAAGCTTAGACAAAAGGTGCGCCGTTTGGAATCCATTCCAGGGAATGTGCCGGATCTGCGGAACATGCCGAAAGGCTGCAAGTTTGCCCCGCGGTGTCCGTTCGTGATGGAGCAGTGTCTCTCCCAGGAGCCGGAGCTTCTCCCTGTCGCACATGAAGAACATCGTAAGAGCCGCTGCTGGCTGACACAGGAAGGTCACTCGAAGGGAGGAGAAACCGCATGAAAGAAACACCTCTATTAGAAGTAAAGAATTTGCAGAAATCATTCACGGTGAAAAAAGGGTTCTTCGGTACGTCCAAGCAGCTTCGTGCCGTGGATGGAATCTCTTTCGCGATCCATAAGGGCGAAACCTTCAGTCTGGTTGGCGAAAGCGGCTGCGGCAAATCGACGACAGGCCGCTTGGTGACCCGTCTGCTGACGCCAAATAGCGGCGAGGTCCTGTTTAACGGAACGGATATTAGCGGATACAATGAGAATCAGATGCGCCCGCTGCGCAAAGACATGCAGATGGTCTTCCAGGATCCTTACGCTTCCCTTAATCCTAGGATGAAGGTCAAAGAACTGGTCGCAGAGCCCTTGCTCATTCATACCAAGCTGAGCACCAAAGAGCGGGACAAACTGGCTTGCGAGCTGCTGGAGACGGTCGGATTGAACAGCTTCCATGCCGAACGCTTTGCCCATGAGTTTAGCGGCGGTCAGCGGCAGCGGATCGGCATTGCCAGAGCACTGTCCGTGCGCCCGAATCTGATCGTAGCCGACGAACCAGTATCTGCGCTTGATGTTTCCATCCAATCGCAGGTGCTGAACCTGCTGCAGGATCTTCAGGAGGAGTACGGCCTGACTTATCTGTTCATCTCCCATGATCTCAGCGTGGTTGAGCATATCAGTGATCGGATTGGTGTCATGTATCTGGGCGCGCTGGTGGAGACGGCCGATAAAGATACCCTATATGACCGCCCACTGCATCCTTATACTCAAGCCCTGCTGTCCTCGGTACCCGTTCCGGATCCGAAGCAGAAGAAGGAACGGATCATTCTGAAGGGGGATCTGCCGAGTCCGGTGAATCCGCCGACAGGCTGCCGCTTCCATACACGCTGTCCATCCTGCATGGAAGTGTGCAAACAGATTACGCCCGTTTATCGTGAGGTGGAGCCGGGCCATCAGGTGGCATGCCATTTATATGACGAAGAAATCATGAAAAACGCTTAACAGCGTTGATTCTTTTATAAAGGAGGGAAGACCTCGATATGAACATCACAATAGATGAAGCTTCATTGGCAGATACTTCGATTTATGTGGTTTATGAGGGCGAGGAGTCTCATTTTCGTTTAACGGAATCTCGAAAGCATAGCATGAAGCTGACTTGGTTCTATGGCCGCTCCGATCAAGAAGCGGACGATCTCGTTGTTGGAATGGGGCAGCGCTCGAACCTGACGTTGGAGCAAGTGCGCAGAATAGGCGCATCAGCTGCGAGAGCACTGCTCAAGGAATACAAATCAAGCGCAGTACTGATACGCACCTCAATCCGCGATGACCGGGCTTCTTCCCGGATTTCGGTGGAAGAAGAACTTCAGGCGTGGGTTGAAGGCTGGATGTATGGATTATATCAATTCAATAAGCATCGCGGGGTTACGGCCAATCTGCAGGCTCTGTCCCTAAATCTTCGACAGGAAGATTGGCAGGGGCTTTCCCGTGAAGAGATGGAAGCCATCATACGGACGGCAGAAATCCGAATCGAAGGGACGCAGCTCACCCGAGACCTGGTGAATGAATCACCGGAAACGCTAAATCCGGAAGCGTTTGTTGCGGTTGTCGAGGATCGTTTCAAGAAGGCACCCGTTCAGCTTCATGTGTATCGCGGACAAGAGCTCCATGATCGGCAGATGAACGGTCTGATCGCTGTGGGTGCCGGCAGCAAATACGAGCCTGCCATGATTGAGATTTCCTATAATGGGGTGGATTCCGAGAAGGAAAGTCCTCATATTGTGCTCATTGGCAAAGGCGTAACCTTTGATATGGGCGGGATGAACGTCAAAATCGGCCGAGACATCAGCGATGCTCGTATGGATATGGGAGGCGCTGCAGCCGTCGTGGGTGCCATGGATATTCTGGTATCGCAAAAAGCTCCGGTACGAGTAACGGCGCTTATAGCCGTTGCGGATAATTTATCGGGACCGGATGCAATGCTTCCTTCTTCCGTTGTTCATTACCCGAATGGTTTAAGCGTTCAGGTAGCGAATACGGATGGGGAGGGGAGATTGATCATTGCGGATGCGCTGCTGCATGCAGCGAAACTTGGCGCAGATAAGGTGATTGATATCGCAACCCTTACCGGTAATGTCGGAGCTGCACTGGGCTTGGAGATTGCGGGCATCTGGGGTGATCAACAGATTACGGCCGATTTGGTTGAGATCGGTGAGCGTAACGGAGAGCGCCTATGGCCTATGCCGCTGATGGACGAGTACGAATCGGATCTCAGAAGCGATTATGCCGATCTGAAAAATGTGGGTACGTCAACTTTGGCAGGCGCTATAACGGCTGCGCTGTTTATCCGTCATTTTGTGGCGGATTCCATAAAATGGGTGCACATCGATATGGCGGGCACGGTCCAGTATAAAAGGGAATTCCCCCACTCCGCAGCGGGGGCGACCGGCTATGGTGCAAGATTGCTCGCCGATTATGTGGAGAAGCAGTTTCTCCATGCATAAAGAATCAACTTCAGTAAGGAGTGACGACGATGCTGCTTGAAATAATCGCAACATGCATGGATGATGCCATCACAGCAGAGAAGAATGGCGCGGACCGTCTGGAATTAATCACAGCGATAACCGAAGGCGGGCTTACGCCGGGAATCGGGCTTGTTGAAGAGGTTGTGAAAGCCGTTCAGATCCCTGTACATGTCATGGTCAGACCTCATAGCAGATCCTTTGTGTACAACGAACATGATATAGCTACCATGATGGCGGAGGTTAAGGCGATCCGCAAGGCAGGTGCAGCTGGCGTTGTGCTTGGCATGCTGACTCCGGAAGGGAAGATTGACGAGGACTCCTTGGTCAAAATGCTGGAATGGACAGGAGATATGCAAGTCACGTTCCACCGGGCTTTTGATGAACTGAAGGATCAGTTCGAAGGACTGCGTACATTGCAGAAATACCCGTCGGTTACCCGTGTCCTAACGTCAGGAGGGCCGCAGCCTGCACCGCAGGCCA
Organism: Paenibacillus sp. ISL-20; assembly: GCF_018613005.1. Classification (NCBI taxonomy): domain Bacteria; kingdom Bacillati; phylum Bacillota; class Bacilli; order Caryophanales; family Paenibacillaceae; genus Paenibacillus; species Paenibacillus sp. ISL-20. Next base: position 172,298 of record NZ_JAGGRD010000001.1, read on the forward strand.
TCCCGAGAATTCGGGAGCTTGTAGAACAAACGGCAGGCAGTGAACTTAAAATATTGGCCGGCAATGGTCTGAAGTGGGAAATCATACACGATTTTATCGACCGGACCGGTGTGAGCGAGGTCCATTTCGGCTCAGCTGTTCGGTACGGTCGATCAGGGCTGAAGCCCATCGATCCGGTCGAGCTGCGATCGCTGGCTGAGAGCATACATCAATAGAAGTAGCAAACCTATCGGAAACAGGTGAACAAAAATTGCAAACCGTATGGAATAAACAGCAAGAATTTGTGGTTGGCGTTGACCTTGGGGGTACGAAGATCGCGGCAGCGCTCTTTGATTCCGAAGGACAGCTGCTGAACCGGGAGCAAATGGAGACAGCGGGTGCGCGTACGGCTGAAGAAGTGGTCGCGAGAATTACGAACATGATCCGCAGCGTGTCGGACGGCCACCCTCTTCGAGGCGTAGGGATGGCTTCACCCGGAACAGTTAACAGTAGGGAGGGGATTGTCATTCATGGTACGAATCTGCCGGAATGGACGAATGTCCCCCTCAAAGCCTGGATGGAACGTGATCTGCATACGGAGGTTCAGGTGCTGAATGACGCGAATGCAGCCGCATGGGGAGAGTATGTAAGAGGTGCCGGAAGAGGGTCGACGAACATGGTGTACGTGACGCTAAGCACCGGCATCGGCTCAGGGATCGTGCTGGATGGGAAGCTGTTCCTGGGCAGCAGTTCATTTGCTGGGGAACTGGGACATCATATCATTGATCCGAACGGTCCGCAGTGCAATTGCGGGAGCCACGGCTGCTGGGAGGTATTTGCTTCAGGAACGGCCATCGGCCAGGCAGCATCCCAGCGGATGCTCACCCAGCCCAGCGTAATTTCTGAACTGGCCGCATCTGAGGCGGGAGTGAACGCCAAGCATGTGTTTGAGGCAAAACGACTTCATGACCCCGTCGCAGTAGAGGTCATCGATCGTGCCATCTATTATATGGCGCTTGGACTGGTTAACGTCATTCACAGCTTCAACCCCGATCGCATCGTGATTGGAGGGGGAGTAAGCAGAGCGGGCGATCTTTTATTTCCGCAGCTGCGGGAAATGACAGATAAGCTGGTCATGCCATCCTATTTAGGCACGTACGAGATCGTTCCTGCAGGACTTCGGGATGATGTTGGTTTGGTTGGAGCTGCGGCCTTGTTCCAATAGCATAGGGGTAAAGAGAAGGTTACGGATAGGATAAAGGATGGAATAGAGCTTAGATAGAGAGCGTTCGGATTGGCAACGCAGTTTCATGTTAACCGTGCTTAAGTGAATTAGACAAAAGCCGCCCTTCTGGGGCGGCTTTCCAATTATTCATAGATAGCGGGAAACGGAGCGATCATTTTTTTTCGTAATAAGTCCGTAACATGTGACAGGTGACAGGCGTGAACCGTAAGCCGTCATCCGTTTTCACTGGAGGCGATTTTTTGGTTTCCTGGTTAGGTTTGTTTGTATCCGACAAACAATAAACGGTTGCTCACACTTTCCCGCGATGCCGGCGGAAACCGCCGGCTCCAAACCCGCACGTGGGGTGACCTGTAGACTTGGAGCCGGCGGCTGCCGCTATTCCATGTACTTGGATGCGTCAAACGTAATCATGGACGTATGATTGGCATGTTCAATCAGTGAAGAGAGCTTGGTTACTTCGCGTTCCTTCTTGCGCGCTTGCGCCTGATAAGCTTCCGGATCATATAAAGCGACGTTGAACAGCGTTACGGCACCGTCTCCGCTGCCACGGCTGCTCTGGCGCTCCAGCTTCTTGCGGGAGCCGAGATGGGCAAGCTGCCCGATATTGCTGCGTATCTGCTTGGCCAGCTCGATCGCTTCCATGATGGTCATGTCGGAGCCGTTCCAGCTAATGGTTTGCGTTGTATTGGAGATTGCCATCAGCAAATCCAGCTTTCTGTAATCCGCCGCGGCCGCTTCGATCTCTTCCGTAATGACATCCACGCTGCGCGTAGGGTATTCCGCCGTCTCCCCTTTTTCAATGATCGTGCTGCTGTTGTTCAATCGTTCCGACATCAATTGATTGATGAGACGGTTGATTGCTGCCCGGACAGCCAAAGCTTCTGCCATCGTAATTTGACTCATAAGGGATGGATCACCTCTTTAATTTCATTTCTGATTATGTAAACGCGTAGTTCTGTAAAAAGTTGCTAGATTATTAAAAAAAGCAGTTCGAGAAGGAAGCAGAGTTACATAATTGTCATGACTGTGTGAGATGGTAACAAATATCCGGCAGAAATTCTTCATCTTTACGACAGCTCCAAACATAAAATGATAGATTTTTAGGATATGATTGACAGCATCCTTGCTTGTATACTATATTAAGAGAAGGTTACAAAACGTTAATGAATTTTGCCGAATTTCGTTTGTGAAAACGGGGGAACCGTCTTGGGTGAATTACTCTTGTATAGAGAGTATAGGGAACCTTCAACCGAACCTTTAGCTAACTCCGTAGGCATCGAAGGAGAGAACATATTTTGAAGAAGTTTGTCATCACTTTGCTAGGGTCTGCAATTATTTTTTCTTCTGGTGCCGTATCAGCATTTGCTGATCAACAACCGAATTTTCAATATCAAGTGAAGCAATTGGTAGGAACGCCATACAAATGGGGCGGAACGACCACTAGCGGGTTTGATTGCTCCGGATTTATTCTGTACATGTTTAGAAATTTCGATATGGATCTTCCACGCACATCCCAAAGCCAGGCTAGCGCCGGGGAACATGTGGATCGCGAAGATCTGCGTGTTGGAGATCTGGTATTCTTCAATACGAGCGGCAGCGGAATTTCTCATGCAGGCGTTTACATTGGTGATGGAGAATTTGCACATGCTTCCAGCAGCAAGGGAGTCAGAATCAGCAAGCTTAGCGATTCATATTACGAGCCGCGTTATGTCACGGCACGTCGTGTGTTGAGTCAAGAAAATTATGCGAGACTGGTAGGAAGCGCAAGCTAATTGAATTACATTGCAGTTTAGGGTTCAATACATAATCAGAAAGCCTGACCAAGGGATGTCCTTGTCAGGCTTTCTTTTTTTTAGATATCAGAAAGTATAAACTTCGAAGCTTGTGACTTCCTGATATCGCAAGAAAAACGTCTACTAACTGCGGTCTGTCAACTGTGAAAGTATGTCGATAGAAGTTTTTCTTACTATAAGTCTGTCAATCCCACAGGGGTTGTTCGGTTACTCCTTAACAACAGAGGCATTCACAGCTGCTTCCATCCCGTTATTATAGAGACGGAACAGGCCAAGACGCCAGAAAGCAGCACCTTTCAGATCATAGCGTTTGGCCAAACCGAGCTTATCGTCCACGGAAGTACCGGTTTCGCTAAATAGGCTGATGCCGAGTAGGAGCTTCTGCTTCGGGACACCTGCTTGGAGTGCCAACTGGATCGCTTGGTCCACCAGGCTGTTTGGTTCGGGTACCTGAGATTTGGTTCCGACCGGATTGTACTGATAGGCCATAACGATGAGATCATCGGCGATGGAGGCCAGCGCTTTGTAATCGTAACCTTTATAGGCGCTGTTCAATGGCGGTACCGCTAAGGACAGGGTAATGTCTTTGGGCAATGCTGCCTTCAATTGCTTGACATAATCATTGAGCAGCTTCTGCTGTTTCACGGCATCCAGTTTAAAACCGAGCCCTTCAAAATCAAGCACAACGCCGCCGAATCCATTTTCTGCAACCGCGGATGTGATGCCTTCAATGGACTTTTGGCGCAGGCTGCTGTCGCTCAGGACTTTGGTTAATTCGCCGTTTCCATCTAAGGCATAGACCATGAGGTATGGTTTAATCTTCTGGTCCGCAGCATCAGCAACAATCGATTGAGGTGTCACATCTCCGTCCGAAGCGGGCAGGCGGTATTCGTTACCTTGAAGCGTAAACTGACCTTCACGATCGATGCGGCTCCATCCAAAGGCGACTGAATTCATCGATCCCACGAGATCCAGCTCTTGGTAAGATTCTATGGCATAGAAAGCTCTCAAATGCATCTCGCGCTGCGGCGATACAAGGGAGACCGTGCGAGTTGCCTGATTCCAGCCCACATCGACACCGAATTGGCTGCTGAACGAGCTAAGCGGGATCAGTACACGGCCTTCCCGTTGAACTGGCGGGGCCGCAAGCTTCACTTGTTTTCCATTGACGGTTGCTGTCGTGCTTCCTACCTGAAGTAACACTTCAGTCGATTGGCCTTTCACACTGCCGATGGCCTTTACGGTTTGCGTCTTGCTATTCCAGGTGATTTGAATGCCCAGCGCTTCACCGACCGTCCGGAATGGAACGTAGGTGACCCCTTTGTCTACCCGCGGAGCCGCATCAAAGGTTAGCGTAACATCATCCAGCTTTACCGATATGGCAGGCTCAGCATGTACCTGACCAACATGGGGTGCGGTGCCGAGCAAGGATAAGGCAAGAACGGCAGCGACAGCTGTTTTTCCTATTTGTTTATGCAGCATGCTTTGGTATTTCCTCCGATCCATTAAATAATAGAATGATTTCATAGAATATGGAATTAGGTCTAGCATACGCTAGTATAGCAAAATTTTCATAGAGTTCCAATTCCAAGATGTCAATGTCATAGAATAGATAAGAGTAAGCATGTTGATTTTTTAAACTTTCCGGTATAATAAATGAAGGATTTTATACATAACCTGATGATTACATGCATAGGGGGATAACGCGCGTGTTTAAATTCTGGAAAAACAAAAAGGGTAGGAATAGCGAAGACAACAACTCGCCCATCCCGGAAGAGATGATCGAAGCCGTACCGGATCGGATCATTGAACTAACAGGTCGCGAGGTTCGTCGCAGTGTGGCGCCTGTTCTTGGCATGACGGTGCTTGATCTGGCCGAACGGAATGACGTGGACTGGAACTCTTTTTGCAAAAGAGGAACTTGTGCGCGCTGCCGCTGCATGGTGGCGGAGGGAATCGAGTATTTGTCCGAGCCCAATCTGGCCGAAGAACAACGCTTGGATCCTGAGGAGATCGAAGAAGGATATCGTCTGGGATGCCAGAGCAAGATCGAAGCGGTCGGTCCCATCAAAATCAAGCATGCCCCATACTTTTGACGACATAGAAGGCGGATGCCGTCCATATTTAAAAAATCAGGCAGCCGTACAATGGATATAATCCCCTTCAAGTAGACAGTGCGAAGAAAGAGCACATCCGTTTACTTGGAGGGGATTTTTCATGGGGAACAAAAGTAAGCCACCTTGATAAACAAACTTCGTTTCCCGGGATGTTGTTGAAAATATCTATCAGATTTGAGACTAGCGCCTTTTGCCACATTTTACTAGAATGACTATACTACTAATATCTTGTAAAAAACAGACTATAGATAATTTGCGGAGATACTCAAAAAAACCTCCGCTGCGATCGATCGGTGACCATGGTTTTATGAGTTCTTATCATTACTCGTGGCCGGACCGACCATCAAGGGAGATGTCCTGCTCGCACGAAGCCGCTTTTAAAGGAGGCGACCGTTATGAATTCGATCTGGTCCATCCGAACCGGAATTCGGGATTTCCTGGAGTCTATCTATCGAACTGGCCGGTCCTGGATTGAGAAATATCCGTTTATTAAAACGGCGTATACGATATTTTCCTGGTTGTCTCTAATCCTGTTTGTTTTAAGCTTGTTTTTCGTTAAAGAATCGCGTACCATGATGGTTCAATATTTATGGTCGTTTTATGTACTCCTGCAATTTTGGTTTCTATGCCGAAGCAAAACGATACCGTGGAAGCAGATTGTGCTGTTCGTTCTGGCAGGCGTTTTTCTTGTCGTACCTTTTACGACGCTTACAGTCAATGCTCTCCACGTGCTTTTCGGCGGAAGCACATCTGACACCTGGTCCATTGCCGTGATCACGCCAATTTTCGAAGAATTGTGGAAGCTCCTTCCGCTAGGCATATTTCTGTTGTTCTCGCGTCGAGCTTCCGCTTTGAGTTTAAGCGATTACACGCTCATCGGCGCGGCGACCGGCGTTGGCTTTCAACTGATGGAAGAGCTCTCCCGAAGATGGCTAAGTTCCGGCCCACTTGCGGAAAAGTTCGGCTACAGCTTTACATGGATGGGCGGCGAAACGATCCATTGGGATTTGTTCTCGCTGTTTCCCGGGCGTTTCGAAGAAAGTGTCTTTCCGACGCTGATGACCGTCGGTCATCCTGTGCATACCGCCATGATCGCGCTTGCGTGCGGAATAGCCTATCGGCTGCGGACAAAACTGACGAAATGGGTTTTTCTGTTCCCGGCAATGATGTTGCTGTGGGCCATCCTGGATCACGCGGCTTATAACGGTCAGTATCAGCTGCCGGGTTGGGTGTTACGGCTTCATGATTGGACCGGCAGCGGTTATAAAACTCAGCCGGCCTTCCTGCTGATGCTGCTCGCATCGATTACTGCCGACTATTGGTCGCTGAACAAAATACGAATCCGCCTGCCGTCGCTGCCGAACGAGCCGCTGCTTAATCCGTTTACCGAGCTGTGGAATATGACCCGCTCTTTTTGTCTGGACCGTGGGAAATTCGTATATTGGCTAGGATTTTACCGGGAGCGCAGGGAGCTTGGATTTCATTTGCTTTATGGAAATGAAGAAGCGGCTGGTAGACAGGAGCCTATCGATGCTCGGGTAAAAGCTCTTTGCCAGGCGTTAACCGGACTCGCTATAATTCTGCTCGTGGCCGGTCTGTTCGCAGGCATCGGGGCACACACGAGCGGAGGAGAACCGGCATGTTTCGCCTGCATGTTCGACTCGCTGCAAGATTGGTGGGATCGGCTGGATTGGTATGAACAGGGCGCGATCCTTCTTGGAGCTCTTGCCTTGTCACTGCTGTTCGTTGGATTCTGGCCGGCTTTTGGCATCGCAATGACAGGGATGGGAATCGCCGGGAGCGGTCATGAGATTGCCGGTTATATCCGCGATCCGAAGAAGCTGTTGACTCCCGAAAATGCGCTTTCCGTGGCTGCAGGCATTGTATTAAGCCGAATCCCATTCGGCAAAGCGTTAAGCTGGGCAGGAAAGAAAGGACGCCGCTATGTGCGCAAGCTTCTGGATAAGCTCGGTTCCCGGAAGCCGGATATCGACGTCCCGGTTAAACCGAAACCTCCGAAGCATGACGGCCCGAGCAAGCATCAGGACGATCCCAAGAAGCCGGATGATGATCCCAAAAAGCCGGATGACGAGCCCAAGAAGCCGGATGACAATCCCAAGAAGTCAGATGACGATTCGCCACCGAATAAGGATAAAGCCGATGAGGGGACGGAACAAGATAAGACCATAGGCAGCATCGTTAAGGTTAAAGATAAAACAATATATACGAATCCAGCTGGAAATGAACTTACTTGGGTTGATCAATCTCCGAAAAATATTAATCGAGATATTGACCAATTCTTAAATAGTAAAGACGTTGGTAAAGCAACTGAGGCTAAGGTTGCGGACTTTGTAAGAAATGAAACAGACGTAAAAGCGTATGCACAAAAAGTTATGAGGAGTGATGGTCAAGCTGCCGGTGATTTAGACGTCGTAACAAAAGATGCGATTATTGAAGTCAAAGCATCTATTAGAGCGGTAAAAGTAGATCAATTTAATAAATTTACGGATCCAACTCATGATTTATTCTTTAATCCAGAGAATAAAAAGGTTATTTTGTATATTGATAAGTCATTGAGTAATTTAAGACCCGAACAACAAGCCATGCTGGAAACCATAAAATCTAAAGGTGTTACGATCGTTAACTCACTGGAGAAACTGAAGGGGGTTTTATAAAAGGATGGGGACTTCTGCTTTTATCTTAATGAACCAAAAAAAGTATACACCGGAGCGTCTTTTAGCTGATTCTATTATTTCTGCTTTTCATGCGGATGTAATGCTGAATTTTCATAACAGTAAAAATTATGCCAGCAATGGACAATTGCTTTCTACGACGTTGAATATTAATGATAAGAAAGTAAGAGAAAATAATGAATCGTTTATACTTTATGTAGATGCATTGGATAATCCACAACTTGATTTTTTTTACTATGAGGATGTGGGTTTGGATTCCAATCATAAACTATATCAAGTAGGAACAATTGAAGATATTTTTGGCGTCGAAGAGTTAGTATTTCGATTTATATATCATTATCTCAAAATAAATCCTGACGACTATTTTTGGGTTGCGGATTATGATTGGGTTTACAGTTGGGAAGACGTGCAACAATTAAAATCCCAACCATATGACTCAGATTGGTGTTATAAAAACCCTAGTGATAATTCTGGATAATTATATAAGTAACCAACATACAGAGGCTCATTCCATTTGAACGATGAGGAGGAATGAGCTTTTTTAACTGTCTACAATTATGAATCGCTTTACTCCATGGCCATTTTACTTTGTTCCCGGAACGAGCTCGGCGTTTGTCCGGTAATTTTTTTGAATAACATCGAGAAGTACTTATCGTTGCCGTAACCCACTTGAGAAGCAACCTCATGCACCGGCATTTCAGAATCTGCCAGCAGGCGCTTGGCCTCTTCAATCCGGCGGGATATCAAGTAATTGAAGGGGGAATCGCCGACTTCTTTTTTGAACAGATGGGATAAATAATGCTGACTGACATACATCGTATCGGCAATGTCCTTGAGACTGATGCTCTGGGTATAGTTGGTGTCGATAAAGTGTTTGGTCCGCAGCGCGATCTCGTTCTTGCCCTTCAAGGACTGGAATTGGTGCTTCACATCCACAATACGATAGATTACGGTAATCAATGACATCAGCAGGTTGGTGCTCAGCGTTTCATATCCCAGCACCTGAGAGTCACATTCACGGAGGATCTCGGAAAGATAGCTTTCCACTTTAAAGGCGTATTTCTCACAGGATATGACCGGCTCTACATAGGCCGGGAGCAGCATCCCCTGGGGAACCCCTTCAATGTGAAGCGAATCCACACCGCAGTAGATCACCTTAAAAGGCCCGTCCGTGATAGATCTCTCCTCGTGAGGAATGCCGGGGTTATAAATCGCGACATCGCCTTTGTGGAGTTCGTATATTTTTCCAGCAATAGTAAATTCTCCGCGTCCCTCTACTACATAGATGATCTCGCAGAAATCATGAATTTGCGGCGGTCCATAAAAGAAGTCCTCGTCCACGACCTGCCCGGCAAAGAGCAGCTGTGGATTTTTGATGAAGCGGAAGTGATCGCTTTTGCTATGCGAAATTTCGATCTTTGGCACGTTCTTGTCCCTCCTGGAAAGCAACATCCTCTACCTATTATAATGCATAACACCCTTCGATGCAGAAATCGTTTACATCCTTATCCGGAAAGGTTCACTGTCTTGCTGAAATTAAGATCCGATATAACAAAATAGTGGGTTATCTCTTGCACAGAATAATCTTACAATGATGTCATATTCCTAATAGGGAGGCGTGATTTACATGACAATTGAAAACGATTACAGATGGCGGGACGGATTTCCGAAAATCGGCATTCGCCCTACGATAGATGGAAGACGGAGAGGGGTACGGGAATCTCTCGAGGAACAGACCATGAATCTGGCTAAGGCTGTCGCCGAGATGTTGACCAGGGAGCTCAAATATCCGAACGGCGAGCCGGTTGAATGCGTGATTGCGGATACGTGCATTGGTGGTGTTGCCGAAGCGACTGCAGCCGCCAAAAAATTCAAGAATGCCGAGGTCGGCCTGACCATAACTGTTACGCCTTGCTGGTGTTACGGCACCGAGACGATGGATGTGGATCCTTCCCGTCCGAAGGCGGTATGGGGTTTCAACGGAACAGGACGTCCAGGGGCGGTTTACCTGGCCGCTGTATTGTCGGCCCATGCCCAGAAGGGGCTTCCTGCATTCGGCATCTATGGCGAAGACGTTCAGGATGAAGGGGATACCCAGATTCCGGATGACGTTCAAGAGAAACTTCTGCGTTTTGCACGGAGCGGCTTGGCTGCAGCGTATATGCGCGGACAATCGTATTTATCTATGGGCTCGGTGTCGATGGGCATCGCCGGCTCGATCGTGGACGACAGCTTCTTCCAGGAGTATCTGGGCATGCGGAATGAATATGTGGACATGAGCGAGTTTACCCGCCGCTTGGAAGAAGGCATTTATGACCCTGAAGAGTATGAGCAGGCGCTCGCTTGGGTGAAGGAGAACTGTACGGAAGGAGCGGATAACAATCCGGATCATCTACAGAACAGCCGGGAGCGCAAGGATCTGGAGTGGGAAACTGTTGTCAAAATGACGCTGATCACCCGCGATTTGATGATCGGCAATCCGCGTCTGAAGGAGCTTGGCTTCGAAGAGGAAGCTCAGGGCCACAGCGCAATCGCTTCCGGATTCCAAGGTCAGCGTCAGTGGACGGATCATTCCCCTAACGGAGACTTCCTGGAGACTATCCTCAACTCCTCCTTCGATTGGAACGGCAGACGTTCGCCATATATCGTGGCAACGGAGAATGACAGCCTGAACGGAGTCGGCATGTTGTTCGGATACTTGTTAACCAATACGGCACAGATTTTCGCGGATGTGCGGACGTACTGGAGTCCGGCTTCGGTAGAACGGGTTACCGGCTATAAGCTTGAAGGCAAAGCGGAGAACGGCATCCTGCATTTGATCAATTCCGGCTCGGCTGCGCTGGATGGAACGGGTGAACAGGAGATTGACGGCAAACCGGCCATGAAACCGTTCTGGGAGATCACGGATGAAGAGGTCGATCGCACGCTGAAGGCCACGCAATGGAGACCGGCTAACCTGGAGTATTTCCGGGGCGGCGGTTACTCGACTGACTACTTGACGCGTGGCGGCATGCCGATGACGATGTTCCGTCTTAACCTGGTAAAAGGACTTGGTCCCGTGCTGCAAATCGCTGAAGGTTATTCCGTGGACCTGCCGGCGGAGGTACACGATACGCTCGACAAGCGTACCGATCCAACATGGCCAACGACCTGGTTTGTACCGAATCTTACGGGACAGGGTGCGTTCTCAAGCGTTTATGAGGTCATGAACCAGTGGGGTGCTAACCATGGCGTGATCAGTTACGGACATATCGGAGCGGATCTGATCACCCTGGCTTCGGTTCTGCGTATTCCAGTCAACATGCATAATGTGACTGCCGAAGAGGTGTTCCGCCCGCGTGCATGGGGGATGTTCGGAACGACCGATCCGGAGAGCGCCGATTTCCGCGCTTGTCAGAACTTCGGTCCTCTGTATAAATAAGGTCAATCGAGAGGAGTAGGACATCATGCTGAATATGGAAACTAGAAACGAGCTCTGCAAGTATGCCAAAAAAATCGTCGACAGCGGACTCGTTGTAGGACCGGGAGGAAACATCAGCGCCAGAGCCGGGGACAAAATGTATTTGTCCCCGAGCGGTTTTGCGCTGGAGGAGATTGAACCGGAGCAATGGATTGAAGTGGATATCCCGACCGGCGATATTACCGATATAGGTTTACGACCTTCGTCCGAAGTGCTGATGCATCTGTATGGATACCGGAGCAACCCCGATATCGGGGCGATGGTGCATACACATCCATCCTATTGCATTGCCTTCACGTTGGTTGAGAAGGAACTGCCGGTGATGTTTCCCGACCAGGCGGCATTGGTTGGACGTACGGCCTATATCCCTTACATCATTCCAACGACAGATTTGCTGGCAGATGCCGTCGCGGAGAAAGTGACTTCGGCCAGTTCCATCCTGCTTGGTAATCATGGACTGGTCACAACCGGCCGGAATTTGCGTGAAGCGTATTACCGAACTCAGGTGGTTGAAGAGAGCGCCAAAATTTATCTGAGCGCCAAGGCAGCCGGCACACCGGTGCCGCTGACAGACCAGGAAGTGGATGATATCGCTGCACTGGAGAGCGAAGATTATCGTATTCAGCTTCTGCAGAAGATGAAATAGAAAGATTGTGGAACAGATCCGGTTGTTCAAACTCGGATCGATATAGTACTAAAGGTGAGAAAGGATGCGGCTTATGAGCAAATCATCTGCGGTGCTTGCGTTTGATTTGGGGGCCAGCAGCGGCCGGGCGCTGCTGGGCGAGATCACCTCTTCTGATCATGAATCACCCGGCACGCTAAAGATTACCGAGATTCACCGCTTTGCCAATATACCCGTCCAGATGGGAAAGCATTTGCACTGGAATTTCCCGATGCTGCTGCAGGAGGTTAAGCATGGCATCCGCAAAGCGTTCCAGGCCGGCTATCAACCGGTCAGTTATGGCATCGATTCATGGGGCGTCGATTATGGACTGATTGACCGTAATGGAGAGCTCATCGGAGTTCCTTATCATTACCGGGATCTGCGGACGGAAGGCATGGTGGAGGAAACCTGCGACCAGGTCGGCAGAGAACGTCTGTTTCAAGAAACCGGTCTGCAATTCATGCCGTTTAACACGATCTTCCAGTTAAATGCGATGCTGAAGTCAAAATCCCCGATGCTGGAAATTGCGGATAAGTTTCTGCTCACTCCGGATCTTCTGAACTATTTTCTGACGGGGGTCCAGGCGTGCGAGTTTACTATGGCAACCACTACTCAGCTATACCATGTTACTGAAGGCAAGTGGAATGAACCGTTAATGGAGGAGCTGGGGCTTCCCGCATCCCTGTTCATTGAACCTGTGCAGCCGGGAACCGTGATTGGAAGGCTGCAGGATACTGTGGCACAAGAGCTGGGCGTTCCGGCGATTAAAGCGATTGCTGTAGCATCGCATGATACGGAATCCGCCGTGGTAGCCGTTCCGGCGAACACATTCCGTTTTGCCTATCTTGTATGCGGAACCTGGTCACTTCTTGGAACCGAGCTTCCGGACCCGCTTGTCCATACAGACGTGCTGGAAGCAGACTTCTCCAATGAGGGTGGAGCTTATCAAACCTTTCAATTGCTGAAGAATATCATGGGCCTTTGGATTCTTCAGGAGTGCAAGCGGCAATGGGAGAATCAAGGATTAACGTATTCTTTTGCAGAGCTGGTTGAATTCGCACAGGATGCGGAATCGTTCCGCAGCTTCATAAATCCGGATGACCTGCGCTTCATGAATCCGGCGGATATGACGGCTGAAATTCGGGATTACTGCCGGGAGACAGGGCAACCTATTCCGCATAGCACCGGAGAGTATGTCCAGTGCATCCTGCAGAGCCTGGCCCTAAGATACCGTGAAGTGCTTGAGCGGATGGAGGTTCTTACAGGACAGTATTACGATGGGCTTCATATGGTTGGCGGCGGCATTCAAAACGAGCTGTTATGCCGGTATACGGCCAATGCCATGGGCCGTACGGTGTGGGCCGGACCGATTGAAGCAAGTGCGATCGGGAATATGCTGGTTCAATTTGTGGCGAATGGTACATTGCGCAATCGGGAAGAGGGAGTAGAACTCGTCAAGCGGTCTTTTCCGCTTGCCTGGTACGAGCCTGAGTCCAACGAGAATTGGGAGACAGCATTCCAACATTACAAGACCATTATCGAACAGCAGCAGGTTCAACAGTGAGGTTAAGTGATATTTTAGAGACTGACGGTCTCCTAACGTATCCAAGCCTTATATCTAAATCTGATAGAGAAGGATGTCATACCATGCTAAAAGGCATATCTCATTTGCTTTCGCCTGAGCTGCTGAAGATTCTGATGGAGATGGGTCACGCGGATGAAATTGTGCTCGGTGATGCCAATTTTCCGGCAGCCAGTCATGCCCAGCGGTTGGTACGGGCGGACGGACACGGGATTCCTGCGTTATTAAATGCGATATTGCCGTTATTCCCGCTGGATACGTATGTTGAGTCCCCGGTAGCGCTGATGGCTGTGATGCCGGGGGATACCGTGGAAACTCCGATCTGGGGTGAATACCGTGAGATCGTTCAGCAGTTTCACAGCGTCCCCATAGAATTTGATGAGGTAGAGCGATTCTCGTTCTATGAACGGGCGAAGAAAGCTTATGCCATCGTGTCGACAGGTGAAAAGGCGCTATATGCAAATGTGATCCTCAAAAAAGGCGTTGTCATTTAATTATGCTAAAGACCCCCCGCTGCCTGAACGCAGTGGGGGGTCTTTGTGTGTTTTAAGCCACCACCTGAACGGTGAGGTATAAAACCTCCAGCAAGATCGGTGTGCCGGCCAGGAGTACATCGCCGGGAGAATACAAGGTTAGTGCTTCCGGCGTGAGGGTGTATATTCGGCCTTCCTGAATCATGCCGTTGATATAAACCGTGGAGGTGGTGTTCGGACCGACCTCAATGCTCCGAAATGTATGGTTTCCGTCATCATCCGTAAATTGCTGGGCAGATATGACAAAGGGAGCATCCAGATTAACTTCGGACATCAAGACGTAAAAATAACGAAGCGTGGTCGGCATTACAATGATCTCCGGCACAATCACGCTACCGGGTAATCCTTGGATGCCTGGCACCCCGGGAATGCCTTGAATGCCTGAAGAGCCCTGAGGACCTTGGCTTCCTGGTAGTCCGGGTGTTCCAGGGAAACCTGCAGGACCGTTTGCCCCTTGAGGTTTTTGCTGGACAGACAGATGAGTGGATCTGGAGTGGCGTTTCCATTTTCTGTTACCTGGTGACACGATATGTTTGCACTTGCTCTTCTTAAAACTTCTGCGCTTCGGATGTCTGGCAGGCTTTAGCTTAGGACACCGTTTTCGTTTGATCAAGGGAGTTTTCAGTCTTTTCACCGTCCCGGATGAATGGTATGTACTTAGTTTGTGTCATTTGAGGGAGAATGGAGTGGACATTTATCCTTCCTTCAGGGATAATTCGACCAGATCATTGGTGATTACTCGTGTATGCAAACCTAAGCGAGCCAGACCATAATTGATGCCAGCGTTAAAAAAGCCTTGAATGAGCTTGCTAACTTATCAAAGCGAGTCGCCAACCGACGATAATGTTTTACTTTATTGAAGAAACATTCAATGAGATGCCGTTCTTTGTAAATTTCTTTATCCCATTTTCTTGGTTTGCGGCGATTTTTCTTACTGGGTATCACAGGTGTAGCTGATTGCTGCTCTAACAAATGAAGAATTTGATAGGTGTCGTACGCTCGATCAGCCAACACCTGTTTTTTCGTTAGATCCATCTGTTTTAACATTTCGTAGCCGGTTACCGAACCGTGGCATTGACCTCCTGTTAGCTTAAAGCGCAGGGGATTACCTAGAGCATCAACCACGGCGTGAATTTTGGTGGTTAGTCCGCCACGAGAACGCCCTATTGCTTGCTTGAGGCCCTCCTTTGCTCCCGATCCATGTTGGTGGACACGGACGATTGTCGCGTCAATCATGACGCTTTCCCAATCAGGTTCAATGGAGACATGCTCTAAGATTTTGTCCCAAATGCCGGCGATTTGCCAGCGGCGAAATCGGCTGTAAACGCTGGACCAAGAGCCGTAGTATTCCGGTAAATCCCGCCAAGGGGCACCGGTGCGTGCAATCCATAACATGGCATTCAGCATATGACGATGGTCTTTCGGGGGTCTCCCTCCTTGTGGTTTTCGTTCCGGTGGCAGTAGGTCCTTAATCTTTTCCCATTGGTCGTCACGTATTTCATATCGTCTCATCATACTTATTAATTACCCAAATTATGGGGTCACAGTTTGCATACAGGCCCTTTTGAAAATAATAGGGAGAATGCCAGAGTCAAAACCCATTTAATGATAATGTGGCAGAGCCATATTTTTGTATCCCAACAGAAGAGGAGTGATGATATGCCAGTAATCAAACCTATTATTACCGCTGTCGCAACAGTTCCCGTTGCAACAGGCGGAACGATCACCACAACGGTAACGCCAGCGGTAACCCGTTATTTTGCACTGATTGCTGAGGGGATGATTGGAGCAGACTCGATTACCATGCCGGCAACGAGTTTTGTCGATGATGCCGAAGCAGCCGTTCCCCGCGTTGACAGGTACAGAATACTTTAATGTGTATATTAACGGCATGCTTCAACAACTTGCTTTATCGACATTAACAACCGCCAGCTTAGTGCTTGATACTACGGATGTTCCAGTCGGGATACCGGTTTTATTGGAAATTGCCAGCTTCACAAATACAGCATCCACAACCACGACACTGCCGACGATATCGGCGCCAGTCATTACGATCATTAGTTAACAGCCAAGCAAAAGGGTTTCCCTGCTCAACATGAGAGGGGCAACCCTTATTATGTGATTTCTTAAACAAGGGATAATATCCTATTATTTTACTGTAAGATATTATCCTTGTAATAAATTACAAATATAGTATATTTGTAATATCTTGAAAGCTAGTTAGTTAGGACAAGCTCCTCTTACGCTATTTCTGAATTGAACCCGCTTACAGTGTTTTCGGCTTATGAAATGAAAGCTCCTACATCCAGCGTTTAATACACCTCGATCCTTCAGCACGGCAACACCTTTCATATATATGGATGAATTTCATGACTTGAAAGGAGGTGAACATTTATGTGTATTCTTCGTCATACTTCCTGTAACACAACGGAGCAATGCGGACGTGATAAATTTGGCGTTCGTCTTGAGGTATGGGACTGCGGCAATGGTTCCGAAGAGAGATATACTTGCGGCTGCTAACTTTTTATGAAAGCGCATGCATAAACAGCGGAACTCCTTGTTCCGCTGTTTATATTTAGCGCCGGTTCTCTGGTTTCTTATCACCGTTGAAGAGTGAGGTATCAATTATGATGACGGGTCCATTGCAATTGCAATATGAAAGAGAGACAGTGAACAGCGAAGAAGAACAGCAAGGAGCAGTGTTAGCAAGATATCAATGTCATCGGATGGGGGCTTGGTCTCCCTGGTTGTCGGGAAGGAGAATGAACCGTGTCCATGAGTGCGCTATGCCTAATGTATCTGAGCTTGATTTTTGTGTTTTCGGGAGTGTCGAAACTGTTGTCGTTAGCGGATTTCAGGATGACAATCGAACGATTGCAGCTGCCTGCAGGTCGCTTACCGATTGTACCTGTTCTCATTTGCACCGTTGAGATCGCAGCTGGGGCAGGTTTATTGTTTTCCTGGAGCAGAATACTTGCGCAAATCGCGATTTTTATTTTGCTGGCGGGGTTCGGCTACGCTGTTTACCAAGCCAGGGTCGTGCAGAAACAGGAGATAACGTGCAGTTGCTTCGGCTCATGGTCTAATGAGACCCTCGGCAGGAATACGGTTGTTAAAGTTGCATGCTTAGGTTTATTAAATGCGCTAATTTGGCTTTTTTCAGAACCCGTGAATCCACTCAGTATGCCGGTCCAAGAGGCGGTTCTCACCTTGCTGTCCTCAGTCGGGATTGCCGCTATTTCGTTAATCGCATTGAATGTTTATACTCTTGATTCCATACAGGCGAGGGGAGAATAAAATCTATGGATTTGATTACAACTGTACTCGTGATTCAATATGGCTTGATATTCAGTTTGGCCTTCTTCGTCATGAAGCTGTATCGGCATGTTCGAGAGTTGAAGTTGAGGCCGCAGGCAGCCGTAAGCGGTGATGAGGAACCGACCGTTCCGAAGGAGGGACTAGAGCTCGGCATGCAGATTCCCCGAACAACCTATGTGAGCATGAACGGGGACCCCCTTAATCTGTATGACGATAAGTCCAAAATCCTCCTGTTCACGATGAATCATTGCAATGCATGCAAGGAAACATACGGAGCCATCAAAACGTTCATGACATCGCATCCGGAACTTCCGATTACGTTGTTTCTGTACGCCCAGGATGCCGAGGAGGCTGCTGAAATGGCCAGTGCCAACGGATTAACGGATTTGCAGGTGGTCTGGGCTGATCGGGCTTTGATCGATTCGTTTAAGGTGAACCGGTTTCCGTTGGCGTTCTATTTATCTGAGGAGCAGATCGTGATCAACAAAAGCGTAACCAATTACTTGCATCATTTTGAACAAATGATCAAGCAGCTGCCGCAGGCAAAACCTTCAGCCCTTAACAAATCGGCTTAATGACGAAGGAGGCTCAAGGTTGTACAACATGAAATATGCAAACCTGATGTTTGAGGTTATGAAGCAGGTGTACCGTGTCTCACCACGCATGTTTACTAGATCTACGATGATATATTTACTCCAAGCTTTTCTGCCCATAGCACAGATTTACGTTACAGCTCAAGTCATAAACACCATTACCGGCGTTCTGACCCGGGGCGAAGCTCCAATCAACGCATTATATTGGCTGGTTCTTCAACTGATGGCTATGCTGATTGGCATTGTGCTGGCCTCCCTTCAAAAGTATACCGAGCGAAAGATGAATGCTTATGTCTCCTTCTGGTTTAACCTTCAGGTATCTGAGAAGTTAAGCAAGCTTCCGTTCGTATTCTTTGAATCTCCAGAAAGCTATGATAAGCTGCAGCGGGCTCTGCGCAATCTGAATATCTGCGGTATTAACATGGTGTTCTACATGTTCTCGATTGCACAGAGCGTCATTACGCTGGTCGGTTTGCTCATTCTATTGTTTAGCTTTCATTACATATTGCCTATTGTCATGCTGCTTCTGATCATACCACTGCTGATCATCCAGAAGAAAGAGGGCACTTCCCGATTCGTGGTGATCCATCAGCAGACCGCTTCTTCCAGGATGGCGGCGTATATGAACCAGTTGCTGCAGACGAAGGAAGCGGCCAAGGAAATCCGGCTGTTTCATGCTAAAGACTACTTATTGAACAAATGGCGGGGCATCTATTTTAAGAATACGTATGAAATGCTGGGCGTCGAACGGAAAAATATGAAGAATCGCCTGATCGTGGAATCGGCGGTTACGATTTTTTCTTTTAGTATTTTAGCTGTATTCATATGGATCGGCTCCCGCGTCAAACTAACCATCGGCAGCTATGTCGCGCTCTATCAAGCGGTACAGGACACCCGTTATTCCATACAAAACATCAGTCAGAACATCGGGCAAATCTATCATGACGGTTTGTTCATCCATGAACTGTTTGATTTTCTGGATACGCCGGTTCCGCAAACGGATCAAGCCCTGCCGATGGACACGCCTTTACGGGAAGGAATCGATGTGGAAGGCGTAACATTTCGATATCCGAATCAGGAACAGCCTGTTCTTGAGGATTTGACGATTCGCATCAAGCCCGGAGAGAAGGTCGCGATTGTCGGCGAGAACGGTGCGGGGAAGAGCACCCTCGTTAAAGTTATGCTGGGACTGTATGAACCGACGCATGGCGTCGTGCGTTATGACGGCGTCCCGATACAGGATTATGATCCTGCGAGCTTTCGCAGTAGAGTAACGGCGGTCTTTCAAGATTTTTACCGATATGAATTGACCCTTGAGGCCAACATAGCGCTGCGGGAGATTGATCCGGATGATCGTCAAGCGCATCGCCAATTGAATGATGCCATGGAAAAGGCATCGATGACCTCACTTGCGAAATCGCTGCAGGATGGTGTTACAACCCAGCTTGGAACGCGTTTCTCGGGAGGGCGTGAACTGTCTCAGGGCCAATGGCAGAAGGTAGCGATCGCCCGGGCGTTCTATCGGGATTTCGAAGTGATTTATCTGGACGAGCCGACAGCAGCAGTAGACCCGTTGACGGAATCCGCCATTTTCGAGAATCTGATGTCCATGACCGATGGCAAAACTGCCATATTCATATCCCACCGATTGGGAAGCTGCAGACATGCGGACCGCATTCTCGTTCTCAAGGATGGGAGAATCGTCGAAGAGGGAAGACATGAGGAGTTAATTGAGCAGGGTGCCCACTATGCCGAGATGTTCAACAAGCAGGCTCAATGGTATCGGTAGAATCGTACCTTAAGTTGAAGATTTCGAATGGGGACAGGAGCGGATCAAGAACTATTCTTGGTCCGCGTTTTGTGTTTCGTTGGCGATTAAAGAGATAGCAAGCATAGATCAGGGAAGACGGAAACATACAGGTACCGCTTGGATTACGCATAATAAGAGGAATTTTGTTCCTGAATTCCGAATTAAATAAGGATATAAACAGACTGGAGGCTAAAATATGAAACATTAATCCCCATCACCTACCATAAGGTCAGAAAGATAAGTAGTCAGGGGGACTATATAGGATCATGGATAAAAAAACATGGATTGTGGAAGCAACCATTTCGGATATGCAGCAGGCGATGGCAGAGGGTTGGATGACTTCAGTTGAGCTGGTTCAATTGTATCTGGAGCGGATCGGGTTATACGATGGAATTCTCCGTTCGGTTCTTGAAGTGAACCCTGAAGCGCTGCAAATTGCCGGGGAGTTGGATCGGGAGCGCAAAGACCAGGGAGCAAGAGGATTGCTGCACGGGATTCCCATCCTGCTCAAAGACAATATCGACACCGGGGATCGGCTGCATACGAGCGCCGGCTCCATCGCCCTTGCGGATTCGTTTGCCACGAAAGACTCTTTTGTTGCAGCGAAGCTGCGTAAGGCGGGTGCTGTTATTTTGGGTAAGAGCAATATGACCGAGTGGGCGAATTTCATGTCGTCGACGATGTGGGCTGGATATTCGTCAAGACATGGACTTACGTTAAATCCATACGGCCCTGGCGAAATGTTCATTGGAGGTTCAAGCTCAGGCTCCGGTGCTGCGGTGGCGGCGAATTTGGCTGCAGCGGCCATCGGGACGGAAACATCCGGATCGATTATCAGCCCTTCCAGCCAGAACAGTCTGGTTGGCATTAAGCCGACGATCGGACTGGTAAGCCGGTCAGGTATTATACCCATCACCCATACGCAGGATACGGCCGGTCCGATGACCAGAACGGTGGAAGATGCCGCAATTCTGCTTAGCGCGATCGCGGGAACCGATGATTTGGACGAAGTGACCAAGATAGATCCTCAAAATAGGGTGGAGGACTACACGAAGTTTCTGGATTCGAGTTATTTGAAGAAAGCTCGAATCGGGATTCCCCGATACTACTATAAGCACCTGGATCGGGATAGACTAAATATTGTAGAGTCCGCCATTGAAGTGCTGCGGGATCAAGGAGCCACTATTATTGATCCGGTGGAGCTGCCTTGCCAGGATACCAAGTGGGATGCCAATGTCCTTCGCTATGAGTTCAAGAAATATGTCAATGATTATTTGGCGAACCTAGACGCGTCTCTGCCGGTTCATTCGTTGGCTGAAGTTATCGCTTATAATGAGGCACACGCCGATGCTGCCTTGAAATATGGACAGGGGACATTGATTTGGGCCGAGGAGACGAGCGGTACGCTAACCGAAGCAGAGTATCTTGAGAGCAAGCAGAAGAATAAAGAAATGGCGGGAACGAGAGGGATTGACCATGTTCTGCAGACATATCAGCTGGACGCCCTGCTGTTTCTGGGTAATGAATATGGACCAGATTTGGCTGCCCGGGCAGGGTATCCATCGGTTACCGTTCCCGGCGGTTATGCCGAGAATGGCGTCATTGCACCTGGAGGCTATATTACGAAGGGACCACAGGGCATTACGTTAATCGGGACGGCATATAGCGAGTCCGTACTGATCCAATTAGCTTACGGCTTTGAGCAGGCTACCCAGCATCGGGTTCCACCAAAGCTTTCATCCCAGTCATCAGAGTAAAAGAGAGGTGAAGTTCCATCATGCCGCGCAATTTGGAGTATGTTCCTTACGGTTACGAGCCTCCGAAGCCGACAACCAAAGGGACCTTAATATTCTACGACCTCTTCGAGCAGATCCAGAAGGATTTGGAGCAGGCTGCTGCCATTTTAGAAGAACGGTCATTTGTAAAATTGGTGCTGTATCCGCTGCATGAAGAGACGGCCAGGCGGATGTTCAAGGAGCCGGTTAGCCCTTATTACAAGCGGGAGAAACAGCTTCAGGAATGGATAGAGGAGCATGAAGGATCATCGGTTGTGATTGAACCCTTCGAGTCGAAACGGAAAAAATACACACCGATCGATACCGCGCTTCGTCATCTGGTAGAGAAATACGGAAGTCCCCATTTTCTTATACTGACACCTGAGATGGCCAATGTGTTTGCATCTTTTTCTTCATTCGAGGAATGGATCGTGAAGCTGAGGCTGATTTTGTTGTCCGAGCCGCCGCAGCTTCATCCGCGATTGGAGAAATTTCGCCATCGTTGGGATGTCGCGGGGGAGAAGCGGGAAGATCACTAGAATATAAAAAAATGCCCGATTGTAGATTCACCTACAGTCGGGCATTTTCTATTATGTAGTAGCATTCGTATAAATGGAAAGGACTGCGCCCGAGGGGAACAGTCCTATGTTAATCCGTGTGCAGACCGTTAAATCTCATCGATTCAGGTCCCTACGCGGGTAAGTTTACTTATGATCTTGCGCACGCTTTCTCCAGACAGGAAGTAGGTCCGTTCCAATTCCTCAATGGACCGTCCTTTGCAGTAAGCGCGATACATTTCTTTATTTCGACTTTCGATGCGTTGTTTGGAACCGCTTAACTCTCCCCAGCCGGCTCTTTGCTCGCTCTGTTTCGGTATGTAGAGTAATTCTCCATCTATATACTGTTGAATTTGCTGCAGCAGCTCGGGGGGAAGCACTTCTCTTCCGTTCTTGTAATGGCCCATCGATGCCCTCCTCTTTCTGTATACATATTTAAGCTATCGTTGAGTTTCAAAACAATTGCATTGATCATGCTTGCCCTCCTCCTTTCGTGATATTGGTTTTTTTGGGTTTTTAGATTTTTGGATTTAAAAATAGATATAGGGAGCCCGCAGCGGGCTCCCATTTAACGGATATTCGCTTTACGCGAATACCACCTCACGGATCTGAATCATTGCAATCAGCCTCCTTTCAGCTCATTTCGTCGGCCCCGACTTCTATATTAAGCCATATGTAGGTGGAAATTTGCAAGAGATAAAACAATATTAATTGTTTTTTACCAAAATTCATGGGGTGAATGATCTGTGAAAAGCCCGAAGGGCTCATAGGGGATTTTGATGGTGTGTGACAGGATTATATAATATAGTTACTTCAGAATGCAAAAAAAAGAAGGAGCTTTCGTGTATGTCCAATCACGATCCGCATATTCAGGAGTTAATTACGCTGAAAACGATCGCAGAAACGTTGAACGAGTCCAACGAGCTTGCTCCCATGCTGGACGTTGTTATTGCCAAGCTACTGGAGCTAACGGGACTTACGACCGGCTGGCTGTTCCTGGTGGAAGATCGGGGAACGCATGAATTCGTAGCCAGCCGGAATTTGCCGCCTGCTCTGAACCGGGATGATAACGAACCCATGAGATGTGGCAGCTGCTGGTGCCTGGAGCGTTACGATGACGGACGCTTGAAAAATGCAGTGAATATTTTGAATTGCAAACGTCTGGATAACGCCGTTCGGTATCAGTGGGGCGATACGGAGGGCATAACCCACCATGCAACCGTTCCGCTGCGATCCGGCAGCCGCAGGTTCGGCGTACTGAATGTGGCTGCGCCCGGGAAGCTGCATTTCACCAAAGAGGAACTGGCACTGCTGGAATCGGTAGCCTACCAAATCGGCAGCGCCATTGAGCGCATGCGGCTGTACGCAGCTGAGCAGCGCCGCGCGGATTTGTTTGCCCGGCTTGGGGAATATAGCAGTGCTCTCGGTGCTTATGCTTCCCAGGCGGTTAACCGGGCCGAATTAACGAAGCAAGTCATGAGTTTAATGGGACGTTACTTTGACTGGCCGGTTGCCGTATTACTGGAGCCTATCGGTAATGAAATGACACTGCGTGCCCTATACAGCGGAGGGCAGACGACGCTGCCCCATGCTCAATTTCCACTTCCTGAAACCGCACGAATCCGCTCTGGCAAGGGAAAGGTCTCTGCGGATCCGGTCAGTGCCGAAAACGCGCAGCGGCTTGCGGATTTATTGGTTGAACAGGGATGGATATCCTCCATCACCCGAGCGGTTGCGGTTCCGCTGGCGGCTGCCGGAGACACCTTTTTTGGACTGCTTTTGATAGGGTACGATCATTACGGGGATGCGTACCGGGCGGATATGGAGGTGATCGAGGCACTGGCTGAACATATCGGCATAACCCTTCAGCGCATCCGTCTGGAGGAGAACCGGCGGGAGCTCGCAAGAATGGATGAACGAAATCGTCTAGCCCGAGACCTGCACGACTCGGTAAGTCAAACCCTGTTCTCGTTAGTCATGATGTCCAAGGGGGTGGGGGGAATGCTTGCCGTGGAGCCGCATGAGCAGAAAAGCATGCTGCAGGATACCATCCATGATATACAGTTTTTATCGCAAAGCGCGCTTAAGGAAATGCGGGAACTGATCATGCAGCTTCGCCCACCCGGACTTGAGGAAGGGCTTATGACAGGCCTTAAACAATACGGCGAACGTTTGAAGCTTCATGTAAGTTCACATATCAGCGGGATACAGGACCTGCCCCGGATCGTGGAAGAAGCCTTGTGGAGGATCGGTCAAGAGGCGCTGAATAATGTAAGCAAGCATGCGGATACGAAGGAAGTAACGGTAGTATTAACCCTGCAGGAAAATGATGTTGAACTTCGGATCGAAGATCATGGCCGCGGGATTACCAAGCAACGATTGAACGAGCTGACGCGGGATTCGATTGGGTTGTCGAGCATGCGGGAACGAGCCGAATCGCTCGGAGGACAATTCCGTCTCTACAGTGTGTACAGAGAGGGAACCATCATTGAGGTTTTGCTGCCCTTAAGGGTGAGATCAACAGAGAAGGGGGGGATAACGGATGATCCGATTGTTGATCGCTGACGATCATGCCATGGTACGCCGGGGATTGCAGGTTTTTCTGGCTACGCAGCCGGATATCGAGATGGTTGGTGAAGCAGCGAATGGCGAGGAGACGTTGGAGACGGCCAAACATCTAAATCCCGATGTCGTATTAATGGATCTGAATATGCCAATCCTCAATGGAATTGATACGACCGCACGGTTAAAAAAGGAACAGCCTCATATTAAAGTCATCGTGCTGACCTCGTTTATCGATTATGACCATGTTCTGCCAGCCATTCGGGCAGGCGCACGCGGCTATCTTCTTAAGGATATCGAGCCTGAGGATCTGGTGGCTGCGATCAGGCGCGTGTATGAAGGCCAAGTTGAACTGCACCCGGATGCGGCAGGCCTGCTTATGACGCATGTTACATCGCCGGCGGGAGCAGATGAGACCAGCGGGTCCGGCCATCAGGAAGAGGCTGCGCAGTTGGATAAACTAACCCGCCGGGAGCAGGAGGTACTGCAACTGATTGCATCGGGCATGAACAACAGGGAAATCAGCGAAGCGCTTTACATCACCGAGAAGACGGTTAAAACCCATGTCAGCCATCTGCTCGATAAGCTGGGGGTTGCCGACCGGACACAGGCGGCCATTTATGCGCTCAAGCATGGAATCGTATGAGGATTGCTGTATTTGGCGTACATAACGATCATATCTAAGACTATAGTTGTAGAAGCTCTCAGCCGAAGGCAGGAGAGCTTTTGCTCGTAAAATCACTCCAAATGTTGACGATTTCCATGGCTTGCCTCCTCTACAATGGACTTAACAAAACATTCAATACCAATAAGGGAGGCAGTACCATGAAGATCGTGATTATAGCTGGCAGTAATCGCAAGGAAGCAACAAGTACCGTTCTGGCCAAAGCCCTGGAAGCGCAAATGAATACGTTGTTCGTGGAAGTGAAGCTGTTTAACCTGTATGAAACACCGCTCCCGTTCTATTCACCAGACGAGATATTCAATCGCCATGATGGCGTGCGCGAGCTGCAGCGTCTGTTAATGGAGGCGGATGGCATTATTTTGACGACACCAGAGTACCACGGAGGGATGAGCGGAGTCCTGAAGAACGCTTTGGATCATTTGGGACAGATGCATTTCTCAGGTAAACCGGTTCTATCGGTAAGCTCGGCGGGAGGGGCGGTCGGTGTGAGTTCACTGCAGCAAATGCAGGCTACCATACGCAATTTGCACGGGATTAATAGTCCGGAATGGATCTCCATTGGTGGTTCTCAGCGGACCATTTACGAATCCGAAGCGGCAGAAGGCACGATTGTACTGGATTATCGGGCTAAAGAGGCGCTATCCATCTTTATGGAGCTGGTCAAGAAGGTCAGCGGTAAAGAGGAGGTTGAAACCTCATGATCACTCATTTTGCCGGATTGAAATTAAAAACGGTCTCCATTCAGGGAGTGAAACAATTTTACAACGGACTGCTTCATTTCCCGATTGCAAGCGAAAGTGAGGTTGAGATCGTATTCCAGCCTACACCGGATTTCACGCTCGCTTTTGAAGAAGCGTATGAATCTATAGCTCCTGCCCATATCGCGTTTGAAGTGCCTTATTCCCAGTTTGAATCCATAATCCAGAAGCTCGCAGAGCAGGTACCTCTGTTGAAATGGCCTGATGGGAAAGTGGTCGAACACTTCGATTCCGGTGTGAATGTGTACTTCAAGGATGGCGATGGAAACTTGCTTGAGTTTATCGCGCACGATGATCTGAAGGAAGGGGTACTGGCACCGAACGGCACCTATGGTATCCTGTACTTGCGGGAGGTGGGATTGCCTGTAGAGGATCCGGTAGCCGCAAGATTATGGATGAAGCGGACGCTCGGTTTAACGATCGCCAAGGAGTCGGAGCAATTCGCTTTTGCCATTGGAGGAACAGCCCATGCCGTCGTTGTATCAACAAAGCGCAAATGGATTCCGATTTCGATGTATGCGCTGGCACCAACCCTGGAGATAACTTATGGAGTAACCGATGAACGGTTTCTGGACCGGGTTCGTTCCATTCTGGATCGGCGGATGATGGTTTCGGATAACGAGGATGGTTTGCATTTTAGAATGTATGGTTACAGCATCCGCTTGAAGATCACAAGCTTCCCCAAAGACATTGCAGCCAGGCTGAATCTGCCGAGTGCAATCGAAGGGAAGGAGGTGAATTCGGTCATTAGTGACCGGTTTTTGGAGGATGGTCTTACAGCCTTGAGCCGCGGCGGCGAGGTTGGCTGATTTGAAGGACATGTTGGCGGAGCGTATTTGGCAGCTTATTACATGCAGAAGGAGTTTGATCTGCCGCAAGATGTACTGCAGGGGTTGGCTGCCAATTGCCAGTACTTGCGCAGTCAGCATGAAGATTGGTTCGAGCCCTATCCTCCTGAGCCTGCGCAGCCTGAATTAATGAATCAATTGATGGAAGGACTGCTGCCTAATCTGACGAATTTGAGCACCTCCGGACATGGTGTTACCCTGGCCGTCTTGGGACTGAAAGCATTGCGTGACCGTCCGGATTTACTGACGCCATCTATCGTGAGAGGCTTACTCAAGCTGATGGAGGATGCAGCAGTCGAACACAAGCTTGCTAGGTATTACGAAATCGATGATTATACCAAGCTGGATCGATCGGAAATCACACTCTCGGAAATACCGCCATACCGGAATGCATCCGATCTGGCCAGTCGTGCCTTATCCGAGCTGGATCATGTGCTGCCAGATCAACACGTTGAAGAGAAGTACTACTTTTTTGCAGGTGAGCTTGAGCATGGCATTACCCACGCCCACGCATTGATTGAGCTGGAACGGCTCGGATATGCCCAGCTTGCCAAGCTTGGTCAAAGCAATCATCGGCTGCAAATGAAACTCAACCGTTTAAAGCCACAAGCGCTTGCGAAACAGGGGGTTCAGGCACCTAAAGAAGCTTCGGTTATGGATTCGGCCTATTGGAGTAAACGGTATGAAGATCCGCATGCCATCAAAGTGCCTTATGCCGCACTCGCTCTCCTCCAATATGTGCCGCCTGAACAAAGAGAAGGCATGGAGCGCGATGTGTGTAAGCTGCTCTCGTTGATGAAGTAGGACAAAGGACATTTTGACATTGGTAAAATATGGTGTTAGGCTAAAAATTAGTTGTTAAAAATAGATTGAAATATGCTAAGAAGGCATAGAACTGGAGGGTATCATGAAAGTCGCAATCGTTGTAGGAAGCATTAGAAAAGAGTCGTACAATATGAAACTGGCGGAATATTTGAAGCAGCGGTACTCGGATCAGATCACGTTTGAAATCCTGGGGCTTCGTGATCTTCCGTTTTACGATCAAGACATTGAATTGGACCCGCCTGCGGTTGTCAAGGATTTCAAGGAGCGGATAGCAGCCGCTGATGCGGTATTGTGGATTACGCCGGAGTATAATTACTCCATACCGGGCGTGCTTAAGAACGCGCTCGATTGGTTATCGCGAGTCGATAAGGTCATGAACGGAAAGCCTTCATGGATCATGGGGGCGTCGATGGGACAGCTTGGAACGGTTCGCGCTCAAGAGCATCTCCGGGATATTCTGTTTTCTGTTGGCATTACTTCGCCGCTGCTCCCGAACAATGAAGTATACATCGGTGCAGTACACGAGAAGATGGATGAGGCTGGCAAGTTAATCCATGAGCCAACAATCGGTTTCCTCGATATTGTGGTGAACAATTTCATTACGTGGATGAACACCCGCAAATAAATATGAAGTCATGGAGCCCTTTGGCAGTTGCCTGCCAAAGGGCTTTTCCTGTATATTCACCTCGTAACACGATAGAACCTAAGCATATGGGATTTGCTTATGAACGGGGGAGGCTTTGATTGTATACGATTCTTATTGTGGACGACGAACCGATCGTAAGGGAAGGGATCCGAAACCGGATTCAGTGGGCGGATCATGGCTTTGAATGCATCGGAGATTGTGAAAACGGCAGGGATGCATTGGAGGCTGTCACCCGCCAACCACCTGATGTGGTGTTAACGGACATCAACATGCCGTACATGGATGGCCTGGAGTTGTCCCGCCATATTACGGAACGTTTTCCTAAGACGAAGATCATCATCCTGACCGGGTTTGACGATTTCGAATATGCTCAGCAGGCGGTGAAGCTGCAGGTCACGGATTTTATTTTGAAGCCGGTTACTTCAGCCGAGTTAAGGAAGATGCTTGATAAACTCAAGCTGGAGATGGATGAGGAACACGGACGTACGGAGTACTTGAAGAGGCTCAAATATCAGTTGAATGAGAGCTTGGTCTTGCTTAAGGAACGATTTCTCGAACGACTGGCGTCATCGCCGATGAAGCGATCCGAGATCGAGAGCAAGCTGTCTTATTTCGATATTCCGCTTCCGGGGCCGCTTTACATCGCAATGGCAGCGGATATGGATGAGCTTCGTACGGATGAACAGCACGCCGATAATGAACTGCATGCTTTTGCCTTATACAATATTATGCAAGAATTATTGGCGGATGAGCCCGGTACAGTTGTTTTTCGGTACAAGGAGAACAAGGTTATGACCATTCTGTCGGGCTTTGGGGAGGAGGACCTGCACGCTCGGGCGCAGGAGCTTGCGGAGGAAATTCGCGGATCTACGAAACAGTTCATGAAATTCACGGTCACCCTGGGCATTGGAACGATTTGCCGTGAGATTCAGGACATCCGTTATTCCTGCAGGGCTTCGGAGGCTGCATTAGAATACCGGCTCCTGATCGGCCGCGATCAGGTGGTCCATATCACGGATCTTGAAAAGCGAGGGGACGCTCCTCTCCTGGATGGGATCGAAACCGAGTCAGCGCTAATCTCCGCGATCCGGGCTGGTACGGACTCCGAAGTGAAGACGTGCATCCGGCGGTTGATCAGCGAACTTGGAAGCGCTTCAATTTCGATCGAGCTCTGTTATGTGCGGATCGTACGAGTGATGCTTGCGGTTCTTCAAACTTTGATGGAAATCGGCTGCAATGAGAACGAGTTGATCGGCAAAGAGAAAAGTCTGCTATCCGATCTACATTCTTTTCGGTCCTTGGATGAGATTGAGCATTGGTTAAACGAGGTGTGCGAGCAGGCGCTAAAGGACGTTGCCAAGACGAGAAAGGACTTGACCCGCTCCCAGATGCTGGAGGCGGTCGATTTCATCCAGCGAAATTACGAGGATCCGGAGTTATCGATTAAGACCGTGTGCAGCCGGATCTTCATGAGCACGAGTTACTTCAGCGCTCTGTTCAAAACGCATACCGGGAGAACCTTCGTTGAATACGTAACGGAAGTCCGTATGGAAAAAGCAAAGGAACTGCTGAAGCATTCCTCGATGAAAACCTATGAAATTGCGGCAAAGACCGGTTATCAGGATCCACAATATTTTAGCGTGCTGTTTAAGAAACATATCGGAGATACCCCGACCGAGTACCGAAATAAAATGGCGTCAGACGAGGTAAGGCCATGAAGGCACCGCAGCGAATCAAAACCATTCAGTCCCGCATTGCCAGCTCCTTCGTGATGTTAGTGCTGTTTACGGCGCTGCTGCTGATCTTCATCTCCTATCGGCTGTCCGAATCGGCTGTTCGCGAAACGGCGGAGAGTTATACCTCCGAGCTGATCAATCAAGTGAATGCGAATATCCAAACCTACATTACGGGCATGAAGGACATCTCGCTCGCAGCGATGAACAATCCGAACGTCAGAGAATATCTGGCCTCGGCCGATGAACTGCAGCCTGCGGAACTGGCTATATTGAAAGCGAAGATATCGGAATATTTCCACTCGATTCGGGTTTCGCGCAAAGATATTGCGTCGATTAATATTTTTGGAGCCGGCGACACCTTTATCTCCGATCGGGCGGACGCCGAACTGAATCCCTATATTGCGTTATCGGAGCAGCCCTGGTATCGGCAGGCGAAGGAAAACAAGGGACAGACAGTGATCTCCTCGTCCCATGTACAGCCGGTCATCAAGGGAGAGTACCGCTGGGTTGTATCACTGAGCCGCGAGCTCAGCGGCGTGAATCCTTCGAATGGGCTGGGCATTCTGTTGATCGATCTCAACTTCAAGGTGATTAACGATATGCTCAGCAAGCTGGATTTGGGGAACCGGGGTTACGTGTTTGTGATTGACCGTCAAGGCCGGATTGTGTATCACCCGCAGCAGCAGCTGCTCTACAGCAATTTGAAGACGGAGAGATTAGAGCAGGTCATTTCGGACAAGCAAGGGGGATTTGTCGTGAAGGAGGGCGGGGCAAGCCGGATATACAGCATCAAGGATACGGATTTCGGCTGGAAAATCGTTGGCGTTTTTTATGAGAATGAGCTGGTGGACAATAAGAAGCAAATGCAGCTTTCTTTTGCCATAGCGGGGTTGTTATGTCTTGGCGTGGGCGTGCTGTTCTCCGTTGTCATCTCCCGGAACCTGACGCGTCCGATCAAGAAACTCCAAGAGAAAATGATGGAAGTGGAGAAGGGGAATTTCGATATCCGGGTTCCCGTGGGGCATTCCAGGGAAATCTCCGGCCTGGCCCGCAGCTTCAACGTGATGGTGCTGAAGGTTAAGGAATTGATGGATCAGATTGTGGTAGAGCAGGAAATTAAGAGGAAAAGTGAGCTGAATGCCCTGCAAGCCCAAATCAATCCTCATTTTCTCTATAATACGCTGGATTCCATCATATGGATGGCCGAGAGCAAGAAGCATGATGAGGTGATTCTGATGACATCGGCTTTAGCAAGGTTGTTTCGAGCTTCGCTCAGCAAAGGGAGGGAGATGATACCGATTGCTACCGAGGTGGAACATATAACGAATTATTTAAAAATACAACAAATGCGGTACCAGGACAAAATCCGTTTTGCCCTGGATATCGATCGCGAACTTTACCCGTATCTGACATTGAAGGTGCTGCTGCAGCCGCTGGTGGAGAATGCCATTTATCATGGCATCAAGAACAAGGAAGGTCCGGGAACGGTCACGATTACAGGGAAGTTTCAACATAACCGGATCGAGTTTCAAGTCAGGGATGACGGCATCGGCATGGATCAGTCCAAGGTTGAGACTCTGCTAACGTCCAAAGAAGGCAACCCATCGAGAAACAGCGTTGGGATTGCGAACGTCCACCAGCGGATTCAGTTATATTTTGGAGCGGAATATGGCCTTAGCTATACGAGCGAGCCCGGATCGGGGACATGCGTGAAGGTGCTCATTCCAGCTGTTCTTCCGGAGGAATGGCGGAGCTTGGAGGGGGAGGTGCCATGAAGTCGTACATGAGACTGCGATATATTTTACTGCTGCTGATTTCGGTGCTAATCCTGGGTTATGTCGCCTTTCAATGGTCCAAGGCAGAGCCTGGTGCCAAGAAGATCATCGTGGGTGTTAAAGCACTGGATGAAATTGAATTCTGGCGGGTACTGATTGAAGGGGTGAACACGGCTTCTCGTGAATTCGGTGTGGATGTCTCGGTGGTAGGACCCACCCAGGAAATCGAAGTGGACTTGCAGATCCAATTGCTGGAGGAAGCCATCAAACAGAAGCCGGATGCGATTGTCATGGCCGCCGGAGATTATAACCGCCTTGTTCCCGTAGCAGAGTCCATTCGTAAGGCTGACATCCCACTAATTATGATTGATTCCGCCGTTAATGGTGATTATGCGCAGAGCTTGATCGCGACCGACAATGTGAATGCTGGACAGAAGGCAGGCAAAGAGCTCTCTTCATTACTCCCGGCAGATGCCAAGGTTGCTATCGTCAGTTTCGTACAGGGGACCTCGACGCAGATCGAGAGGGAACAAGGGGTCCGAAGTATTTTGGAGTCGCGCAGCGGCACGGAAATTGTGGGCACTTACTATAGCGAAGGCAAGGAGGAGAGAGCCTATGAAATCACGAAGAAGCTGCTGCTGGAGAGGCCTGACCTGAATGGAATCGTGGGACTGAATGAGCCTTCTACGGTGGGGGCAGGCAGAGCGATTCGAGAACTGGGGCTGGGGGGCAAGGTCAAGCTGGTCGGATTCGACAGCTCGGTGAAGGAAGTCAAGCTGCTCGAAGAGGGAGTCCTGCAAGCCACGATCGTTCAGAAACCCTTCAACATCGGCTATTCAGGCATCAAAACAGCCGTATCCATCATCGAAGGAGACAAGGTGTCACGCAACGTGTACACCGATTCCGTAGTCATCAACAAAGACAATATGTATACCGAGGAGAACCAGAAGCTGCTCTTTCCCTTTGTGGAAGAGTAGCTTCTTCCTTTATGGGGTCCTGTTAACAGATCATAGATTATTCAACATCGATCAGAGAATATTCCATTCCTCCGCAAGGGGAACGCTTTGTACAATGATTCATAAAAGGTGCCAGCTTGAGAGGTGAGGGGTTTTGAGCGAAGTATTGATACAGATGGAAGGAATCACGAAGGGATTTCCGGGCGTGCTTGCATTAAATAACTGCCGATTTGAACTGCTGCGCGGTGAGGTTCATGCGCTTATGGGTGAGAACGGTGCTGGCAAATCAACCATGATGAAAATCCTGACCGGCGTATACCAGAAGGATGCAGGAACGATCACGTACAAGGGGCAGCCCGTGGATTTAACGAATCCGAAAGCGGCACAAGACGCGGGGATCAGCATGATCCATCAGGAATTGAACTTGGCGCCCGATCTGACAGTTGCTCAGAATATATTCATCGGGCGGGAGCCGCGACGAAAGCTCCGATTGTTTCTGGATGAGCAGGCGCTAAACCGACAAGTGAAGGAACTGTTCGAGCGGATGGGACTGGACATGGACCCATCCATCAAGGTTTCGGAACTAACGGTTGCCAAGCAGCAGATGGTGGAGATTGCCAAGGCATTGTCTTATAGCGCCGACGTGCTGGTCATGGATGAGCCTACTGCGGCTTTAAGCGAAACCGAGATTGAGGATTTGTTTCGCATCATTCGTCAGCTTCGAGAAGGCGGAGTTGGAATCGTTTACATTTCCCATCGGATGGATGAGATCAAGCGAATTACGGATCGCATTACGGTCATGCGTGACGGGCAGTACATCGATACGGTATCCACAGCTGAAGTTACCACCCAGGACATTATTTCCAAGATGGTTGGCCGGCAAATCTACGAGACCTCGAAGCCGGAGAGGAGCGCAGGTGAACGTGAGACGGTATTGGAGGTTAAAGGACTGAATCAAGGTCGAACTTTGAAGGACATTAACTTCACTCTGAAAAAGGGAGAAATCCTTGGCATTGCAGGGCTGGTTGGCGCGGGGCGGACCGAGCTTGCCCGGGCGATCTTCGGTGCCGACCGCATTCAATCCGGCGAGATCCACGTTCATGGCCGCAAGATAACGATCAAGGGCCCCCACGATGCGGTGCGCCAAGGGATCGGTTATTTATCCGAGGATCGTAAGCGCTATGGATGCGTTGTCGATCTGGATGTGAAGAGCAATGTGGCTATCGCGTCATACGGTAACTTCGTGCGTCCCGGGGGCTGGATGAGTACGGCCAGGATTCGCGAGCAGGCAGAGGAAATAGTGTCGCGATTGAAGGTCAAAACACCACATGTGGACCAGGAAGTAAAGTACCTCTCCGGCGGCAATCAGCAGAAAGTCGTCATCGGCAAATGGCTGACCCGCGATTGCGACATTCTGATCTTCGACGAACCGACCCGCGGGATCGATGTAGGGGCCAAGAGCGAAATCTACCGTTTGCTGAACGATCTAACGGCACAGGGCAAATCAATCATCATGATCTCGTCGGAGCTGCCTGAAATCCTTCGAATGAGTCATCGGATTCTCGTGATGTGTGAAGGCCGGATTACAGGCGAGCTGGAACATGAAGAGGCGACCCAAGAAAGCATTATGCATCTGGCTACAGCGAGAATGTAAGCCGTTATCCATACACGTCAGGAGGAATAAGCAGATGAACATTCAAATCAAATCGGGTGCGCTGCAGCAAGTGCTGGCTCTAGCCAGCCTGGTCGTTCTCATTCTATTCTTTACGTTCTCATCCAGCAATTTCTTTCAGTTCTCCAATATCGTGGGCATTCTTCTCTCGACCGCGGTGATCGGCGTGCTGGCTTTGGGATCTACCTTTGTCATCATTACCGGCGGCATTGATCTGTCCGTCGGGACGGTCATGACGCTGAGCGGCGTTATGACCGGCGTATGCATCACCTTCTGGGGATTACCGGTTCCTGTCGGCATCCTTGGCGGCATCTTGACGGGCGCGCTGTGCGGGCTTCTGTCCGGAACGGCGGTGGCGAAGATGAAGATCCCGCCTTTTATCGCAACGCTGGCGATGATGATGATCGCCAAAGGACTGGCCCTGATTATCTCCGGAGCCAAGCCGGTCTATTTCAACGACGCGGAAAGCTTTGCCGAGGTGTCCCAAGGCAGTGTGCTGGGCTGGTTGATACCGGGTCTCGATATTCCGAATGCGGTCGTTATTTTCTTCATTGCGGCGGTTGTGGGTTACCTCATCTTATCGAAGACCATCATCGGCCGATATAACTTTGCACTGGGCAGCAATGAAGAAGCGACCCGATTGTCCGGCGTCCATGTGGGCTTCTGGAAAATCGTCATTTACACCCTAACCGGCGCCTTTACCGGCTTGGCCGGTGTCATGATGGCATCGAGGCTGAATTCGGCCAATCCGGCCCTGGGTGCCGGGTATGAGCTGGAAGCCATTGCGGCGGTCGTGATCGGGGGAACTTCGCTCAGCGGAGGGAAGGGGACCATCATCGGTACGGTGATCGGCGCTTTGATCATGAGTGTGCTGACGAATGGATTACGCATTCTGTCCGTGCCGCAGGAGTGGCAAACCGTTGTCGTAGGGTTCGTTATCATACTAGCGGTGTATGCGGATATTTTGCGCAGACGCAAAGCGTAGGGCCTTTGTTAGAGCTGCGTTCCGCGCTAAGTTAGCCGAATGTTAACGGGTTAGAAGCTTCCTTGAATGGAAGTTCTATAGATGTACTATTTTGATAAACAAGGGGAGATGAAGATTATGAAAAAGCTATCCGTATTGGCTCTGATTCTCATGCTGACTGCAAGTATGCTGGCAGCTTGCGGTTCATCCGGCAAGAACGCTGCTGGAACCGACAGTCCAAGCGAGGGCGAATCCGGCTCCGGCTCCGGTTCGGCAGCCGAAGGGGAAATCTACATTCCGATCATTTCCAAAGGCTTTCAGCACCAGTTCTGGCAGGCGGTAAAAGCCGGTGCCGAGCAAGCTGGGGAAGAGCTTGGCGTACGGATTACCTTTGAAGGACCGGAGACGGAATCCCAGGTGGATAAGCAGATCGAAATGCTGCAGGCAGCACTCGACAAGAAACCAAGCGCGATCGGCTTTGCCGCATTGGATAGCCAGGCCTCCATACCTTATCTGAAAAAAGCCCAGGAAAACAACATCCCTGTCATCGCCTTCGATTCGGGCGTGGAAAGCGACATTCCGGTCACGACGGCATCGACGGACAATATGGCTGCATCCGCGCTTGCGGCAGACAAAATGGCGGAGCTCATCGGAAATGAAGGCAAAATCGCGATGGTGGTCCATGACCAGACCAGCGTAACGGGGGTTAGCCGCCGCGACGGCTTTAAGAAGCAGATCGAAGAGAAGTACCCGAATATCGAGATCGTTGACATTCAATATGGAGGCGGGGATCATCTGAAATCGACGGACCTGGCCAAGGCGATGATGCAGGCGCATCCGGATTTGAAAGGGATATTCGGGGTGAATGAAGGTTCTGCGGTTGGCGTCATTAACGCAGTAACGGAGATGAAAAAGGAAGGTCAGATCATCGTGGTCGGATTCGATTCCGGAAAAGCACAGATTGACGCAATCAAGAACGGGACAATGGCGGGAGCCATCACGCAAAATCCGGTCGGCATCGGATATGAGACGGTAAAAGCCGCTGTGGCAGCCATCAAAGGGGAGAAAGTTGAACCGCAGATCGATACGGGATTCTACTGGTACGACAAAAACAATATCGATAGCGACGAGATCAAAGCCGTGATTTACGAGTAAGATGAAATGAAGGGGAGCCCTATATGGGGCTCCCCTAAACGTGACATCCGCTTACGCAGACGCCACCTCCATATTCTGAATCAATTCGTTCAGCCTCCTTTCCGATCATTTGGTCCAGCCGGACATCTATATTAAACCATGGCTGGCGCCGGGAATGAAGTGAATAAACAGGCTTAATTGTTTTTTACCAGGAAGCCTTGTCATGAATGATACCGGGTTTATTTTAACGGATCTGCCCCTCGTCCCACATCCGCTTCCAAATCTCTTCAACCGTTTCTTCAGGTGATAAATCGGAGGTATCCAGCCACAGGCCGATCCTTGGCGTTTCGTCGGTTAACCGCCGGTTCAACTCATGGATGGTCCATACCCCGTAGCCTTTTTTGTCACGAATCAACTCGCGTGCGCTGATGGCATTCTCGGATGGGTTCAGCACAACAACGAAGACAGGAAGGTCGTTTAGCATTTCGGTTATTTGGTGCAGCGCCGGGCCGAGAATGACGTCCTGCAGAACGACATGAAAACCGGCTTCAGCATAGGTTTTGGCAGCGGAGGCGGATAGCTGATACCGTAATGCGAGCTGCCTCTCCGCCTCTAGCGAAGCATCCGGAAGCATTTCTTCTCTGCCCCTGACTATCATTTTCCGAAACGAGTCCCCTCGCAAATGGACCCCGCGTTCAAACTTCTCCGCTAACAGCTGGGCTATCGTCGACTTACCAGAGGCCATGACGCCAGTGACGACGATAACGGCTGGTTGACGTAAATATGACATCGCGTTTCCTCCAATTTTATAGGATTGTAAATGAAGGGGAGCCCTATATGGGGCTCCCCTAAACGTGACACCCGCTTATGCGGATGCCACCTCCATATTCTGAATCAATTCGTTCAGCCTCCTTTCCGATCATTTTGTCCGGCCTGACAATTATATTAAACCACAGCCGGATGTCAGTCGAAAGTGAACAAACAGGCTTAATTGTTTTTTACCAGCCGCATTGAGACAGCATGCTTAACAGAAAAAAATGAAGCAACTAACCCATTGTCCCTCCACATTACTTACTTCCACGTAAGTATCTCACTTATAAGTACGTACTTCCGTAAAGTAAACTGTCGCTCTACAATGATCGTGTAGTCATTAAACAATACATTCATAAGGAGAGATTAACAATATGGAACTTCAATTAGCATTGGATTTGGTGAATATTCCAGAAGCAAAACAAGTGGTGGCTGAAGTAGCCGAGTTTATCGATATCGTGGAGATCGGAACGCCCGTTGTCATTAACGAAGGCCTTCATGCCGTCAAAGCGATTAAAGAGGAGTTCCCTCATTTGCGTGTGCTGGCCGACCTTAAAATTATGGATGCCGGCGGTTATGAAGTGATGAAGGCATCCGAAGCCGGTGCGGATATTATTACGGTGCTGGGCGTATCCGACGATTCCACGATCAAAGGCGCGGTGGCAGAGGCCTTCAAGCAAGGCAAGCAGGTCATGGTGGATATGATCAACGTAAAGGACATTGAAGGAAGAGCACGGGAGATTGACGCTTTTGGCGTGGATTACATTTGCGTTCATTCCGGCTATGACCACCAGGCGGAAGGTAAAAACTCATTCGAGGAATTGGCGGCGATCAAACGTGTCGTTAAACATGCGAAGACTGCCGTTGCGGGGGGCATCAAAATGGAGACGCTCTCTGAGGTGATCCAAGCGAATCCCGATCTCGTGATCGTCGGCGGCGGAATTACGAGCCAAACCGACAAGAAGGCCGCAGCGGCTCAAATGAACCAACTTGTGAAGCAGGCTTAAGTCACAATGAGCAATAACATATTTCAACATGCAGCAGTCATTGCCAAGGAGATATCGGAATCCGTACAGCAGGTCGATGCTGCCCAGGTCGAGGGATTGATTGAACGGATCGCGCAATCCGACGCCATCTTCTTGGCAGGGGGCGGCAGATCCGGACTGATGATCCGGGCTTTTGCCATGAGGTTAATGCAGATGGGATATAAGGTTCATATCGTCGGTGAAACGGTAACGCCGGCGATCGGAGCTCGTGACTTGCTTGTTATCGGTTCAGGTTCAGGCGAAACGCAAAGCTTGGTGTCTATGGCCCGAAAAGCCAAGGATATCGGATCAGCCATAGCAGTCGTAACGGTGAAGCCCGAATCGCGTATCGGAGAGCTTTCCGATGCGATCGTTCAGCTCCCCGGAAGCACCAAGGATCAGAATCAAGATACACTCGTCACTGTTCAACCGATGGCCTCTTTATTTGAACAGACGATGCTGATCGTGCTGGATGCGGTCATCCTGAGATTGATGGAGAAGAGTGAGCTCCACTCGGACCAAATGTTTGGCCTGCACGCCAATTTGGAGTAGGGTGCTGTCATGTGATATTTTCCACTTTGTTGATATAACCGCGACCGTTGTATACTGTAGGGAAGAAGGGGTGATGCATTATGGCAAGTGAAGTCAAACAGCGAATCAATCTGAAGGAAATAAACTGCCATAAAGAGTTAACCCTGGCGGTTATCGGCGGCAAATGGAAGCTGATCATCCTATGGCATCTTGGTTTAGAGGGCGTTAAACGCTTCGGTGAGCTAAATCGAATGATTCCTCATATCACGCAAAAAATGCTGACCAATCAGCTCCGCGAATTGGAGGAAGATCAACTGGTCCATCGTGTAGTTTACCCCGAGGTTCCGCCTCGGGTCGAATATTCGCTCACGCCCTACGGGGAGAGTCTTATGCCGATCTTGAAATTGATGTACGATTGGGGAAAAGATTACGGCGAACAGGTCATCTGGAAAGACGGCGAGTTGCCTGAGAATAAAGACGATGAACATGCAGCGGAACAAGCAGTCGCCCAGAAGCTGTAATTTCTCGAACATGCATGCGAATGCTTGAGCAACGCGATCGTCACAAATTTATCTGGCTGTAATCAGCGGATTCATACATTTCGAGGTTCATTTTGCAAGGAAACCTGTCGTTTTTCAGCAGGGTCCGAGTGACCGCAAGATTCGTTACAAGAACGATTATAGCAATGCAATTATGGAAAAACCCCTTAAACTTAAGGGGTTTTTCTGGCAAGATGATGCT
This sequence comes from Paenibacillus sp. ISL-20, assembly GCF_018613005.1. Classification (NCBI taxonomy): domain Bacteria; kingdom Bacillati; phylum Bacillota; class Bacilli; order Caryophanales; family Paenibacillaceae; genus Paenibacillus; species Paenibacillus sp. ISL-20. The sequence continues at coordinate 212,089 of NZ_JAGGRD010000001.1, forward strand.
GAGTTCTGAAGAATTAAAAAACGGCGAACAAATAGGTTCGCCGCTGTTGGTTTGCGCTTCCTTGACCAATGTAATTATTGCTGGCTTTCGAGGTATTCAGCGAGTTGATCAAAAGTACCGCCAAATCCTTGTTTCACCATTGGAGCCATTTCATCAAAAGCTGCTTGTTCTTCTGCAGTTGCGTTGACAGGGCCACCCTGCATTGTTAGCGTTGTTTTTCCATCGGCTTCTTCAAGTGTGATAATATTAATAATTTCAAGCGGCCAGCTTGCGTTAAAAGGTGCACGTATAGTGTTACCTTCTTCATCAGAGAATGATTGGATGAATACCAGTTTTTCAGGAACTATGACTTCTTGATATACAAATTTACCCCACATGGCTTGGGTACCATCTGGCGACTTCTGACAACCTAAGAACATACCACCTGGACGTACATCCATTCTAATAACATCTAGTGAAAACCCTTGAGGACCCCACCATTTACCGAAGTGTTCTGGATCCGTCCAAACTTTAAAAACCAGTTCTCGAGGGGCATTGAAAACACGGGTTAGAAGTAAGCCACTTTTGCTTTGCTCGGTCATTTGAATTCCTCCTAATATGAAAGGTTGCGGCTGCTACCCTTTCTTTTGTAATTTGTCTAAATAATCCTCAAGTTGATCTAAGCGCTGTTCCCAAATACCGCGGAACGATTCCAACCATTCGTCCATCTCTTGTAGCGGTTCAGGTCGTAGTCTATATATCCGTCGATTAGCCTCTGCCTGAACTTCTACCAATCCTGCTTCATGCAATATCTTTAAATGTTTGGAAGTCTGCGGCTGCCGGATTTTAAGGCGATCAGCAACCTGACTGACAGTTAAGGGACCGTCTCGTAATAGTTCGACTATCTGCAATCGGTTAGGTTCGGCTAGTGCGTTCAAAGTTGTCTGTTTCATATGACCTTACCCCCGATCTTGTTATTACAACGAACTCGATGCTTGAACTAAAAGTTCTGCTAGCAGCTCATAGTCTGGAGTATCATCTTCTCGAATTTTAAGCCATTTTCGTTCGGGTGGACCATCGAAATTTTTGGGGACTTCTAGATTTGTTGTGTTCATGATCATAAAGGCGATTGCATCTTTTGATGGTGAAATCACAGCTGCATATTGTCCGTTCTTTAGAAAATGTGGTTTTTTGTACTGAATCTGTTCTTCTACCTCCGGAATTGCTTCATGGACCATGAGTCGAAGCTTGTTACTGACGTCTACTTGCCAAGGCAGACTAAGGTTTTCGATGAACGAAATTACTTCTTGGCTCATACCTTGCCCTCCTTATTTGTGAATATTAACCAACGATTGGTTACAATATACCATGATGAGAATATTCTTGTAAAGGAATATTTGGAAATGATTCGTGAGTAGTTTAACCGTATGTTGAGCATCACATGACAGTTTTACCGTGATACGATGTAAGCATAGAAAAGGCGAGAATGACACGCACGGCTGCATGAACGCGACATGCAACCGTGGCGTAGATCTTCTCGCCTTACGTTTTTCGCTATTAATTTTTAATACTGCTCTTCTTCTCTCCTCATTTGGTAGTGATGGTGATAGTGGTGATGGTGATGATGATGGATCATATGATGGCCTGATGGAAAACTATATGGATGAAAATGGGGGTGATGCTCATGACCGTGACCATGACCATGACCATGATGATGAGGTTCTCTTTGTTGAGTTTCTTGAAGGTTATAGTTTTGTTGATTCATCGAATTTCTCCTTTTCGTCTTGAGATAATTCATATTATGTATACAAACGATTAGTGACACTTGACCATAAGAAAATGGGCTACCAAGATAAGTTAAATGGTGAGGAAATAAACCTCCGGTACCTAAGTGCCGGAGGTTTATTTTGCTGACCGGATCATTTTCTGCACGGAAGGATTGACAATTCGCTGAAGGAGATATAATATCATACCGTATAAATCGTAATTATTACGATTAAGGAATGGAGGAAGTTCAGTAGATGAATAACAACAATAAGATTCCAGTTACCGTACTCAGCGGTTACCTCGGATCAGGCAAAACGACCGTGCTGAATCATGTGCTTCATAATCGTGATGGATTGAAGGTTGCGGTCATTGTGAACGACATGAGCGAAGTGAATATTGACGCGGATTTGGTTCGAGGGGAAGGGAGCCTGTCCCGAACGGATGAGAAGCTGGTCGAAATGTCCAATGGCTGCATCTGCTGCACCCTCCGGGAAGACTTGGTGCAGGAAGTTCAGAAGCTGGCACAAGAAAACCGTTTTGACTATATCCTGATTGAATCGACGGGTATTAGCGAGCCCGTGCCTACGCTGTAGATAATAAAAAAGCCCCTCCAAAGGAATTTATCCTTAAGAGGGGCATTATGTTTTTTTATTCAGTTTTCATTTTCTCTGCATATTCAATACTTCGCTCAACAAGGATTTTAATCAATTCTTGCTCTTGAATGCTCGTTTTTACTCCGTATTTCTCTAGAATGCTTTCGGTAATTTCCAATGAAAGTGTCATTTTATCTTGTTTGTCGTTAGCCTGATACAACTTACCAACATGTGTAGCCACTTCATCGGCAATGTCTAATACAAAGTTGGTTTTATTCTTATCAATACCTTTAACGTTAACTACATCTAGAACCAAGCGAACAAAATCAAAAGTATCGCTTACTTGTTCCATCGTTTCTTTGTTAATGATGTTTTTCTTTTTTAAAATTGGAACGACAAATAAACCTGCAACTACTGCTGCAAGCACGATTATAATAATATATAGATCGTTCATAATATCCTCCTAAATATATTTATTTGAATACGCCAGCACGATACAAAACAGTTACAAGCGAATAGAAATCAGCACTTCGACCTTTAGGAGTGTTTACCACAGGATTTCCACACTGATCCTTAAGATTAGTAAGAGCTTCTACAGCCTCTTTAGCATAAGAAGGAATATCCATCACATGTTTATGTTCTAAAGATTCTACACGTTCTTTTACATTCTTAATGGATGCACCTTGTTCTTGAATGCCATTCTTAAGTACGTCTTTACTGTTAGTTAAAGCACTAAGTTCGTTCTTCAGTTCTTTAACAGTCTGTTGTAGTTTTTCAAACTCTTGTTTTTCAGATGAAGTCATAGGCTCATCATCCTCCTTAATATTGTTAACCAGTCGATTGAGTTCTTTTTGGATGGCAGGTAAGAAACCTTTCTTTGCAGCAGCAACTGTATTGCCATCTCCGAAGAATGCAGTACCGGGGCAAGTCTTACGAGACATATAACATCATCTCTTTTCTATTTTTTATATATTCATCTATTTGCTTTCTTGAATTATTTCTGGTGCCATAAATATTGTGAAACGATCCTTGAATGTTTGGATTATGACAGGGGTCACAAAGAGTAATGCCATTATCTACTGCAAATCTAAGTTCGACGCTTGAAGAGAAATTCTCTATATGATGGGCGTGGAGGTTACCACCGCGATTATCTCCGCAACATTTACAGGTATACCATCTCTTTCAAAAACATTTTGTCTCCATTTACTATATTCTTTCGAACTCCTGATTCTATTGAGTTCGTTTTTGGCATCCCCAATCCAATTTGGATTGTTTGCCCCCGTCATTTTTTGTAATCCACATTTACGACATCGAGTTCCTCTAATAAAGTTATGTAAATCTATCTTGCTTACAGTCCCACATGAACAAATATAGGCCATCTTAGTATTTGCATCAATGTAAGATTGTTCTAGCAAAGTACATCCATCCGTTCTTATTAAATATGATACGTGCTTCATCGATGTTGTATTTTTTCTTGTTGCAATATCTTTTTTGACTATGCGGAATATCAACACCCAGGAACTTGTACAATGGTTCAATGTTTTTTCCTTTATCTTCAAACAAGGATCTTGACTAAATAAGAGGGGAGGTAATCACATTCATCGATTAGTCTTGATGACAATTTTCCTTCAATTTCGTAATGGGTGAATAAAAGAGGTTTAATTATTTTTAGTCTATCATGTTTGTCCATACTGCGAGGAAAAAAGTCTTTTGTACCTTTTGGTTTCATCAGTAATCAATTCTCTTTCCTGTATTTAAGTCAAACCAGTGGTGATAGACTATGTGATTTGTATCAACTGTAATATTGAGTTTTTCTGCAAGACAGGCATATAAGTGGACTACAGAGTCCTTTTGCTCTTCTGTCATTTTGTCTCCACCAATATCAAAGTTTCCCACTATTTCAATGCACAAGGAGTTTGTATTTGCTCCTTTTATTCCAGCAGGAATTGCATTTAGGCCACGTCCAAGGCTATAAGCAATTTGGCCTGTCTCTAGGACAGTAAAGTTTTGACCGATATCAACCCAGCCTTGCTTCAAGTGGCTATTTCTCATGCCTTCAAGACATTTAAATGGATCTTGATTCTTACGAGTTGTGTAATTTGGTATCCAAGTGTGGTGCACTTGCAATGTTTTGATTGGTCGTGTAACGGCTTGCTGTTTAAGCCAATCTCTAAATTCCGATTTTTCCATCAGTAGAAAATTTCCGTTTCTAATCATATCTTGCTCCTTTCTAAGAGAGAAGGGTGGGGGAGACTAAATAACTATATCCATCGTTCATCATGCATGCTATAATCTCTTTGGGATGATACTTTCGCAATTGCTTCTAGTAGGGGCTTTTAAGAAAATATCATCCTTTTATTTTTGGTTAAATTTATCTTCTCCGCTTTTCTCCTGTAATACGGTAATCACTTTTTTAAATACTCCAGGAACGCGAAATCCCAGTCGCCCATAATTTTCGGTTATTGAAACAAGTTCATTTGCCAGCCAAAAGTAAATTGTGGCATTCATAACAAAATTCATTTGCATTGCAGTATCAATCTTATGCCCCAAAAAAACTAGGAGAAGCATGAGACCTTTTTTCATAATTCCCCACATTCCAACTTTACTTCTCAATCCTTTGCCTGTTTTAATACTTGCAGCACAGCCTGTAATATAATCGACAGCAAAGAAGATCAGCAATAGTTCGAGCACTCCACTCCAACCTCCAAAAGCATAAGATACAATTGACCCTGTTACTCCGGTTAGAGCATAGAAAAGGGAATGATCCTTGTTTGCTAATATTTTGAATGTGATATTGTCCATTCGTATTCTCCTAACATTTTTAACTTCTCCTTGGTAGTATAAAAATAAAGAGGACTCCTCAATTATGAAGAGCCCTCTAACAAAATTCTATATTTGATATAATTTCTCGATTTCAAAAACCCTTATAAAATAAGGCTTTTTTGTGCGTGAAAAGTTGATGAAATGCCTCTTTTATCAATGAGTAGTTTCTTTCAAAAAACTACTCATTGTACTTGTAAACATCAAACGCTTGGGTTGGTGGTCCAGCGGGAGAAGAAACGATAACAAAATCATTCCCATTGATATTTTCCAAGTAAGCAAATTTTCCGCTAGTCACATCTGCTAAATCAGTGGTGGAATCCGCATTTACAAGCGTGTAATATTCACCTGTATCAATATTTCGCAAAGCGACTCCGAGTTTTTTTCTGTACAACGGAACAGCAATTGTATACAACGTTTCCCCGGAAGAGTTTGTTTGTGTCCAGCCTGCAGGTGTTGGGAACCAACCTTGTTCTGTGTTAGGAATTCGATGTGGCAAGAACATGCCTTTGTTGTTTTTCCTTTCTGACAACGTTTGAACCAAACCTCCATAGGCAGCGCAATAAGATACCGCGGTTCCTAGTCCTGTGGGATGATTTATACCGTTTCCTGATTGCGGATCATTACCAAACGGGCCGAGTAATTCCAGCTCTGTGTAAATGGGTTCCCCTTTTAATGGTTCAGCATAATTTATATCCAGACTTGAATATTTGGGTGGTGTGAAATTACTTCCTAGCCGAATACCGCCCTCGTGGAAATTGGTTGCTGTTTTATGATCGATCGTTAAACCGCCATTCAGAAAAACTTGATGCCGGTCATCCAGCGCTCGAACGGTTATTCTCGACTCTGTATTAACCGGAATGTTTAGGTTTGCCAAATCAACCAACGGAACATAGCTGCCATCGTCAAATGTGTATAGTCGTAAAAATCCCGTCCCTGACCCAGCTCCAGCCATCACCAACATATGACCTAGGTCGCTGTATCGGTACATGATCCACGCCGTTCCATTTACGTCCTCTACTGATGGATTGATGGTAACTGAAAAATCACCGTTATAAAACGACCTCGGGTTAAGTACGTATTTACCCGTTACCCCAGCATTAGGCGATAGTACTCCACCAGCAAGTGTGAACGAACTTTTATCTCCTGTCCAATCGGCATAGTCAGAAAAATTAGAAATTTTAATAGCTGACGTATACGGATCGTCAATACCATCTCGAACGATTTCCCACAATCGTCCAGCGTCTATAATCGGCAAACCGTATTCTTTCGCTAAAACACGACCTGCTCTGTTTACGGACTTTGTAATATCTTGCCGCTGGTCGTAATATTCAGGGTTTTTAGTTGGCAGGATCGTCGTTACATATACAGTGCTGGGTTTTGATGCCCATGTTTGTGATGCATCAACCAGGGATTTCAACCTTTTGTAAAAGTCGTTGTCGGACGTTGCTACCCACGCTTCGTTCATTCCAAAGGCAATTATAAGCAGATCCGGATTAAAGTCCTTGACAGTGTCCAACCAAGACTTTCCGATAACTGACCATGATGTATAGAATGTTGTGTCTGTATTACTTGTTCCTCCAACAAAATTAGGATCAAGTGCATTGCTTATTCTTCTTCCACCCAAAGCAAAGTTTTGAAGAGTGACTGCTGTCCTAGGGAGTTGTTGTTTAAGAGTTCGTTCTAGACGATCAACATACCCCTCAAACGGTAAAACCAAATCGCCACCAGCGCTGATTGAGTCACCCATAACAGCAATTCTTAATGTGCCTATTTCAATGGCTTGCAGAGCGGTTGATAGAGCGTTGTTTGGGATCGCTCCCATATCGTTAATAGCACGGGAATACATCGAAGCCGTTTTAACTTTTCCAGCGGACAACGTTTTTGATTCCAACTGCGCAACATTTTCGTTGATTGCTCCAACTAAACTTTCTTTATTTGTTGTTTGTAAATTTGATAAAACCCCAATTTCATCAGAAACCTGTTTAACCGTTTTAGTGTTCCCTTGTCCTGCGAGTACATCAACCTTGCCTTGTGCTCCAGATGGAGTCTCAGCCCCAATGTCATCAGCTACCAATACAACATTTCCTGATTGATCAGGGCTGAGTCCATTCACTGTTGAAACTGCACCATTTCCATCGACACCTTTAATTGCAACTAATGTCCAAAACTCTCCTTCAGATGGAGTATTGCCCTGAGAAGATTTTATACATCTCCAACTACTTCCGTTATATAGAACAATGTTATTAACATTATAGGGGGTTGTTGCACTATATTGTCCCTTTGAAACAAAAGTATCAACTAAGTTGTTTGCAGATGATGCGGCATCATTGGCAGCAGTAGCAGCATTGTTTGCATTCGCAGTAGCTTCATCTGCATTATTTTTAGCAGTAATTGCACCTTGAGTTGCTTGATCAGCTTCTTGCGTGGCATTATTCGCATTTTGTGCGGCAGTATTAGCAGAATTAGTAGCAGCATTTGCAGTAGCAACAACACTGGTTAAATCCATTAATAGTTGCCAATTGTTTTCGTCAGTTAAAGGATTGTTCTGGTTATTATCAGTTTTAGACTGAAGCATCTTATGATTGTTCTCATCAACAACAACGTCTCCACCGCTATAGTTAGTTTGAGAGGAATATAATCCTTTAAAACTGTACCCAGAGAGTAAGGCCCAATACTCGGTATTTGTTGGTTCATTGCCCTTTGTTGCTTTGATACATATGTAAGAAGAACCTAGATATCTTACTATATTATATGTTTCGTATTGAGTAGTAGGAGAGTAGATACCACCATAGAAGAAGTTGGAGGCCGCATCAGTAACATCTTGCAAAGTTTGTTTAACATCTCCATTTTCTTCATGTGTCCATACTCTAGCAGCACTAATATAATGATTACCCCGCCCTTTGTATGTAGCTGTGACTGTTTTACCTTCTGCAGACGAATGGAAAGATACAATACCTTCTACATAGTCAACGCGATATTCGTTCTCATTTATGTCGCTTTTATCTGTAGGAGGTATTTCAAACATGTTGTTTATTTTTACCTTGTTAAGAAAGACTGGTATCTCATTAAGCTGTATTTGCCCCTTAATTACTTTTCTTGACTCGGTAATATCTATATAGGGGTCATCCGATGTTCCAGCACGGTATTTAGTTATTGTTGAATTTAAGTAATCAAACGCTGACATATGACTCCTCCGTATTGTTTATATGTTCTGTTTTTAAATTAAGACAGTGTTCAAATACTCTAAGAATGTGTTCTGGTCGGCATCTTTTGGGAATGAAATATTTCCTAAAAACCTGTAATCTGAACTCTGTTCGTTACTTTCTTCAATACCAATGAAATAGTGTATATGTGTAGCATTGGTATCTTGGCTAGATACTTCTATGTATCCCAGTTTAAAGTTGTCTGAATTAAATGTATCGGGGAATATAGGAGGAGAGATAGTGCTCTTATCTAAGACTTCTTTTCCAATTATGATTTCTGCCCAATGTATAAGAACTTCGTACATATTGTTATCCTTTCTTTATGCACCGACAAATGACTTTATGTAAACTGATGCATTTATACGTCCCAATTGAGAAGAAGTGAGTTCAATGGTGTGCCATCCTGGTGTTGTGATCCATTGAGTTATATCAATATTTCTATCTGACCCATACATTGTTCCATCTCTCATTGCTCCATCAATAATTACTTGAACTCCAGTTGCATATGTACCCTCATAGATTCCGTAAACTATATCGTGTGAATGAGAGGGCATCGAAATTTGATGTGAATGTGAAGGCATTGATATAGAATGGCTGTGTGAAGGAACCGTTATACCGTGTGTATGAGAGCCTAGACTAATTGGATGTGAATGTGAACCTGATGGAACCCATGTTACATATCCAGCACCGGAAACGGGGTGTGTAGCCAATCTTGTTCCTTCGGCTATACCATGATTGTGTCCACCAGTACCAAAATATGTTCCTTGTGTTTCCGTTCCTCCCGATATATTTTGGGGAGACGTTGAATGGAGGTCAATTGATGCACTCTCAGTCGTCGTCAGATTTATCCTTTCAGATTGGGTTGATGTCAGGTTGATTGTTTGACTAGCTGCACCCTTACTATATGCCCTGAAACGCTCAAGCGAGAAACTAAGTTTAACTTTATCAATCCTAATTACATCGGGATCAATATAGAATTTTAATTTCAATGGGTGAGTAGAGTCCACGTTATCAGCTTCTTGAACGGTGTCAGTAGAGAGAATGCCATCTTGATCAATGATTGTCTTGCCGTTGTCACCATACATCGCCAACCCATATGTATTTGTTTTATACTCTCCCAATAGGACACGAACTTTTTGATTTTTATCTTTAATTGTCAGCAAATTTCCTTCAATTGTAAATGTACCTAAGTCATCGGAGATCAACAGTTTGTTACCCAATAACAGTTTGCCGATTATGCGTTCTGCAATAACGAGATGCGACTGACCATTCCTTTCTTCACTTTTCCACCAACGTATCTTGTTATCGGGCATTATGCGATCAATAAAAATATGGCTACCATTTTTGTTCAATGAGTAAACTTTAATATTACCTCCAACTTCTTCGGAATTGATGAAGAAGAAAGATTTAATAAAAATCTGCTCAAGCGATTCATGATTGGTAATTAAGTGGTAAGCCTTATTCCAAATCTCGTTTGTTTTTATTCCTGCAGAATACAAACCTAAATTATCATCTTCTATTGTGTTATTTATTGGAATGAAGTCATTATAAGGAGAGATTTGAACTACTGTAGACATTTTTTCTGAAACACTGCAAAATATAATGTCAAGGTTCTTATTGTGTATCGAACATTTTTCGTACTCACTTCTCGCTATTGTTGATAATGTGTCAACACTTCTTATCCTGGAACTTTGAAATTTACTCATTATAGAATATGATAGTGAGAGGGAACCTGAACAAAAAACAATATTTTTGTCAATATTAAAAAGTTTAATTCCTTCATTTGAAACTCTATAGGCATTTCCTTTTATACTTGTTGAAATAGCCGTATCAGATCCTACCCATATTTGATCTTTTTTCTGAATGATCAGACAAGAACTCATGAACAATCACGACCAATCTCGATTCTACAGAATAACCTATCGGTATTTACTAATTTATCTATAAGTACTTCAATTTCTTCAATGCTAGGCATCGCTCTATCGCTTTTTATTCGAATGATTTTCCACCCCAAAGACTTTAAATATTCATCTCTGCGGCGGTCTCTTTGAGCGTCTTGATGCCAATATGAGCCATCATATTCAACGTCAATCATTGTTTCATTGATGAATAAAGCGACATCTAAAAATAAGGAACCTACATTATAATTAAGTTTCACTTCATAATTATTCTCTTTAAGTAAATTGAATAGTACTAACTGCTGTGAAGAAGTTTTCACATTTCCGTTCTCTGAAAGAGTCTTGGAGGCCTTTTCTCTAATCTCCTTATTTTGCATTGAACTTTTAAAGCCGTATTTTTTTATATTTGTTTTAATTATTTTTTCTTTGACTTCTTTACTCTGAAACGGATGAGCGGTTCCAAACTTTTTAATTGAAGTGTTTTTGAACTTTTCTTTATAATTATCTGTTTGAGATATATTCTCTACGCCATACTTTTCTTTTATAGATAGCAAAAACTTTTCTTTAATTTGTTCATTTTTCATGGGATTTGTTGCACCATATCTGCTTATGTTTGTTTTTATAGCTTTAAGTCGTACATTTTTATTTTGCATGGGGCTTTCAAATCCGTACTTAATTATATTCGTTTTTTTAATTTTTATTTTTCTTTCTTCTGTCTGTGAGTATAGACAACCATATTTTTTTAGTTGAGTCTCACTTGATTTTTCTTTAATTGCCTTATTCTGAAATACATTCTCAACACCATAAGTAGTTAAGCATGTTTCCTTAAATTTTTTGGGAGAGCATTTCTTACAGCAGTCCTTAGGAGTAATTTCTCTCCTTTTATTATAGAAATAGTAAGTATTCTTCAATAAAGTTTGAACCCCTTCTTCTAAACAATAATCACAGTAAGATTCAACTTCAACGCTGCTGCTTTTTTGTAAATCATCAACTACAACTGTAAAGAAGTCACCTATTTTAGTAAAAGAATATCCCTTGCTAAGATAGTGAGATTTGGTTTTCGAATTCCATTTTATTTGACAGTATTTAGTCTTTAGCATATGATTCCCCCTTAAAGAAGCCACAGCGAATATTGTCTTGGACAACGCCATCAGAAGTGACCGCTGTTTTCCATGTGTTACCGCCATCAGATGAAAGAGCTAATTGCCCATGTTGCAAAATCAAGATTTTGTTGGGACTATTGGGATCTCTAATAATGATTCCTCGCCTTGAAATCTCGACATCTTCATTGACACCAGCTATAATGTCTCGTTTTACAGCATTCCAAGTATTATTGATAATTGTAGTAACATCATCTACCGTAGCCTTGGCATCATTCCATTTATATTTACTCATATCAACGGTATTTGAGGTGCTGGTAACTTTATATAGCTGTTTAATAAATCGCTCTTCATCAGAAATGAGTTCTTCTGCGTTTGTTACAACTACATTTATAGAGGATGATTGATAATCAAAATTAATCTCTGAAATGTGTGCTTTTATGTGTATTCCCAATGCCTCATGTTCAACAGTAATAATGTCTCCAACCATTAGTTTATCTTTATTATATAGTTCTGTTAAAATTTCATAAAAGTTAACGATATCAAGCTGTACTATAATCTTGGGTTCTCTTATTTTTTCAAATGCCTTTTTTGCATATTCGTATAATTCTAAAGGATCTGAAATGTTGTTCTCCACTAACTCTTTTTCAATAATGAATTGGTTTAGCTCTTTCAGTTCATTAGCAGTGAGATTGTTTTCTATCTTCAGGCGATTTCCTAATGATGTTATTTGAGTGTCAACAATTGAAATACTGTCTTTAAGAGTTTTAATCTCTGATTGCTTGTTGTTTATAGCGATTTGCTTCTGGTTCTTCTGGTTAATGAGTTCTTGTGTTGGCTGTCCCGTTGCGTTCGCAGTTGCAAGATTATCCTCAATAATATCTAGCTCATTTTTAAGTTTACTTAGTTCATTATCTTTGACCGATAATTGTTCTTGTAGGCTTGTTTTTTGCTTAAGAAGATTTGCAAACGTAGAACTGTTATTGTTAACGAGCTCATTATACGCTATTAGAGAATTACACAATTCATCAGACATGTAATAGCTATGTTGTACTACTACTCCGTTTTCTTTTTTAAATGGGTACATAAAATAAGAAAAACTTTGAATGAAATTTGATCCTAATGGGTTTACATCTTGAATTGAAATTCCGTCTTTTCCAAAGATTTTGAGACGAGTACAAAACTCATCGGTATTCAATTCTTGAGACACACTTTGCATTAGCTTGCCATACTTGACCTTAAAACCTTTATTCATTCCAAAAGTTTCAGGATCATAAAAACTGATAGTTCGTTCAATCGTATTCCATACAATTAACGCCTGGAAGGTAGTTGCCACTTCATGAACTGCTTCGAATACACTGCCATTAAAATCAAATGAACGATATTTAAGTTCAAATTGTGGATCTACATAGCCAATGTTCCAAATTGTTGCTTTCAGTAAGTCATGTACTATTCGAGTGAGAGTGTAAGAAGTGACACTGTAGTCTTTAATTAATTTACTATCTAACTCAAATCCCAAACCGTAACATTGAACAGATACGGAATCTGAATCATTCATTGACTTAGTTATTTTGTCAATAATGTAATATTCCTTTTGTATTCCCTTTTCAAAGCGGATAATAAAACGCTCTTTCAACATATCAATATGTTTATTTTTAACCATTTTTCCTTGATCTAGAATGTGGATGGGAAGGGTAAATGTAAGCTCACTGTTATTTCCTCTTTTTAATGATTGCTTATCATCATATACCTCAATCAGCCTAGCAATAGTACTTCTTTGCAAGTCCGGCTTACACAAGTAATATCTTGGTCTCTCGATTTCATTAAACTCTATTTCCATACGATATGACTTCTCCCTTAACCAATGTTGATAAATTGATATTTAAATTTGATTTTGCAGTTTCCATGGATCATTAAATAGTTCATGCCTGGAACAAAGTAGGGGAAGGGGCCAAATGAATCATCAAAATGATATGTAAGTGGAATATCTGAGACGATATCTTCTTTATCAGAATCAATCGTAATAATTTCATCATTTACCAGATTTATAACTTCAAATGTATTTCCTCGATTGGACATATTTACAATTTTAATTGAACCATTACCAACCTTCTCAATCACGGTGACAGGCTTGCACAATTTATTCCCTTTGTTTTCTATAGTGATTTCGGTTCCACCAAATGCATTGGTAGACAAGTCATAAATGTTTGACTCATAGATGGGGGAGTATGTGTATGGACTAAGACTTCGCATTTGAATTTGGATATAACCCTGTTTTAAGGTATTATGCAACAAGCTTGCACCACCAGTGTATAAGACGTAATACCATTTATCGATATTATCCGAGAAGTATAATGGTTTATAATAGTGCTGATTTCCAAGCCAGTTTGCCACCCTAAAAAGCTGTTCATCATCAAAATCATTCTCGAAAACAAATGAAAGAGAGATGGTGAATGGTCTCCGTTCGGTTTCAATAAAATATGGAGTATCGCGACCTCGAATTGTAACCTCTTTTATTGTTTGCTCGGGAAGAAAGGATTCTTCTTGCATGCCAACTTGAAGGTTAACATTAATCAAACCCATCTCATCGCTGCGAATTCCGTCATACACGAAGTACAGACTTTCGGCTATGGGCACTTATTTCACCTCAATGTAAAAAAGAGACGCTCCAAGAAACGTCTCCTTAAGATAATTTAAAACTTCCGATTCTTTAATCTATTTTGAATAATTCCAAAGAAGTTATTAGCTCCTTGCTCGTCTCCAATTAGTTTGTCGATGTGGATGTCTAAGTAGACATTTCCAGTATCAGTTGCTAATTGACCTGATCTTTGATTATTGAAGAGAGTATGATTGAAGTCTTTTATTTTGTTTACAATCCCTCTTGTGATATCTACGGCTTTTATAAGATTTGAAGTATCAACCTTATTAAGAATTAATTCCTTTTCATGAGCAAGAAGGAATTTGCCTTCCGAGCCCCAAGAAGGAGTCATTCCTCCAGTCTTGGCAGACATTACAATGTTCTTAATTTGATCGTAGCTTCCATCTGGGAAACCATACTGAGCACGATAGGCATCATTCTGTGAACGAAGAGAGGTAATTTGATCTTGCTTATTTTTAATAGCTTTAGTGTCGGGTTTTTTATCCCGTTGCATTTGGATAACTTCTCTAGTCATGTTTTCTGCTTGTTGCTTATTGCTCAGATATTGCTGCCATGCAGCGTTCTTTTGTTCATCTGAATTGCTACCAGAAGAAGAAGGAGGAAATTTGCCAATATTATCGTAATCATTAGTAAAACCATAGTTAAGATTCTCAAATGCTTGACTCGTTTCGAATGCTTGTTGTTTAAGGAAATCAAAGAACTCAGAGTAACGGCCTTTAATTTGATTGAGTTGTCCCTCAACAATGGAAGCATCCTCGCTCATCAGATTTTGCTTCATATCATAGAAGTATTTTTCATTGTCTAAGATGTCATTATAAAACTGTTCCTTTGCTTTCTTTTCTTTCTCTATGTTGTCGAGATTGTGCTCGTGACTGTTGTCTTCCGCTTTCTTTTCCTGCTCAAGTTGATCGCGCTTAGCCTCCAACTGATCACTTAAGTTTTGCTTACGCAGTTCACGTTCACGATCCTGTCTAAATTTAAAGATTTCATCTTCTTTTGCAGTCAGTTGCTCTTCTAACTCTTTCTTTCTAGCCTTGCCTTCAATAGAATCATCTAATGCCAGTTTGTTGATGTCGTCTTGAATCTTCTGTTGTTCTTTTAGTTTGCTATTTAACTCAGTGTTGTAGTCGTCTTCAGAATATTGACGATCCAGTGACTCCAATTGAGCAGCAATAACGTCCTCGAAAAGTTTCAACTCTTCATTTAAGTTGTTAACTCGTTGTTCATGACGCTTATTTTCAGCGTCAGTCTGTTCTTGATATGCTTTAAGGGCGAGTTCTTTTTCTTTCTCAAGCATTCGTTTGTAATTGTCAATTATTTTATCTGCAGCTGACTCACGTTCTCTTATGATTGTTTCATTGACGTCTTTTATAGCTGCCTGGTAATCCCACCAATTAGTGGACAATTGATTTAAGCGTTCACTTAATTCTTTCTTTTGAGCAATAGTTAACTTTTCTTTTTTCAACTGTTCACGTATTAAATCAGCTTCCTTAGAGGCGAGTTTCTGTTGTTCTTTTAATAAGGGAATTTGATTTAACAGTTCTTTATTGTACTTTTCAGTTCCTTCGGCCATACTTGCTAGTTTTGCATTTGAAAATGCAATTTTATCTCCATATGACGCAATCTGTTCATCAATCTCATTCAGTGAACTTGAAAATAAATCAAAGGTTTTTTTTTGTTTCTGTTCCTGGATATCAAGCCATTTTAGGCTATTTTGTTCCATCAACTTATCAAATTCACCTGAAGTTATTTGCTTTTCCTTAACTAGTTGTTTTAATCGTTCGTTTTGATTGTGTAGCTCATCTTGTTGTTTAGTGAGATAACTAATCTGAGACATTTCTTCTTTACGCCATTCTTTTGATGTCTCAGAGTATTTAGATTGCTTATTCTCAGATCTGTTTATACTATTTTCGAATTTTTCAATTTTGTTGTTGGACTCCACAACAACATCATTAATAAAATCAATTACCTTATTGTAGATAGTGCTTTCTAGAGTGCTGACGGTATTAATAGCATTATTCTTAGCTTCTTCGAGTTCGCTTTTTGATGGAAGTGTAATTTTGTTTTTTGCTGTACTACTCGAAGAAACAGGAGGAACAGTAGAAGAAGAGGAGGTAGTTGTGGCAGTTACAGCTCCACCCATAGCATTGAAGTTGGCTAATACTTTTGGAGCATAGTTTCTAGTCTCTTTAAATGGAATATTGTTTATTTGACCATTCTTTCTCCATTTGTTAACATTGCCTTCACCAGCATTATACGCATAAAGGGCTAGTTCAATATCTCCTTCATACAATTTAACCAACCGAGCAAAGTGAGAGGTTCCACCTTTAATATTTTGCTCAGGATCAAAGCTGTTTTTGACACCTAATCCCTTTGCTGTTTTCGGCATGAGTTGCATTAAGCCTTGAGCTCCAGCAGAAGAGACAGCATTGGAATTAAATCCACTCTCGGTTTGAATGATAGCTGCAATAAGTTTTGGATCTACACCATATTGTGAAGCATAATGGTTAATTATTGACGCATAGTTACCAGACACATTGGTGGGAGAAGAGGAGGTGACTGTACCTGTATAACCCGAAGCACTAGCACTCTTTGAGGTAGTGGTAACCTTTGTGGAAACCAGTTTCTCTGGATTCTTGATTCCATCCTCGTATAGTTTCTTTTGTTCCTTGAGAAGAGAAATCTCTTCCATCAGTGATTTACGATACTCTGCAGAACCTTTTCTGATTTTACTTCGTTTGTTGTTAAGCTTATCAAGTTCCGTTTGGATTGCACGAAGTCGTTTTTGTGTCTCTGTCAGAATCTCATTGGTTTCCGAATAAGTGTCATTACTTTTTTCTTGTTCGCGATTATTTTCTTCAGAAGTGTAAATGAGATCTTGAGTAGCCGCATCTAGTAGACCTAATCGGTTTTCAAGTTGATTGATTGCTTCTTCAGCAAGTAAAAAAGTTGCCTCTGGAATGGGAACAATGCTTACAGAATTTGCAGCTTTCATTGCAAGCAATCCAGCACGAGCGGTATCAATAAAGGCTTTAGCCTTAGCTTTTTCAACACCAACTACAGCTATTTCTTCCTGTTTTTTTACTTCAATGTATTCTAAAATTTGTTCCTTACTTAAGTTAGATACATTAATGTAGTCATCATAAATTTCAATCAAGTCAATCATTGTATCAATTGATACATGATTCGTATCCTTCAATTCCTTTTGGGCTTTGTTGAGTAACTGTATGTTGGTTTTCGACTTGGCAACATTGTCTAATTGAGATTTTAAGGTTAAAACATTATTAGCTAACTCACCAGTTGCTCTACTAGACTCTTTAACGCTGTTTGAAAAGCTAGTTATCACGGATTCAAGTTGGGGAAACTGCTTTTCAAGAGGGGATAAAGTGTTAGAAAGGTTGGTAAAATCTCCAGTGGAAAACATCTTAGAAAGATTCAGATTGTCTTTTGTAATGGCATTAGCTATATCTTTAGATAGTTTTCTGTAGTTTGAAATAATTGAATCTTTGTTGTCTTTTGTTATGTCAACTGAGTTTACATATTCTTGAGCAACTTTATCGAGAATGTTTTTTAGATTCTGATCGTTGTTGGATAAAG
Source organism: Paenibacillus sp. ISL-20 (assembly GCF_018613005.1). Lineage (NCBI taxonomy): Bacteria > Bacillati > Bacillota > Bacilli > Caryophanales > Paenibacillaceae > Paenibacillus > Paenibacillus sp. ISL-20. Next base: position 229,708 of record NZ_JAGGRD010000001.1, read on the forward strand.
AATTCATTAAATCTTGGTTGATGTCTCCAAAACTCGACACGAACTTCATCTTTGCTTCATCGATCTTTGCTTTGTTGGCTGAAATAGCTTCATCAACCTTGGCAAAATTACTATTAATTAACTCTATAAATTTTGTGAAATCGGCATCACTCTGATTGAGTGCAGCGAAAAATTTGTTCGCATCATATTGACCAAAGCCTCGGTCTGCAAATATTTTCTCAATGTCACTTTGAAATTTATCTAATTTGCTTAAATCTTTTAAATCGAAAATTTGGTCTACAGTGATTTTATTGTCTTTTAGAAAATTGCTGACATAATCTGTTGCCGCTTTAGATGCTTCAGCATATTGATGCTCAAGTTGAGACTTGTCTATTTCGATTTTTGCATCAACAATATTTTGTGTTGGTTCTTTTAGAATTTCCGATGCCATCATTGAAAGGGAGTTCTGTTTTGCAGAAAGCAGATCTTTTTCTTTCTGGATTAATCCGTCAATTTCCTGTCCGGTCTTATAAACTGCCTTTCCTTCCTCATCATAATGACTAATGATTGAAGGCATTATTTCTTTCATTTTTTCACGAATCTCAAGTAGTTCTTCTTGCGTCTTATTGCCCGATTTATATTCCTCATTCAAACTTTCCAGTTGTGAAACGTTATATGAGGTATCTGTAATGCTTTCCTTTAGTGTGTTATAACTTTCAGTGGCTTCATCCGCTGATTCTTTGGTTTTGCTGAATAATGCATAGAGTGAAGTCCCTAGTGCTGTAGCTATACCTATCCAACCAAAGGCAAGTTGTAATCCTTTCATTGCTACCGTTGCTCCAGTTGCAGCAGTTCTAAATGCAAACAATCCTTTAGTTGCAGTAGCCATACCTATAACAAAATTAGCAATTGCCTTATGTTTAAAGGTTAGAAAAATTCCGGTTAGCAATAACATTGTTGTCCCTAGATTATCAAGTACTTTGATCAGTGCAGTACCTGAGTCAATTAGAGATTTAAGAAAATCAGAGTTAATGCTGTCGCTCCAAAAAGCATTCGCTGCATTTTTAAACTGTGCCAACTTTCCTTGCATGGATTGTAGATAAACTTCATTCTCTCTTGTAGCACTACCGAATGAATTGAGACCTGCTTCAAGTGAAGCTTGAGCATCTTTCCAGTTTGCAACCATAGACGCAGCAATATTACCTTGATGCTTACCTGCTACAAGCTCGACAAATTCAGCTTGTTGGAAGTCAGATAGTCGACCCCAAACGGAAGCTAGGTCTTCAAATATCTCATATGTGCTTTTAAATGTTTGGTCATCCTTTTTGAGAGTTAGGCCGACAGAAGCGAATTTAGCCTCAAGAGTAGGAAGGAGTTTGGTTAAATCTTCGCCATCCTCACTTACACCTCTAATACGCATAGAAATTGTTTTTACAATTATACCCTGTCTTTCGACATATTTTTTAGGGATTAGACTGTACCATTATCCTTTTAGGATACCCATTGGCAGTCGTTGAGACCTTCCCTTTTAAGGGCTGTGTCTGCGGATCATCCAATCCTTAATATTTTTACTTTACCAAAGACATTACTCTTTGCCACCATATCATTTCTAATATGGTTTAGTAATTAAGGCTCTAAGGAACTTCCCGCATATTCTGGGTTATTCAATATACATTACTGTATAAGGGCACTAAATTAATGCATTGCCTACTCTTGCTGGGTCTTGAATAGTCGTATTTGCAGCTGTGATCATGGCTACCGATTGCTCAATTGTGTTGCCAGCTCCACTTAAACTTGCTGCAGAACGTCTCATTGCTTCACCGATACCCTGTGAGCTAATTGCAAACTTGTTACCAACTTCGTTGTAAATATCAACGACTTTTGCAATGTTTTTACCTTGAACATCTACCTCAACACCGAAACCTTTGATTGTGGCAATTAAAGCCTGCGATGCTTTTTCTGCTGATTCAATGTCACCAACATTCTGATAAACCAGTGTTTCTTTGGCGAGTGCTTTTGCTTCTTGAATCGTATATCCTAGTCGTGCCCATTCAGTTGTTGATTTGACCACATCTAGAGTCAAACCACCAATTGCATCGCCTATACCACGAGCATCTTGGATAAATTGACGGTATTCTTCTGCTGTATTTTCTGTAACCTTTTGGAGGTTGGTCATTTCTGTATCTAATTCATATATGTATTGAATACCATTTTGCAATGCTCTGATCGGCGCGTAGAACAATGTGGCAGCTGCCATCCAGACTGGAAAGCGAGACATAGCTGTTTTCAGAGCTTCTCCAAACCCAACAGTGTGACTTGTTGCTGTCTTAGCATTTGCAGCGACTTGTTTTAATTGTGTGTTTAGTTGATCAAATCTTGATTTAAAATCACCAATACTGCCAACAGATTTCATTTGACCAAGTTGATTCTCGATGCCAACTAGTCCACTACTAACACTTGAATCGTTACCAAATCTACGCTTAATATCTGCAATCTTTGTTTCAGTTTCTGCTAAATTCTTCTGATATTGTTGTTCACGCTTTGCGTTTTGTTGAAGGGCAAGATAATGTGTTTTTTCTAGAGCTTCTTTACGTTCTTTATCAGTTTTTAGTGCTTGATAATGGGCCTTATCAAGAGCCTCTAATTGTTTATAGTGGGCAGCTTGTTCTTTCTCAGTTTTGTCCTGAAGTGCTTTTCGAGTGTTGTATTCCTCTTTTGCGTTTTGTTCTCGTTGCTTATTGATTGCTTGTTCTTGAGCTAGGACATCTTGTTGCCGTTTAAGGTAATCAGTTATCTCATCATAATTTTTAACTTTGCCTGTAGGGTCAGTACGAACATTAATTTTTTGCCCGAGTTCATTTTGATAAGTGTTAGAATAACTTGATACCTGACCATAAGCATTCTTATTAGCTTTTGACTTGGCAAGAGTATAGCCTATGAGTTCTTTTTCAAGCTGTTGTAAGGTCTTAATTTGTGACTCATAACCTTGAGATTCCGCTTGAATTGCTTTTTTATTAGCATCATGGATAACTTTTGTTCGATTGATAATTTCGCCATTTTTCAGGATTTGCTCAGTGGTTTTCTGAATACTACCATCAAGTTTCCGGTGTTCAGTAATCGTTTCTTGAACCACATTGTTTTGTGAAGCCAAAGCAGCATTGAGTTTACCTGTTGATTCAATAAATTTATTGATTGACTTTACGAAGCTTTCATCAACATTAATTTTTAGGTTGAGTTTTTGAAGATGTTTGGATTTGCCAAGGGCTTTAATTGCTGTGTTTATATCACGAAGAGCTAAACCTTGATTTAACTCGGCTGATATGAGTATCTTAAGCTGGTCTGACATGCGCTCACTTCCTTATATGTTGTAAGTGATTATTTATATTTATTTAAAAGAAGTCTTGTTGAAAAAAGGAATTAATAGCGAATCTCTCACATTAACTCGATTGCTATATAATTCATAATTAAAACTGTGGAAATCATCAAGAATACCTTTGTTATCTACATAATGCTCTATAAGTTTTTGACAAAGAAGAGGGCTTTCATGAACATCTTTTTCCCATAGGTATAATATATTGATACCATAATGATTTTTTATGTATTTATTTTTGCTTGAATCTTTTGTTATGCGTTTCGATTGAATATCGTAATTGACCTCTTTATAGATTCTTGGGTCGCAATGCCAAAATGATCCCATAACTTCAATCATCAGGTTGTGTTCAGGGAGATAGTTGTCTATAGAATAGTACTTGCAATCATATTCATTAATAAAGTCTATAGATAATTTACTCAGAATACTGTTTACTGCATTTTGACATGATGTATTCGTATGTTTAAACAAACCTTTATTTAACATTTCTATGGCTCTTTTGGCGCTTTCTTTTTTCCAGTGGGGTTGCTGAGACCAGACTTCCGCATACCAACGTTGACGGCAGTATGTATTGCAAAAATGTCTAGCTTCTTCAGAAACTTTATATCTTGAAACCTCTATTGTGGTGTCACAATAATTGCAGTTCCTTTGTAATTTATTATATCGGTGATGATTTTTACCTCGAATGTTGATACTTTCCCATTTATTTCTGCATTTCGTACTACAGAATTTCGATCCGTATCTTTTATGTTGTGACAGTGCAACATCATAATTCTCATTGCATTGTTTGCATATACAAGTCATCACTGGTGCATATGATCTGTCAAATTTAGATGAACACTCATTGTTGCAGAAATGATATTTGTGTTTGTTGAATTGGTACTGGGTCTTTTCACCTCGTTTTCCACACGAATCACAATTAAATGCAACTCTCCGTTTTTTAGATTCGTGAGTACAAGAAGGATTACAAAAAGTGATCTCACGATCTCTTAACCCTTGAAGATTTTTATAAACTTGCTTACCACAGTTATTACATTCTATTAGCACTTCTACATTGGCGTTTTGAGGAAGCATTTTGTATGCAACCTTAAAGCTATCACCTATTTTTGTATAAGGTATGCCCAATTTAATATAGTAAGTCTTTGATCTGTATGCCCATTTAACTTCCACTTCTTGATCATTTATTACTCCCATCATAAACCTCCTTTTTTTTGACTAGTTCACAAAAAAGACCACACCATAATTGATGCGATCTATTTCAAGAACTATTAAGTTAGAGTAGGGGAGAAGAGGACTAGATAAAAGGATAGTTTCATCAAGAATTAATATTTGTTTTAATTTCAGGTGATGATGAAACAGAACTCTCTAATTGAGCATTTTCAAATTTCTGGACAAGTATCTTGCCAAATCTTTTTGAGGGGAGTTCAATAAATAGGTAACATAGATAAGCTACTGGAATAACTACAATTAACACCAGGAGCTCAAGCTGCCATAATGCTACAGAATTTTGAAATAGGTGAATAAATGAAAGCAAAATTACTGCGTGTACCAGATACAAAGAATATGAAATATCTCCTAAGAAAGTGAATGGTCTTAACTTAAGTATGTTGGACAGTTTCACTATTGATAGCGCACTTATTATTATTAATGCGACACCTAATGTTATGCCCCAATCCGCAATCAAATTCATCCATGGTAAGCCTTGATTTGAAGAGAATATCTTCTTTAATACTTTATCTATACCACCACTATAGCTATAAAATATTATACCTGCTAAAAGCAGTAAGTATTTATGTGCTCTAGTCGATGACTTAATTGAATTGACAATTTTATCTTTGTTTAGAGCCAACAATGCGCCCACAATAAACATACCGATATAATGTAAAGTATAAAAGTAATTTGTTGAAATCGGATTTAGATAAGTGCTTGGGAAGAAATAGTTGAGAGCAAGTGATAGAACAGATAAGAATACGCCTAAAGTAATGTTTATATACCATCTAAACTTCATAATAGCAATTATAATCAACGGGAAAATGATAGATATTCTCATTTCTTGAGTCAAAGACCAGACAACAGGATTAATTGCACTGTCATTAAATTCCGGAACCAAAAGCAATTGACGAAATAGTTCGCCCATTGTTATTGGAGTACTCCACCAATGATTATTGATCATCGAAGCAGAATAGGTGGCATAGTAGAGTAGAAGAGCAAGAATCAGTATTGAGATATATGGAACATAAATTCTAAAAACTCTTGCCGTTAGAAAGCTGATATACTTTTTCCTAGTCTGCTTTAAAAAAGGCAAGGATAATACAAAACCACTTAAAACAAAGAAAAATATAACTGCTTCATGCCCACCCCTTAAAAATCTAAGGGGGGTGATGTTTACGAACTGTATCCAATCAGGAACTTCTGACATAATAAAAACAAAGTGGTAAAAAATCACGCATAGTGCCACTATCCCCCTAAGAGAATCCAATTCAACATATCTTTTCAAATAAATTCCTCCTAATTATTGCCCTGTTTTGTATACATATTGTATCAGGAAAATAATTACTTTTGCAATTAAAATATCTTGATGAATTTATTATTTTTATGAATGAAAATTGGTTGAGGGGAGAGATAGACATGAACAACTTTCATGAATATTGACTAACTTACTATCACTGTAGTTAAGTTTCCGTTAACTATCGTAATTTTATATCGTGTTCCGGTTATTGAGTCAGTTAAAATTACTCCATCTTTGGTTTCAATGGCACTTGGCGTGAAGATGTGGGGATAAGGACTGTAACTACCTAAATCGTCATAAGTGATTTGTGCTCCTGCAATATAAACACCCTCGCCCCGAACACCCATATTAATTCCAGTTAGCTTATTGGAAGACGGTTTACGCAACCTTCCTACAATGCGAGTCCAAGTTCCAGGAACCACAGATCTAGTTTGATCATACATGGATGGTGCGCCACTTAAGGTTAAGCTGCTGCGAAATGAGGTTTGACCAAGGGAACAAACATAAAATTCGAAATTGATGGCACGATTAGAGTCAATAGTTAAAGGATCGGCTCCGCTTGGCTTAAGACGGACATTGTAGGTAGTGCCAGCAGTTCCACCTCCAAATTTCATAACCGTTATTTTATCTCCAAGCAAATCCACCATTTCTTTACTAAATGGAGGAACCTCTGATAGGTCTGATAACTTCCACTGACTCAAACCACTCTGTACTACCCAGCTTTTCTCTTCCTCGGGATTGGCTGCAATCTGTCCGTATCCAAACGGATTTGTAATTTTAGCTCGTACATTTTGTTCTAATGATGACATAGATAAATTAAGGTTTACATTGGAGCCTATATTTTCGTAAACTACATACTCAGGGGTCAGACCTTCAATGGTACCGTTGTTTCCAATACCCCCTAGGTTGTAAATATAAGCAGATCCCAGTTTAGCTTTAAAAAGACCTCCAGCGTCACCTGACCGAATATCAATCTCGGGGAACATTGAACCAAAATATGCGCAATACTTTTGGCGCTCTGCTGAAGGAATTAGATTGCCTGGTAAAGCATAGTTATTGTTGAAATTGACCCCAATACCGAATCCAGTAATTTTCAAATTGTCAGTTTTTGATTTTGGTAACAATTTGATTGCAGCTTCACCAGTTGACTCAAAACGGACAGATTGCATAATTCCAATTAATCCACCCACATTCTGAGCTTGGTTATAATGCGTCAGGTTATCGATGCACTGGTAGAAGCCATAAGGAGAGAACCCCATATGCACCCTCTGCATATTTACTCCAATGCCTCCATAGTAACCTGTGTACAATGTGTTTCCTAAGAGAACACCACAGAAATTACCATTGATTCCTCCACCCTGAAAGAAATAATCCCACGCATTTTTCTTACAATAGACACCTATCAAACCTGACCAGGAACAATCATATGACGATACATGTCCAGTATCTGTATCTAATAGAAGTCCAATTTTAATCCTTCTTGTTCTAACGTTTCGAAAGATTGGCTTAGATTTCCCTGTCACATCAAAAGCAACACAGCCAGGAGCAAACATTTCGTATCGACTTTGATCAAACATAGTTTTATCTATAAAGCCATCCTCAACTAATTTTGAAGTTGTATAGTTTACGTCACCAATGACACTTAGGTTTTCAATGACAACACTATCGCCACCCTTATCGATCCTAAACGCACCTTTTAGATCAGTAAATTCAGTGGGAACGAATTTAATTAAAGTACCTGGTGTTTCAGTATTTATGTATGGCCCGTCACCATAAAGAGATTTGGCCTTAATTTCGATCGTATCCTTGATAGTGTATGTACCTGATGGAATATATACCTGAGCATTAAAATTCGCTAAATTCATAGCATTAATAAATGCTTGTGTGCAATCTGTTTGACCGTCACCAACAGCTCCGAAGTCAACAACATTAATAATTTCTTTCTTTCTTTGCTCAATCCAGTTTTCTTGTTTGGTGACTACAACCGATAGATCTTCTACACTTTTTTGATTTCTGAGTTCGTTAGGAAATAGTCTATCATTATTCATATGTCTCATGCACCGTACTTTCCGGCCCATTTATAATTTATGTCTGGTTCAACAATTACTACTGACTTAATTACGGCATCATTGTCGTCAATTTGAAAACCTTGCTCTGCATCAAGGACATTTTTGTCTTTTCCGTTGACAATCACAGTGCATGCTTGAGAGTTGAGAAAAGAGAATTCATAGTATTTGCCTCTCGGGTTGCTCCAACCTGGATCGATGACTGGAAGTATTTCCTGGTTGGCTGTAGATGCCCCCTTGTCGCTTCTAATTCCTAGACTGATCATTATTTGTTCTCACTCCTATGGCTATATTTGTATTATTAAGGTGTGAGTCATAGGGGCCCTTCTTGTTGTTATCACCTTCAAAATTTAAAAAATGAAAAGAAAAATATTCTTTATTTATAGGGTAGATTGAGTTGGAAATCTTGATGAAAGATGAATTTCATTAACATATTGATTTTTTTATTGAACAGGTTATCTTATTCCAATCTAAGGGATTGGAGGGAGGAGGATCGCCAATTACGACTGGAGAAAAAGTATATGTGTATTGGCTTTGCTGTTTGTGTTGGCTATCAAGTTTATGCTTAAACTCAACAATCTCATTAGGCGTACCCTCAACCTCAATACCATAAATTTTAGCCTTCATTCTCGTCACCTTCTTCATTGTCATCTTTGTCTGTATGTTTCTTTAATTTATCTAAACCTTTCCACTTACGGTCCTTTGCTGTTAAGTCATTGTAAATACGGTACATATCAGTCGAAGACCAACCCACCAACTCAATAATAAAATCGGATTCAAGACCGATGCGGGTCAAATTGGTAACAAGGTAATGTCGAAGTGAGTGAAAATAGAAGGGAACACCAAGGTATTCTTCCCATTTTGTACTCCAACTTCTTACTGTACTCACTTGTGCAGGTTCACCGTTAGACTTGATAAAGATATGGTCATGTTCTTTATTATGCTTCTTCATGATTTTTTCTCTCTCTACCAGCCAAGCACGATAGTAGGGGAGAAACTTATCTTTCAAAATATACTTATGAAGCAACTTGCCTTGCTTACCGAATCCTTTAGTCTTTATCTCCTTGGTTGTCTCAAGAAACATATCTTCAAATGCTGTGTTGTTTTCATCAATAAGTTTTGTTGTAAAGCGAAGGAGTTCAGAAACCCTTGCGCCACTATTGGCAGCGAGAGAAAGGAGGCACGCTTCTTGAGGCTTCTTCAAATCATTCGATAAATGACTAAGCAAATCATCGACTTGTTCTTCAAGTAGAATAGTTTTCTCTCTAACTGGGTTGTTTTTAAGATTGTCGATTGATTTTAAGATTACATTACGGAAGTTAGGGTAAACATCATCAAAGTAGTTCTCAATAAAATTAGAGAAACTACTCAAACATGATTTCATTCTCCCGAACCTCTTGGGGCTCCATTGCAACTCCTCGATCCCATAACTAAAGAAATCCGAAAACTCAATTTTTCTAATATCAACGAAAAACTTGTTGTCATTATGTAATAGATTCCATGTGAAGAAGATGTTTAAGTCACTTACATAACCTTTAATTGTCCCATCAGAGCATTTCATATTTTTATCTTTAATAAATCTATTGACCATCTTTACATTGTCAGGATTAAACTGTTCCGTCAACTTGTCATCAGTAATGATTTTTTTATATGTTTTTCTACCCAATATTGGATCACCAACTTATATTTTTATTTGTGTCTTTCGTATTCGTCCCATTTAAGCAGAACGATCAAAAATAGCATAATAGGCCAAAGAAAAATAATTTGAATAGTTGAGTTTAAAGGGGGCAACTCTCTGTCAACCAAGCAAGTCATAGGCCAAAAAATGCATAGTCCAACTAATGGATAGAGGATTGTTGCCCAAAGTATAAAGTCGATCATTGTTACCTCCCAATCTAATAAAATAACTCTTTTATTGAATCTTTACATTCAATCCTTGCTGTTTAAGCCCTGTGTATAACGCAGCTACGTGTACGTTGGTATTTCTAAGTTCATCTCTAGTTGCTTCAGTAAATGGTCTTGGAATTCCGTTGAACATAAAATCATGCTCATAACCCTGTCCGGTCTCAACAATCTCAGCGACATTTCTCCCGTCATCTGATCTGATGTTTTCTACTGATAAGGTGGTCTCATCTAACATTGTTACTTTCATATTGTCTTCATCGAGCAATCCACCATGTTCTCTATCTCTTTCATACATGGAGGGGTCATAAACTGAATAAACTTCGCTTTCAATGTTTTCTTTCATAATTTTTTTGACAACAGGAGCAACGTTTTCTTGTTGAGCCTTATTTATCTTTGATTGTATCTGATGGAGCACCTTCTCCAGTTCCCTCAAGTTCTTGACTGTTGTCACTTTTCTCAGCTCCTTCGGAAAGAGTGGAGGAGAGAGCAAATTCCCCCAAGATCGCTCCAACGCGCTTACTGTTCTTCTCAAGTTTGTTATATACTTTCTTCAGTTCTAACTCATCAAATTCAGCCATTACTGCTTCCATGATTCCAGTGTCATAAAGTACAGTAGCGATTTGAATAACCTTTTTTAGATCTCGTTGAGTTGGGATTGAAGGCACATCAGAAAATTCGCGTAAAATCAAAGTGTGTAGAATTCCACCCATTCCTCGAATAAAGTCTTCGTCTATATCACCGTTTCTGCTCGCATCCTCAAACAGGCAAAAGTAATCAAAAATTACCTTGTCAACTTTAGACTCTTTGAAAACAGTGTTTATTTTCACTTCAAATCCAATAGCACTGATTGGCTTCGTTTCTTCTAGTTCTTTGTTAAGTCTTTTTAGAGTTTTTAAATCTAGTTTCTGTGTCATCTTATCTTCTCCCTTAACCTTTGTAATAAGCGTTCATTACTTGCTGTGCCCTTAGATCATAGTTATGGTATTTGTAAACATAATTTTGAGCTCGCAAAGCTTTCTGTCTTCGATACTCATGAGACATCTTCAATGCTTCATTGACCATTTGAATCATTTCATCAGTATCTTTAGGTAAATAGGCATGATCATGGAACAGGTATTCTTGAGCTGGGGTCCATGGGGAAACGAGTAGACCACCGCCAATCCCTAAAACTTCATAAGGTCTCATCGAAGTTTGAGTTATGGAATTGTCATCAAGATTTTGACCAATGACTACCTTTGAGGAAGAGTAGAGTAGGGGAAGGTCTTCATATGCCTTATATCCTTTGTAAACACTAGGATATTTACAGAGATTAACTTCTCGTTCGGAGTCAATCCACCAGTCATTGCCGAAAATAGAAATAGCATATTCATGCTCAACTAATGGCAGTACAAAGTCTTTGGTTTGATTGCTTCTGCGCTGATAGTTGTTAGCAACCAAAACAATATCATTTGTTATTTCGGTGTTAATATGTTTATGATATTGTGGATTGCATCCAAACAACATTAACTCTGCCCTTTTTCCTTTGTTCCAGTAGTTGGGCAAACATTCGGCAGTAGTTGTAAATACATAATCAGCAAAATCTGACCAGTAATCGCCTATCCAGTGATCGAAAGGGGTATCTTCTATACTCCAAAATGCGTGAAAGATGCCCTTATCCCTTGTGAACTCAAAAACACCTTCGGCAAAATTCGCGAAGCACTCCGAAAACACCAGATCCGGTTTAAACTCCTCAATTGCTTCTTTAAATAATATAAGTTGTTGCTCTTTTGGTTTATCCCACAAACGATTACTACCTGTCATAACCTTTGTATAATGGCCTAGTCTATCGAAACCAGATTTAATGCCATAAACAATGAGAGGGGCATCATTTGTAAACAGAATTTTAAGTTTTTCAGTCAATCTTAACACCACTCTGTTTGCAATAGTTGTTTATAATATTATGTATCTCAATAAAGCGATTCTCCCAGGTATTTTCTTTTGCATACTCTAGGATGGCATCTTTGTTCTTTTTAGATAAATTTTGTGTGACCGCCAAATCAACCATTCTGAGGAATTCATCTTCATTCTCGGCAGCAAGCACAGCGTCAGGGTAAATATCTGTTTCCGACCATTTTGTAGCAACAGTAACTTTTCCTGCTGCCATATGTTCGAATAATTTAATGGCACAAGCTGCTTGTGTAACTTCTTGAGTTGTGTCGAAAGGCAATAGGCAAACATCTGCGTTAGCATAGTAATTATAGAGTTGATCATGATTTTTGGTGCCTAAGTTGTAAACGTTAGAAGGACACTGTTTACCAAATTCCTTGCCTACAAATACGGTGGTATATTTATCCGCGACCTTCTTTATTAAACGAGTGGATACCCACGACCCAATGGCTCCCGAAAACATGACAATTGGCCCTGGGAGATTTGCATATTCCTTTGGTATTTCAGAATCTCTATGGATGTAAGACTCAGGACATGCATTTCTTATTAGATGAGTATTTGAGTGTTTCTTGCTTCTTAAATCATATAAAAATTGGCTTGAAGTGAGCAGGATTTCTGCTCTGTCTACGGCATTATCTTCGTATTCATACCATTGCGCAAACGAGTCTACGCTGTCATAGATATTTATCTTAGCCCTAACCTGATCAATAAATTCGGCACACTTAGCCCAAGTATAGTAAAAGATATCTACTTTTATTTTTTTGTGTTTAATTAAATTTAGCACTTCTTTGAAATTGTGATAAACAAACACATTTGGCTCCACTTCTTCAGGAGGTAGATTGCTTTGGGTATTGTTGCAGAACACAACTGTCCATCCGTTTCTTGCAAACTGGTTAACTATTTGTTGTGGCCTTTGCTTCAAAAAATCCCAGTCAAGAGTGGGGGGATACAGTAACACTTTTTTCTTCATTTATATACTCCCTTAGTAATTTTTCATTCATGATATGATGACAAAAAACACCTAAATCACAATAGATGTCAAAACCGTGATTTTGGGCCATTTTACAGAAATACGCATCCTCGCCTTGTGGATGAAATCCATATTTTATTGACTTATAAACTTTCTTGCTTAAAAGAATAACCGCTCCAGTTAAATCCACATTGATAAGATGTGGGGAGGGGTCAATATTCTTTATTCGGTAGTTTACTATATGTGAATACTGATTATTTTCTATTAGCTTCATGACATTCGGATATAAGTAGGGTTTCTCGGGAGATACGAGATACCCATTCCATATTAACCCTGATACGATGTCCTTTTGATGATTGAGTAGATTAGTAATAATATCAGATGGAACCAGAATATCTGAGTCTAAAAATAATAGAAAATCGGTCTTTACTTTCGACATGATATAATTCTTTAATTTACTCAAATGATCAAATATATATTTTTTTCTTGATACGATTTCTCTAATATCGCTTGGCATATTACGGTTATACGTATCCAACCTAATTTTCTTATATGAGTTAATATGTGTGTTTTTAAAATCATTTAAAAGATGATACGTATTGTCAGAGCTATCATTAATCACAAACAGTAATTCTATCTTGTCTTTTGGATAATCTATATTTTCAATATGCTTTAGATAATAGGGCAGAATCCACTCTCGATCACGGATCGGTGCAGCGATTGTAATTGTACTCAATAGTTAACTCCTCATGTTGTAAATAATGGAGACTGAAAACCAGTCCCCATTATACTTTATGTTATTATTTTTATTTTATTAATTAAACTACTTGAGACTCATCGTAAATGGTCATAGTGTACATTTCTGTGCTACCAGGAGGCTTGAGGATTTCCATAGGAATATCAAATACAGAAGGATCTCCTTCGGCAGCCATTGTGAGATTCCAGTTGTCTTCCATCTTCGCTTTATTGATTACAATTTGAGCTGCGTAATCTTGCTCGTCAATCGTATTACGCACTAGGCAATCAAGGACAACCTTGTATGTACCAGCGAATTTGTCGGAAGAGATAGTGATTTTCTTCGAATCAGAAGCTGAAGCCGCCTGATAATATGCTACTAGTTTAGTACCGTCCGCAAATTCACCTGCATTAAAGGTTAGTTCTTTGCCAGAAAGGGTATAATGACCAGCTGTTACACTACCAGATACGAATTGAATTTCCTCGCCGTGAGTACCATCTTCGTTCATTTCATACACACTAATTAGTCCATTAGTTGCATTTAGTGGAGTAGCGGTGACAGACGCTTTATCACCAGCAACATTTAAAACTTCTCTTTGGAATACATTTGCTGCACCTTCAACGATATCGTTACCGGACATCATTGCAATTACTTCGTTAGTAAATACTGCGTCTTGAAGTGTTACTCTACCGCCTCGATTACCAGAGAAACCTACGATACGAGCGTTACCACGACCACCCATTGCATAAACGATATCAGCAGTGTTCTCTAAGCCCGATGTTTTAAGGTTTTGGAGTTGGATACGAGCTTTGTTTGTTTTAAGATCATAGAATGTTGCAAGAGCTACCTCTCGAACAGCCCAAGTATTTGGTGTTGTCATACTAATTTATTCCTCCTGTATTTTGTTTGCCCAATGAATGTCGGACATTTTTATATTTTTACCGTCAATGGTTCCAGCATAGATAGCAGTCACTGTATGGTGGTAATTATCAATATTATTGGTGACGTGAAATGCGTTATAGATTTGAAATATATTCAAATCAAATACATTGAATATATTGATCCCATTTTGTTTCCACGCTAAAGCAGACACCATACTCACAAGATCAATTTTGTCTTTTGGTTTGGGTTGCTTTTTTCTATTTTTTAGAATCATGTTAATCATTTCTTGCGCTTTTGAGTTACCAGGTTTGTATTCAGGTCCTTTAGTAATCTTTATATTGTTGGCTAATTGAACTATCTTTTGAAATAATTCAAAGTTAGAGTTATCAAGCCGCAGTTTCTCGCCAACCTGAATATAAAATTCTTCTTGATTACTGATAAGTTCTGTATTATACCTAAAAAACAATTTTAGGGCGGCGAAAGCAGCGTTCCTAAACTCTTCGCTGTGATAGCAGTTTGTAAAGAATATATCGAAATTAGAAACAGAGGGGTGGACTGGATTCTGCAGAGAGTCCTTATCTATCAATAAATACGCCAAACAACTGTTGTATGCTGATAATCCAGTCTCTACAACAGTTCTAAATGAGGGGATATTAACGAATCCAGCACCATCAAGGGGAATAGGGAGGTTTGCCAACAATCTTAGTTCAATGTCTTCCTGATTCATTAAATGCCTCTAATTCGATTCATAGATTTTATAAGCAACATACATTCCCATATACTGCTCATTCACATAGTACTCATCCATTTTGTAAAACTCCGTTTTACCAATTCCCAATCCTCGCTGCTCATTCATTAACTTATCAATTTCAGAGATGATAAAGTCATATCTAAGAAAACCATGGTCGGTTCTTATTAGTTTTGCATGTGTAAATGCATGCAGATAGATATACCCACTTTTAAAGCGGTTGTTTACTTTTTTAAAGTCCCTGAAAGACATAGTAAGATAACTTTTTCCTTCCTCTGCAAGTGAAGGAATACGACTAAAAGGGAAAATATTATTATAGAATAACTCACCTGTGTCTGCTATGTCTGGCTGATCAAGAAAGTTGGGTTCGTTATAATATAGCGCCTTACACAAATCAATGGAATCAGCAAGCCGATACATAATAGTAGTTTTATCAACGCCCAGATTACCTAACCTTGTCAACTGCTATCGCCCCCTTATAAGGCAGACTTAATTTGAATCTTTTTGCTTGAAGAAACCAAACCTACTGTGTCAGTTACAGTCAGTAGAGCCGTACCAATCATATCTCCTCGAACAACACAAGTGTTATTGCTTTGCGATTCAATAACTGCCACTGATGTTGGATTATTATTAATGTCAGTAATTTTGAATACTCCGCTCAATGAAACTGGCTGACCATTATCATAAAATGCACAATAATATGATTTACTACGTGATTTATATATAGAATCATCGCCAGTTATAATAACCGAGTAATTATGAGTTGGGGGAGGTTCAACAATAACACCAATGCTCACTGATACATCCTGATAGGTAATAGATATGGTTGAAGTTCCATCTGCCAAAGCAGTAACTAGTCCTTTTTCATCAATAATACAGATATCCATATTGGAAGAGTTATATGACAGGGTAGGGGAGGGGAGAGGAATCCCATTGTTAGTTACAATAACGTTAATTTGATATGATTCACCAATTGCTAATGAAATGCTTGTTTGATTAAGAATTATCTCATAGTTAGGTTTCACATAATCAGCGATACGAAGCTCCATATTATCCTTGTTAGGATCTATTGTGTCGGATTCAAGAACAAGTTCAACAAGTGGATTTAGGCGATTAATTGATATGACCTTCCATACAGCTTCATCAAAGATGAATCGTTGACCTACAGATAAGGCTTGACTTTCTTCTGTTGATTTAATGGCAATGTTTCTTCGATCATTTAAAAGTGATATTACCTTGCCTTCTGCAATCCCGAAATTAGAAAGATTGTCTGTCAGGAATGCAAAGGGGTACTCAAAGATTGTCCCATATTCATCAATCCACTTTAAGGTAGAAGGGGATAGTCTTAGTTTTCCACTCTTATAGATTTCTCCCATCTCATCGAAATGAGTCACCATCCATAATTGACTATTCCAGTAAAATGAGTCACCAGAAAATAGGTCTTCGTCAATTTTTGTTATAAATCCCTTTAGTTCTTGATTATCGCTATCATCTGTAATGATAATATCAATCAGTTTCTTAGGACTAAATTTCTCTACACGGAAGTAATTAGGCACATCATACATTAATTGAGAGAGTTTTCTCTTTGTTTCTTGAATTCTAGACTCACGTATATTGTCTCCATAAAATGTATCGTGTCTTAAATATTTGTCTTTGTAACTCATCTTAATTCCCTTAAGTCGCTATTGTTGTATGTGTAGTCTAGTATTAGTTTCTCTGAGTCTTTTCTTTTAGTTTCTCTTAGTTCTAATAACTGTCTAAGATGTGCAGCCTGAGAAGTCATAGAGAAGTCTCTAGTGGACAAGAATTGCTTAAGATTTTCAATTGAGATAATCAATGGGTTAAGATACTCGACAACCATCAGTGTTCCTAAGATAAGTACTTCTTCGTCAGTAAGTTCTTCGTGGAATTCGTGATCATCCCTTTTTGACAGGTCTTTTTTGCACTTCCTGAACCTTGGAATACTGTTGAGTAAATATCTGTGCTTCAATTGATCATCACTATCTTGTTCCATAAAAACTGGATCTGAGATCTGACTTAAAAACACATCGTATATAGCATCAAATGAAGTCACTTACAACACCCCTTATGTTGTGGGGTTTAGTGGTTGACCTAAACCTTCTTCAATTGCTTTAATTGTGTGATAATCTGTTAATTCACCTTGCAAAAACTTGTCTCTTGCGAAACTGAAGATAAGAGTTTTTGTATTGGCACTTGATTCTTTAATTGATTGTTTGATCTGTTCAGGGCCTTGGGTAAGGATGTACTCAATATCATCACGGTCAATAGCATTCTTTTGAAAACGTTGAAGATTGAGATATTCGATTACTTCATCATCAAGTACTTTGATCCAACCCTTTTCAAGAAATGCTCGGTTGGAGGAAAGCATAGCACGAAGCTCACTAAGTTCCATAACATCTTCATCGCCATATTGGGTAAATTTCCACACCTGACCTGAACGACCACCTTTATAGATCAAAGTACCATCAACATTACTAGCGATTGGAACAAGTATGTTTTCATCTAGTTTTTTCTTTACTTTTCTTTCTGATTGTTTTGTTTCTTCTTTCTTAATTTGTGCCTGTGATTCTGTCTTTTTAGCGTTCATAGATCTAGCCAAACTATTCTACTCCCCTCAAAAATATTAAGAAGGGGATATACCCCTTCTTTTGTTATGTTTATTTAATATTAAGCTAGAATGTAAACTCCATAATGAGCAGCGCGCTCAACGCCAACACCATACTTCTTACGAACAGTATACTCTTGAGTATCATCAGCATTATGTTGACCAAGAACTTCTTTAATCAAAGCTTCGCCTTCCATTACAAATTTTACAATCTTTTCATTGCCATTAGGAAGAACGAGCAAGAAGTTATTATCAATTGCAAATTCATCCGTTCCGATTTTATGTGCTTGAGGAATGATGCCGAAGGTAATTCCGTCAACCATTTTAAAATATCCATCTTTATTTCGTTCATCTTTCATATCATCAGAAATATACTGAGGAACTGCTTTTTGAACAGCTAGACGAGTACCAATAACCATTGGTGTCATGCCTGTTTGAGCACGAATATGCTCAACTAGTTCATTAAAATCATCGGGATCAAAAGATCCGCTTACTTTATAAGGAGAAGTCAGGCCATTGTATGCTGCTTTGATAGCTGTGAAAATATCATTGGTGATTTCAATTTGAAACGAACGCTCAATTTTATCAATTAACTTAACCCAATCAACTCGACCAGAAAGGAAACGCTCTAGTTCTTCATAGATTTTAACGCCATTCCATTCTGTGTCGATTTGATAAGTTTCATATTGATGGATGCGCTGACGGCGAAGATTATTAGTACCACCAGCAATTTTAGCAACTTCAAAGAGTTCGTCTGTTTCTGGACGGAATTGAAGTTTATCACCAAAAGCTACACTACGATAGTCAACAAACCGATCAAATTGATTTTTAATACCTTCTTCAACACGAACATCTACGACTTCTTCCAGAATTTCAAACACTTCATGCTTGTTTCTCCGGAATTTTTTAGGGTCGAATTTTCCATCAGTACCAGTTAATTTATTTAGAGCTTCACGTAGTTTTTCATTAGCTTCTTCAACAGAGTAATTAGCAACAGATCCTTTTGCCAGGTCTGTAGCTAGATCGATAAGAATATTGCGTTCCATAATTATATGTATCCTCCTAGTAATGTAAATTGTTTTTTAAACAGTCAATACTTTGAATGCAGTTGCGGGTTGTCCATAAAGTTTGCCTTTTTCAATTACTTTTGCGGCAAAACGTGTGCCACCAGACAAGTCAGCAGCAGGAACAAGTTTTGAACTTCCGTTCTTTGGTACAAGATATTGATTGACAACAGAAGTCCCATCAATCACATCGTCAGTGACTGTGATAATATCTCCCTCTGTTAAGTGATAGGCGCGCGCATTGCTGCCTGCCTTATTAACAAAATCAAGAAGATCATCTTTCAACTGATCGTATACAACCTCTGGTGAGGCCACAATTAGGATTTCTTCTTTAGTTACATCAGTTGGAGTTGCTGCTTGAACAGCTTCACGTCCTGCTTGATTTCCAAGAACACAAATTTCACCGTTTTGAACATCTTTTGTAAAAACAACTGTTTCGATATTGCCTGCATATGTAGCTTGCAATTTATCAGTGCGAATAGCCATTAATATAATCCTCCTTAGAATTTAAGCAAAATAAAAAACACACTTTTGGTGTGTTGAAATAATATTAATTATCAAATAGTACATCATAAGACTTGCCAGGCTTTTTATGTTTTGGTTCGTCTGTATTTAGGTCAATAACTGCGGGGTGCTTCTCAAAACTAAATCTCGCCTTCTTTTTGCCAACTAGTGCAAACAATTTATCCTGAAGCTCATCAAGAGAATATTCAGACCTTTTCTCTTTAACTTCTTTCATTTCTTCTTCTGTTAGTTCAGAAGAGAAGGAGGAGAACAATTCTGTTTCCTTGGTTTCTCGTTCTTCTTCGAGTTTAGCTGAATACTGTTCTGACACTTGAGCAAATTGTTCTTGAAGCTCAGTGTATTTTTGAGCCTGATTGGAAAGTTCACTATCCTTTTCAGCCAATTTTATTTGGTATTCGGAGGTGATTTTTTCTTCTGCCTTGGATCTGATATCTTCCGCAAACTTCTTAAATAGTTCTGTAGAGAAATTTGCTTCAGTTTCTAAATCCATTGGAGAATAATTGACCTTAAATCTTTTCACAGATTCTTGGGCAATATTAACTTTGTCACCAGACACAGAGTAGTCAAATCCCACCAGATACCAATTTTCATAATCTTGAGTGATAACTTTGCCATTTTCGGTATCTACGTCTACAAGAGCATATCTAGGGAACTCATATCCATAAAAATCTACCATTCCAAACGTATTAATTTCACGAGCAACTTCCTCAAAGAGTTGGGAACCAGTCAGTGCAAAAGTTTGTTTATCATCATCGGCATTTACCGACTTACCATCTTCATTTGTTTGCGCAAAATCAGATTTAACTTTTTCTTCTAGCTCTTCAAGAGAGAAGTCCTCGTGGTTAATACCTTTTGCTTGCAAATCATCAATTGTTAAATTATATTGGGCAAGCATTTCAAGGATTTTATCCACTTCATTTCCTCCTTGTATATCATTATTTTTGTTTATATCATCCTCAAAAGAGGTTGATTTTGTTAAAGAAAACTTTAATTCACTTACCATTTGATTAAATTCGGATTTAAACTTATCTTTGTCTAATTCATAAGCAATAATAGAAGAACTTTCGAAGCAGGGTTCCACATGTCCCCCTGGATCACTATTCTTACTGATACCAAGAATACACAGGGCAGAGAAGATGAAATTTTGAATCTCATAAGTCTTTTGTCCATCAATTGTTGTATAGCTACCTTTTTGGATTTCAATCTCCATCGACTGATTAAATTCTTGTCCAATAAGCATCTTGGCTTCAGGGTATCGACCAGTCCAAAGAAAAGCATTATCAACAACAAGATACTCATTTTCTTCTCCAGTATCTTCAGTGACTGTCTCCCAGTATACATCTGCACTTTCAGGAATTAATCCGTAAGGAAAGGTTGTATTAACCCATTTGGGCCTATCTCCAGAAACATCAATCTTGCCGCCATGACCACCAAAGTTATCCGCGTCATCATAATATTCTCCAATGATAGGAACATTAAAGATTGAAGGGATAGCATCCATAACTGCTTCTTTAGTGATAAATGTATTGTTTCGATTTAATCCGGTATATAAAACTCTAATCTTACACTTGGAGAAAAGAGGGTTTATTTTTTCAATGTTGGATAATTTAACATTGAATTTTATGATGTTGTCCACATTAATTCACCTCCTTACTCTGAATCATTACTATCAAGATCTCGGGTTTGAGTCCCTTTATCGGAAAGCTCAGTTTCATCCTTCTCAGGAGCTCCACCCTCATCATTGTTCGCATCGCCAGTATGTGTAGACTTTAACGGTATCAACTTATCAGTCAACTGGAGAACTTCATTCTCTAAGAAAGCATTGAGATAAATTGCACTTGGTTGCGAACCTGTAGTTGCCATAATTTCATTTTTAACAGGCATACCGAATTGGGCCTCTTTCAATCTTGCTTCTCGATAACTGTTAGCATTGTGCTCAGTAGTTTTTAAAATTCTTACTCTAAACTTATTCTTTTTTGATTGTGTTTGCTTCAAGTGTTCATTAATCCATCTTTCAATATCTTTAATTAAGATATATGCATCAGATTCATCAGCAATAATTGATGATTTTAATCCGGTACTAGAGTTGCTATTAGAACCAAACAATAACTCTGACACGCCAGCTTCATTCCAATATTGACTCGTTGCTTGCCCAACTTTATTCTTATCAACCGTATCACGATCAAAATTTATTGCTTCAATATCCATCGGAGAAGTCATTAGGCCAACTTGTGGAGGCAGGTTTGCTTCTATGTTGTCATGAAATACTTGAGCAAAATCCTTGTCGATTAGGAAAGAGTTTGCTGATGCATCTTTATCAGTTTTGATTGGAATTTTCTGAAAAAGCAATTTATAATTTCCGATTTCTTCATTATTTTTATTTAAAGATTTGAAATCAGCAATATCTAACAATCCTTCAAATAACGAAACGAAAGGGGGAATAACGTATGTATCTGGATTAGATTTTAAACATATTGCGAATGGAGATTGAATTTTTTGAATATTGGGTTCACTTTTACTAGACAATATCTTTTTATAGACTTTTTGAAATTCTTCAGGATACGTCTCAATCTTATTGGTTGTATTGTTAATAGAAGAGAAATCAAAAGAATAACCTAGTAATCCGGTTGAGGGATCTATAAAAGAGAGCCTACAATAATCAGGATTTAACTCTTGAATGTAAAATCCACTTTTAGTTATCCTTGCAAAACCAAAGAAAATCCCATCTCTATACGTAATCAATCTTGCTTTTGCGAACTCATGCTTGATATTCATTTTTTCAATGTAATCAACACTTTTAAAGTATGTTTTTTTATATTCGTCTATATCAATGTTTTCGGGACTTATTCCATATCCTTCGACTACATAATCAAGATTGAATAGAGTGGCATAGTAATTAATTAAACGCCTGTACTGGGATGAAGTGTAGTACAATTGCCTACTGATGTTCCTCAACTTTTTTTGATTCTCCGCATTGGATATGCCATTTAAATATTTCTTAATATCTTCCTTGGTATAATTACCAATAACACGATTTGATGCCGTTTCAGTATTAAGGTTGATGAGAGCAATGTTCTTAAATACCTGGAGCATTTGATTTTTTATCTGTTGCTCATCAATTTGCTGTTGAGAAATGGTTTCGGTCAACTTCTCACCTCCTTATCGCTTATGATAGATATTTGGTTTTCGCATGAGAAAATACTCGTTGGGGTTTTCAATGACATTCGATTTTTTACTTGTTATATTTTCACGTCTTAAATTTCTTAGATGCCATGCCAACATAGCAATCGTATAGGCCCTGTCATCACCTATCTTACTCTGTTTATCTGGAGGGAGATCATATCGTATATTGCTATTAGTACTCTTAAAAGAATAAATGCTTACCAATTCTTCCTTGGCTATATCAATATTCACTAAAGCCAGTTCTTCATCAAATGATAGTTTATACTGTTTTGATTCTCCGTTAGTATCCAAAATGTTGAGATAGCCTTTGTTGTCATAAGTTTCAGTGAAAGAGATCAAATCAAGGTTCATCATTTCAATTAAAGCCTCAAACATTTCTCGTTTATACTTTTGTGGTGATAGTAATTTGAGAATATTCGCAGCGTTCGGATATTTATGGGCATGGATGCTGTATTCATCATGATCTTTATCAATAAGACCCTTATGTAGAATGCCTTTTGAATCTGTCCAATCAGAAAGTAAGCCATCAGCCCATGCCGAAATCCCAGCTCCACCAGCACCTGCATCTATCATAACAGTATCAATATTTTCATAGTCGGCAGCTTGTGGACCATTATAATCACGCAATATTTGTTTAAAATGGTTAATCTGATCAGGAGTCTTCATGGGAGTCTTCTTTTTCTTTGCAATGTCTGTAAAACATACTGAATTAGATATAACCATTTTATAGCCAACATTCTCATCATAAATTATCTCTGCTGGAGTACAGATGGAGTTATCGTGTTGTCGAGCAGGGTCAATAGCTATTGCGAATCTTTTCTTTCCATCATTGGCCAATACCGGAACTCTTACTTCGGAATTGCGGATGATAGTTGCTCTTTTAATGATTTGATCATCTGAGCCTTCCGTTGTGAATATATTTCTGTATTCTCGCATGGCTTTCTCTTTATTGTCGCGCATTGCCGCGTCAACTGTTTCCTGGGATAGAAGAGAAACCGGATATAATTTTCCATTGTAGGTGGCGCTTATCACCACATCGCAATTAATGTCGGCGACAAAGTAACGACTATCACCCAGAAACATCTTCTTTGAGAAGTCTTTATATTTACGATAAAAGTATGTATCTGTTGATGAAGCAGACGAAGCATATATCAATTGATTAGGGAATTGTTTGGGGTAAAGTGTGACATCAACATCTCCACCCAATCTAAAATCACTGTTCTGCACTGCGAACGGTTCAGAGGTTGTAAATAGTTCGTCAGGAGCAAAACCACTTTCGTCATAGAAGTTTAAATTACTCCGCTTACTCCTGTTGTTGTCAAAAGAGCCATTTAACGAGTTTACTAGGCTACCATTATATAATCTGTATTGAAAAGACGAAGGATTGTGAGTAAATCCATCTGTATTAGCTGCGCTTTTCACTGTTTCATTATAAAAGACATCGGTTAGTCCAGTGAAAGATGCTATCTCTCTTTTAGCGATCTTTTCTATTTTCATGAACATTTCTTGAGACTGAGATCCAACACCTGCAAGGATGTACGCTTGAAAATTTGGTATCAATAATGACTTAGCCATAATAAAAGGAGCACCAAGAGTAGTATTATGCGTTACGGTAAATTTTTCGCCGCATAGATACAGACTGTTAGGACTGTCTACACTGATGCACTTAGTGGGAACACTCTTAACTTTAGTTATAGAGACAATACTTTTATTCTCCATGCGAGAACTGAGGCGCTGTTTTAGTTTTTCATGCTTTCTAGTAAGCTTGAAACAACTTCTTTCTTGATCTGTGTAAAATAAAATACGGTAAGATTCAAATGTTTTACCGCCACATGTATTATATTTCTTTTTTACATTGTGTTTAATTCCCAGTGAAGAGAGTAGCTGAGAAAATTCGCTTATAATTCGGTAGCTCTTTTGAGCGAATTCACATTCACCTGTACCTTTGTTCACAGTTCCATCAGTATCCATTAATCCTCTAAGTAACTCATATCTCTGCTCAATGTCACCATATAAGTATGACTCTGGTATATGTTTATTATTAATCAGATTTAGGTTGCGAAGATTGGTCTTAAATTCATTAGGAAGTCCCTTAGGAGTTTTTCCAACATTTATAGATGGAGTTCTATTTTTATTAAAAATAATATTTGTTCTGTATCCGATCGATTCTATATTGGCGGTCATACTTCTCAAGTCTTTGTGGTCACATGTTATTCGTGTGTCTGCGGAGCTTCCATCACCCAACCAAACACCTAATAAATACGGATGGATAGGGAGATGCTTTTTTGAATAATCTACGGGGTGCACCATTGGAACTCTATATTTGAATTCTTTTCCCTTTCCATCTTTGCGAAAACGCACAAAATTCTCCGACATAGAAGCGGTGTTTATAGTTTTATAATGACTCCATTTTTTAGTTTTAACATTCCATAGGTGATCAGCATCAGCAATGATTTTTTCACCATCTTCAAAGGTTACTTCATAACATGTGTTTCCTAAGAAGATATCTGATACATACGTGACCTTAGTTGCTTTTCCAGTGTCGTCAAGCACATAATCTCCAACTTTAATTTCGCCCATAGTTGTAAATCCTGAAGGTGTAGGGATTTTTGTATCTAAACTAAGCGCTTTCCCACTATTTCTACCCATACACCAAAGTACAAAAGGGGTGGACCAACTATTCATGAATACGTACTTTTGATAATCTAGCAATTCCATTCCGAAGAATTTCTCGACAAATCGTACTGGGTACTTTCTGCCCCAATTGATGACTTCGGCAAGTTTAAGATAACCGTCAATTTTCCGCTGAGACATATTATTTTTTTCCATTATGTCTCACCTTGAGTCTGTAGTTTTAATATTTCTTTCCGCAATTTTCTATTCGCCTCTTCGAGTGAGGCATTTTTTGTCTCTAGTTCTCGAATCATTTCTCGTTGTTGCATTATCATATCTGTGTAGTCATTCTCGTCAAACTGAAGTTGTTTGTAAATACTTTCATTGCTTATATCTGCAACCTGTTTCATACCTTCGCATGTTTCTATATCGAAGAGGTTTACCTCTGCTTCCTCAAACCCTTTTTCTTGTAATTGCTTAATTATGCCTGACAGTGTGCCAGCGCCTTTACTTTTATTATTATTATGATTGACAGATATTCCGTTATCTTTTGCCAAGGCGAGCACAGACTTAAGCATTTTTTCTTTTGTGTCAATAAGAGATTTGATTCCACCAGCATTGGTAGCTACTGACTGAACATCAGAAGAAATAAGAGAGAGTGCTGTATTAATTTTATCTATTTGATTGAATGTTTTAACAATTTCAATTACAGCTGGTAATTTAAAACCATCTTCAAGTGTACTTTCATCTAAAAAATCGACCAATTTATCATATAGTCGCCCTTTATCCTGTTCAAGTTCGGACTCAAAAGGGTCATAACCCAACATTCTTATTACATCGACTTTATTTTTATCATCGATCTTTGTTAATTCATTTTCAATCTTATCTATCACATTAATATTACCGATGTCCTTGTTTTTAACATTACTTTTCCTGACAGTTTCATCACTGTCTTTCCAAGTTAGTTCTCTAAAATCAGCAAGATTCAAATTCTTCATGTATATTCCAAATAGATCCTTATTTGTATTTTTCCATTCCTCTAGAGCTGATTCCCAGAGTTGATAAATAAAAGGCCTATTAATTTGAAGTAACACATCCTTGATTGTTTGAATATTGTTGTAGTCTAGATTTTTCTTCAAACAGATCTTACAGATGTCTATTCTCCCATCAGCATTAAATGAACTGTAAGATACATAGAAATATCTCTGAGTGGATCTAGTTTCCTTACAACTTGAACACGCTTTTGTAGCCGATTCCTGTTTTGCAACAGTCGGTTTCTTAATTCTCATGATTCCACCTTCCATTCAACTCCCATTTTTTATAAAGCAAGAGGGTGGGAGGGAGTAATAGGCCCGTTTAAGATTCCTTAAGGCAGGAACCCCCTCTTACCAAAAATACAAACAACAAAAAAGACGATTTTTTCATCGTCTAGGGAATTCTTTGTACTTTATTCATCTTCTTCATCAACAAATTCAATTTCGTAACCATTCAAATGCATCAAATCAATTTGTAACATCTCAATGTCGGTCTGAAGTTTGTCCAATCTTTCAGATAATGCTCCATGTAGCGATGCTTGTTCCCACAGCGCAAACAAATATTGTTTTAGTTGTTCTTTAGTTTTTGCCTTAGAGCAATGTTCTACATAGTTGTTTAGGATCAAATCTACATTGAGTTTATAATTTGGAATAATTAGAACGTTAGTTTCTCCTGGTATATCCTCATCTGAAAGAAAGGAGGAGGGGAGATAGTTATCTTCTTGGTTCTCGTAATCCTCATTGCTTTTCCAGTATTCATCTTCAGTCAAGAGAACAACCTCCTTTTTGGAGTCATAGGCGTACCAAATTGGTAGGCTTACCTTTGTTTTTATAATTTTATTTTATAAGTACACTCAACCTCTGAACCATCAAGCACTAGATATTTTTGCATTGGTGATGCAAAGTATCTTTTAGAGACCGCATAATCATCAGGTCCCATTAGACTACCGTTTACAATCACCTCGGTTACTCCAAATTCCTTTTCATAATTATGATGAATATGTCCAGAATAAATATACTTTGGAACAAAACCAAGCACTTGAGGGAGATTTTTAGCGGAAGTTGCTGCAGGGTCTAAGTCGCCATGTGCAAACACATGCTTTGCGCCGTCAATATCTTCGATATATAGTCCATCGTTATCACAGACAATTTCAATATTTGAAAACTCTTTGAGACGAGTTTCTAAGAACCAAGGTATAAGATACTCCAAGTTTTCTCTGAAAATAGATTCATTCTTATTACTAATCAGTCTAGAATGATTTCCTATGATGTTGATAAACTTTACTTTTTTATGATGCTTAGAAATTTCAGCAAGTGCTTCAGCCATAGATTCAGCAGCAATCTGAATTTGTTTAATTACATCTTCGCCAGATTGTACCCTAGCAGATACATGAATAGCACCGTGCAATGCATCCCCGAGATTGGCAATGATAATTTCAGAAATATTATTTCTAGAACTATATTGAATTGTTTTTTCAACAAGTTTTTTAAACCGATCTCTAAATATACCGATATTATATGTATTAAGACTGTTTTTGAATTCACTACCCACGTGAAAATCAGACCACAAAGCAATTCCTTTTTTGTTGTTATCTGCTTGAATATAGCGATCGGGTTTTAAAGGTTTTAACTTCTCCAGTTCCTTAATTGCTTTTATTACTTCATCTTTTAGGTGTTCAAATCTTGCTTGTTGACGAATTAAATTCGTATATTCACGCTTTTGATCTTGATATTTAAATCGTTCCTTTTGCAACTGAACAGTTTTATCTTCAATTTCTTGAATATACTCATTATTCTCAGACTTCTTAACACCAATAGAGATGCCGCGATGGAGAAGGTGATATTCTTTTCTATACTTAGACTCGGAAAAATCCTCATTAAGAAACTCATTCATCAAAGAAGCGATGTCATTCCAAGAAAGATCGAGTTCATCTTTGTTTGAACTGATACGTAGAAGGTATTCTTCGTAACTTTCATTCTCAAGATTATGTAATGGAGTCATTCATTCACTCCTCGTCAGAAAGTCCACCAGATGGAATTTCATAATCTTCAATTGGCGCGACTTTAATTTTATCTCCATCGATTGTGATCGTAATTTTATTTGCATTTGGGTACAAATCAAATGCCGACTCTCTGATTTTATTAAGCCCGATAAGTTTTTCTTTATTTGATTCCATACACATTACTCCCTTAGTATTTTTATTTTTAATAGTCTAATTGATCTGCTTTCGTTGCCAATTTACCTCTGAAATTCTGTGTTAAATTACAAACTTTAACGTAGTCTTCATCTTTAAGAAATTCTATATAGGGTACAAACCCACTCTTTTTAGGATTATCCAAATCACATTGCTTATCGTGACCTATAATAACTAATTTGACTTCATCATGTATGCGAGTAAGAATTTTCTTTAATTCTCCCCGAGTAAAATTTTGTGCTTCGTCCAAAACGACCAATTTGTTACCTTCAATATTTGTTCCACGGGCGAACACATGAGACATTGGATAAACCCAAGCAGTACCATTCTTAACATTTTGCATATTGTCTTGGGAAACGATAGCTCTGGTGGGATCTTCATTGATTTTCAACAATGCATCCTTTAAAGGAACAGTGTATTTTTCTTCTTTTTCGAAGACATCGCCGGGCGTATAGCCAAGCACATCCTCTTCAACTGGAGAGAAGATGTATATCAAGTCTCTTTTTAGAAACTTTGCACAGGCAACCGCAAGTGTTGTCTTGCCACTTCCAGCACAAGCATTTACAATAGTTACTTGGTTATCAAATATACTGTCTACGTATATCTTTTGTTCATCGGTTAACTTATTTGCGAAACCAAATAGAAGACAATCCTTGGGCAATGGCATAATAATTACCTCACATTAAGTGGAATGGGGAAGAGGCATACACTGGATGTGTACACCGTTTGGTTTATCTCGCATCTTTGCGATCAATATGTATGGTTTCAGGTAGAGATAATCTCTACATTATTTCTGGTATATTTAAATGAAATTATACTTTTATTAAATGCTTACGGCATCTTTAAGTGCTTTTTTTGCTTTAAACGCTGGAGCATATTTCTCAGCAATTTCAACTGGTTCACCAGTCTGAGGATTACGACCTGTACGAGCTTCACGTTTACGTGCTTCAAAATCACCAAATCCTGCGATAGACACTTTCTCTCTATTTACTAATGCATTGGTAATTTGAGCAAATACTTCTTCAACAACCGCCTCTACATCTTTTTTGTTATACTCAGTTTGAGTTGCCACATTCTTAATCAGATCAGTTTTATTCATATTTTATTTCTCCCTTTAAATTTGATTTTATTTTTTGTTGGGCAGGGCACATAATAGCCTCTTCGCTTTGTATATTAGGATAAGATATGCTCTCCCTTAAATACTATTACGTTTTTCGCATATTTTTACTTTATAAACACAAAAACTCAATGTTAATAAGGGTTTTTTAATGATATGTATTTTTGCTAAATATAGGTTTTCCTTGAAAATGGTCAAAAAAGTCAATGTTTATATGGAAATATGAAAAAAGTCTATTTGCTAACAGATTTTGACCTTTTGTTTCTCATAAGCTCTTTTTGATATAGGTTTCTGTGTTGTTTCCAGCATAATTTGCAAAACCTTTTACTATTGCTAGTTGATTCAATTCTCTCTCCGCAGGTTTCACACTGTATGTATCCATCATTCAAGCCTTTATCAATACTCCTTTTTAAATTCTCAACGAGGACATCACCAAAACACGACCATAATGTTGTCTTAAAACTGCTCATCTTATGCTTGTATAGATATTCAACTAAAACGTCCACCACATATGAAGTGTCGCTATTCACTTCAAGAATCTGATTTCTTATGTCTCCATATATCCATACATTATCGGCTGTACTGTTGTTATCTGTAGGAGCGATTTCAATGAAGCGTTTCTGTAAATCTAGTTCTGTATACTTGTCTATTATTGTGCTATCCAGATCAATATTTTTATCCTTATCGCTTAGTAGAAGTCTATAATCAAACCTCCCTAAATTAGATGCTTTGAATGCTACTCGTTGATTTGGAACCATCGCTCCCAGTCTATTTACAACACTATCGTTAGGAGGCTCAACATTTTTTTCGAGTTTATCTTTTGCTGATATGAAGAAGTGTGGCACTTTGGATCGTGCATATTTAGAAAGTAAGTGTTTCTTTGAGTCTGGAGTAGTTGGTTTATATAAGGTTTTTGCATAATCGATAACGAAGTTATTGATCATGCATTGGATCTTGATAACATCGAGATTAACCTCTGAACTGTTCCATATTTTTGTGATTTCATTACTAATCATCCCTATGTTGCCACCAGTATATGCTGCTATCAGACCTCTATAGATACTTTCATTTGTGATAATTTCTGCTTCGGCTTTCGCCATTTGATAATATAGTGGATAGATGTCCTTCATATTTCTATCAGCGACTTTTACCAATGTTTTATCATTGCAAACAAGTGCCTTATCCCCATCAACATCAAATTGTAGTATCTTACTTATAGGATCATGACAACTAGTGTATAGACTTTTGGTTATAAACCACCGTTTCATTTCTTTACTGATTTTATTTGTACGAACAGCATGTTCACGATAAAGATGTGGGCTGCGTAGACAATCCAGTCTTTCTTGGTCCCCATATAAGCCACAGAACACCTCACCGTTGCTTAGTAAGCCTTTAGGATTTTGAACTCCTAATATTAGGTACTCGCAAAAAGCATATAAGTCTGGACTAATAAACGTGTATTTACCACTCACAGTAACTTTTCCAGCTTTTGCGTTTCTAACCATGCTTCTTTTTGTTTGCTTTAATATCTCTCGACAGTATGTATCGTTAAGTAGCTCTGGGTAAATCTCTAGTGCTCGTTGCATGTAGTTTTTGTTGTTGTTAGACTCTTTAACTCCTAATATATCTAGCATTGTTTTTCTGTCGCTTCCAACATTCAGTATGTTTCGTTTTGTTTTTGCTAGTATGGTGGAGAGTTCATCATCTGTTATGTCTGTTAAAGTCTGCAGCATTTGATAGTTTAATTTGGCATTCCCAATCAACTCTTCTTCTTCATTACACTTTCCAGCTTGACATGAATACTCAATATACTTTGATTTGTACTCATCCCATGACAAATAGTATTTCCACATTTTAAATTGACTCCTAGTAAAGATGACCTCGATATCATCTTTAAGTAAGTCGTATTGCTTCCCGTAGATGTCAGTTACTACGCCATACTTTCGTTCACCATTTTTCTTATTGTTCTCACGAATAAACTTATCAAAAGGGAAGGGAACAAGCAAACCTTTTACCCAAGGAAGTCGAACCATCATACCCTTCTTACTTCTTCTGGGTAAAATCATCCCACATCCATCAGTATGTTCAATTGGAATATCCATTGCTTTTCTTGTGATTTCGTATGTCTTGTCGTCGATAAAGTCCACGATACTTGAAACATTTGTCTCCATATCATCTACAACAATGGCCTTGTTGATATCAAAGTCTAACCAGTGTTCAGTGGCACTGTTGCATAGCGCAAGGTAGGCTAGATATTTATTAATATTTACGCCACCTAAAGCATTAATCTTTTCAACGGTCAATCCGCACATCAATGTGTTGCGATGCTTTAAGAATGTTTTTTCTTTAATAAATACAGTTTTTTTAGTTCTAATTTGTCCTGCACTGGCAGTAAAGCATATGTATTTTTCGTTGTTATAAATAAAACCATTTAGAATAATATGTTCTAGGATGTCAAAATAATATGTTTGTACAACCATAATGTCTGTAGAAACGGATTGGCTTGGTATCCCAAGTATTCTTGTGAGAACTGAATCGAACACTGAGATAATATTCTTGCTTTTTATTTCTTCGCTTCTGAGGTTTCTTATGGGACTTTCTTTAGATTTAAATTCACTATAAAGAGATTCTTTAAGCTTCTTAATTCTTTTATTTGTCAGGGATAGGTATAGGTCAATCTTTAGCTTGGTCTTTTCATCTATATTCTTTTGCTTGTCTCTGATCTTCTTTAAATAGTTTCTAAATCTAAAGTTTTTATTGATAATTCTATGTATTTTCATTTCACAGTCATCATAGAATGCGCTTGTATCCACACTATAAATCCTGACTTGTGTATTTAGATTTATATACTCGTCCTCCTATACAAATATTTAAATTGTATATATTTATCTTTAATGAACTTCTACAACTTGTTTAGCCTTAAATGGTTCTCGATAATATTTCTTCTGTGCCTCATTTTTATACCATAAGAGATCATAGTCAGATTCTTCTTCTATGTATTTGATACAATCATTAATTCCCTTTTTCATTTCTGGTGAAACGTCTCTTTCATCATAATAGTCAATTTCTCCATCATAATATAACTCTTGAAACGTGCGTAATTTATTATATTTACTTTTCAATTTGTCCAATATCTTCTCTCTCCCTGTTTTCGCATTTCTATTGCTTTACTTAAAGTGTTTTTCGTCCCCAAATATACTGTTTTCCCATTAGCCTTGATTTTCACTTCGTATAGATTGTTTTTATTCATATGTATCCCCGAATACCCTGTGTTTGATGTAGATCGTCTATTTCTTGCCTGTTCTTTTGGAGTTGACCATTTACAGTTATTAGGCCCATAATTTCCATTCACATCAATTCTGTCTAATGAATAGATTGCTGAAGGTTTCTTTCCCATATCATTGAAAAACTCCTGAAAACTTTCCAACCATTCCCTGCATACTGTTATTCCTCTGCCGCCATAATTTTTATACTGATTATTTTTAGGATTGCTACATCTTTGAATCATATTATTCCAAGCGCGATATTCAGAACTAATTTTATTTCCACCTTTATTATGACCGTGTTTTGTAACTTTAGCTTTTACTCTTTCTTTATTTAGACATCCACACGAAGTGGTTTGACCACGTATTAAATCACTACCCCATATCACCTTATTATTTCCACAATCACATTCACACAACCACATGGCACCATTCTTTTTGTTTTTTCCATAAAACTCAATTACTTTTATTCTTGCAAATCGTTGACCTAATAAATCTTTTATTTTTCCCAATTTAACACCCTTTCCCAATGCATATAATATTCCCAAAATTACTCTGACTAGTTAAGCAGCAATCTGGGGTATCTTTAATATACCATGATGATTTAACAATGTCAAACATTTAAATATGTTTATTTAATTGACTTTGTTTTATTATAATAGTAAAATGAAAACATACAATATTCGAAAGGAGATTAAAAAATGAATACACTCAAAAATAATGTAGTTGGATTGCATACTGGTTCGGTATATGAGGACATTAGAACGTTCATTGATAAGTTTCAAAGCATACATACACAAATGGCCTACGAACGTCATATAAGAAGCTTTTTTACTTGGTTTGCCAGTGGCAAGACATTGGAAGTGTTAGACAGAGAAGATCTTTATATTAGAAATGCAGACATAATCAAGTATCAGTTGTTTCTGAGAAAACACAGTGCGGACTATTCCAATACCACGATCAATACTATCATGGCAGCCATACACAGCTTGTACGAGTTCTTAGAGATAAATGAATACGAAGTGAATTCTAAGTATGCCAAAGTCGATGTGTTGCCAGATGATTCCGAGGGGGCAGGATCACTTTATTATCACGAAGCCGAGATGATGGCTGATTTGGTGCGGAAACAGCGTAAAGGGCAAGAGAAATCAGCACTAATCAGACTTGCATACACAACAAGCCTAAGAAAAAGTTCGTTATTGGATCTTGAATGGACTGATATTACAAAGAACCCAGAGGATGCGTACTTTTTAGTAACAACTATCGGCAAAGGTGGGAAAAAACACACAGTACCAATTTCTTCGGATCTATTCAAGGAATTGCTTCAAATTAAAGAGCAAGACTATTATCAAAAATATAAAGATAACAAAATATTTCATCTTAGTACTACAACCATTCAGAGTATGATGGATAGCCTAAAAAAAGAGATGGGCATTCCAACAGAAAGAAACATCGTATTTCACAGTTTTAGAAATGTTGCGGCAAGTTATGGAACACTTGAAGAGGTTAAGGATCATTTAAATCACAGTGATATCAATACAACGAACAAATACTATAGACATAAGATGAAAGATTACTCGCAAAGTATTAGTTTGCGAATGGAAGATAGAATTGATGAAGAGGTATTTCAGAAACTAAGTAGAGAAGAGTTGATCGAAGTTATTATGAATCAAAGTGTTGGTGTACTTATCCAAATGAAAAAGGATGCTCAAGCAATTATGGAGGGGAAAGGTGATTTGTAATATTGAATACCATTAAAATTAAGTTTACTCCTGAAAAAATGATGTTTCCGAAAAGGGAAGCGGATAATAAGAATGATTTCAGAATCTATTCTTGTTCTACTGATAATCCAGATGTGATTTTAAATAGTTATGATCGGCTTTCAATTAAAGGTATTATGCAGCGTCTTGAATTGGGGACAGAGTATACCGCTGAAATCACACTTGATAAAATCGACCCTGATTTTGGGGCAACTTACAATGTTGTGATACCACCTTATCAAGAAATACCTGAAACATTGGAAGGGCAGCGCGACTTCCTTGCAACGATGATGACTGAATCACAGTTAAACGAGGTATACAAGACTTATCCTGAAGAGGATGTTATTGACTTAATCCTTAGCAATAGGTTTGACTATCACAAAGTAAAAAATTTTGGTGAGAAAACGTTGAAAAGAATCAAGAGCAGAATTGAAAGCAATATAGAATTTAAAGATATGCTTGGGAAGTACGCACGTTATGGCATCACTTACGATTCACTCTCTAAGCTCAAAGATATTTATGGTTCAATGCAATTAGCGAGTCAGAAGCTAGATGAGTGTCCATATGTTTTAACTAAATTGCCTGGTTTTGGATTTAAAAGAGCAGACAAAATAGCTAGGGCAATGGGGGTAGGTATTAAAGATGAGGATAGAATTAAATATGGTATTCGATATACCATAGAGGATAATGAGCAGCAGGGACATACGTTTATGTACTTTGAAGACTTAATAGAATCAGCTGTTGAAAAATTAGAGGTTGATGAGGGATTAATTCAAGATGTATTAAATAGAACTGATGGATTAATAGATATTGAAGATAAGATATCCTTAAAAAAGACTTATAACGCTGAAAGATATATAGCTGAAACATTGCTTAATATGCAGTTACAAAGTAGGTCGGAGATGTTATCGTTTAATCCTGATGGTTTTATTACTGAAATTGAAACTAAAAATAAAGAAATATTAAAGAATGGTTTGACAAGTCAACAGCAAGATTTTTTTCGCATGGTTCAGCAGAACAAAGTAGGACTACTGGTAGGTTATGCTGGAACAGGAAAAACTCAACTTCAAAAATTCCTCATCGATCTTCTTAAAAAGTTAAATATGACCTATGCATTATTATCTCCTTCAGCACAGGCAGCAAAAGTCACAAAGCGTTATACGGATTTTGATGCTATCACTATACATAGAAAAATAGGTTTTGGTGCAATCCCTGAAGATGAGGAGCAATTCATAATCACTGAAGATTTTGTAATCATTGATGAGTTTGGAATGGCCGATGTCTTTATTCTATCTTCGTTATTGTCTAAGATTAAAAACCCAAAGACCCGTTTACTTTTTGTAGGCGATGACTTTCAATTTCTGTCAATTCAGGCAGGCAACTGCTTGCACGATATGATTCAGAGTGGTGTGCTACCTGTTACTAAATTGGATATTGTTTTTCGACAAGAAGAAGGAGGACTACTTGATGTGGCAACCAAGATCCGCAAAGGAGAGTATTTCTTAAAGGATGACTTTGAAGGCAAGAGGTTGTTTGGTTCTGATTTATTGATTCACTGTGTAAAGCAAGACGAAATGGAGAGAGGATACAGGCATTATTATAACTACCTTCTAACTGAATTTTCCCCTCAGGACATCATGGTGTTATCCCCAACAAAGAAAAACAAATTAGGAACAATCCAAATAAATAAATATATACAAGATATAGTAAACCCTGAATTGACTAATAAACCTGAATATACATATGGAAAGGATAATGAAAATGTTGTTCGTGTAGGCGATTTTGTTTTAAATACCGTAAATATGTATCGAAAAGAAAATATAAATCACCAAGAAGTAGATATTGTTAACGGTGATTCAGGAATTGTCACACACATAAAATTTGAAGACGATAAAAAGAAGAATGGTGAGGATTTGTCGGAGTCTGAAATGAAAGGGATTATTGTTCAATTTGACACTGGTCCATTTAGGATTGATTTTAACAATGTACCACAATTACTGGCTGCCTGGTGTAGAACAGGGCATAAGGCTCAAGGCGACAGTGCACCAGCTGTTCTAAGTGTTGTTGATCGATCTCATAAGTTCCAGGTATCCGCAAACATGCTTTATACAATGCTGACACGCGCAAAGAAAAAGGGAATATTGATTACTCAAGCAGAGACTATTAATTTTGCAATCCGTAAAGTGGAGAGTAAACGAAGAAATACTCACCTTTGTGAACTGTTAAAGCAGGGCGTGATAGTTAATGAGTAAACCACTATTTGTTCATGTTCCAAATAACGTTGTACGAGATGGAAACTTATCCAGTATCGATTTCTGTGTATTTATGAGATTACTGTTCCTGCTGTTTATAACAAACTCAAAAGACACAATAGAAGTGGATATAGCGAAGTTCAAGCGTGTGTTAAACATTAACGACAACAGGACATTAAAGAGCTCCATAGAGAGACTGAGAAAATTAGGATACATTTGTAATAATGTAAAATTTAATAGGCGATCAACCAGCTCTGTGGTTATCAATATGAATAAGATTGACTTGAAGAATAATTTCACACGATTACCAACATCAATATTTAAATACATAGCAGATATTGGACACCCAGGTGTAAGACTGCTCTTTTACTATGAAAGCTATATCAACAGAAAGGACAGCTTGAGATTATATTGTTACCCCTCAAATGAGACCATCAAGGCTGAAACCAAGTTGTCGAATAGAAGCATTATCGAATATAACAAAAGGTTAGTTAAATCAAAGCTGTTAAAGATGACTCAACATGATCCTGAACCTGAATATGATGATATTGGAGAATTGAGTTGGAATAGATGGAATAACCATTATGACGTGAGACTAGAGAATCTTCTTTAGTCTCTTTTTTGATGTCTCAAAACACCTGGTGTTAAGCCTAATTTTCCTAAGTGCAGAAATTCCCACTTAGGGTGCAAGAATTACCAGATTGAAGTGCAAAAATTACCACTCTCAAGTGCAATCTATGCTGCAAAATTTGCACGTAATAAAGATATATATAAAAACATAAATATTAAACATATAAAATCAGTATTTAAGTGGGGCCGGAAGTGCATCGACCCCAGCTTTGGCTGTTGAACTTTTGGCTTGAAATTTGTTTGTTTGAAATTGAAGTATAATCTAATTAGATAGTTAGATGATTTTTATGATAATTAACCATCAATTTTTGATGTCTAGGAGTGAGGTAGGGTATTTATACCTTGTAGATGTGTTGTGTTGTAGTTTCAATGATTACTGATTAGAATTCTGAGTCAGAATCGATGTTTGTGTTGTAGGTATGGTTTAAGCTGTTGTTAATATCCTTGTCTGAAGTTGAACAATATTGGGGATGGTTATAGTTGGTCTGAAATCATGATTAATTAATTGCAAATTGAGAACACGATCATGAAGTAGGGTATTTGGTCGTCAGAGGATAGATATACCTAAATTTCACGATAATTAATCAATGAAATGGATCTTAGAATCGATGTTATGAGTATGAGGTGGTCAACGGATCTAATTTAAATGTACATGAATCTGTGGACATTTTTAACAAATCCGAATATCATTAAACTGTAAGAGACATTTTTCTGGTCAGGAGTGCTAATTTATGTTGCTTACTGTTGAAGATGAAAACAATATCTTTGTTAAGTGCAGAATGTGTGGGAAGCTTGGAGCAGTGGAAAGAGCAGAATGCACTGAATTTGCAACGGGCTATAAATTAAACCGCGATATACAGTGTAGATGTGGACATATTGCAAGTGAAATCATTGTACATGGGAAAGAAAAAATAGATTTTAGCGATATTTCATATGAGCCTGAAGTCAAAAGCCAAGAGCCAGAGCTAATAAAATGTGTGAAATGTAAATCCACTCAACTTACAGCAGGTGATAAAGGATTTGGTTTAGGGAAAGCAGCAATAGGTGGATTGGCACTAGGACCAGTTGGATTGTTAAGTGGGGTAATTGGTAGCAAGAAAACGATGATTACTTGTTTAAACTGTGGTCATAAATGGGAAGCAGGTAAAAAGTAAAATGTGGAAGCGTCCTGATGGATGCTTCTTTTTTATTGTGGTGGTTGGGTTAGAAAATGGTCACGATTAACGGATCAATCGTAAAAGTATATATAGGATAAGGGTTAATTGGTGTTTTTGATGGTCAAAAAGGAGATGAATTCGTGTATTATGGCAGTTTTATCGTAAAGGGCTATATAAAACAAGGGAAAAAGGGGAGAAATGGAAGTGAAATTGATAGAAATGAGGGTATGACGTAAAAAAGTAAGATGAAAAAAGGTAGATGATATAAGGGTAAAATGAGTGTGGTACGATTGCATTTACGATTGCAAAATTGATGAGAATATGTGAAAGTGACGGAAATAAGATATGAGGAGAGAGGGGGAAAGTGGAAAAATAAGTTGGGTGTGTAGATGGAAGTGCTGCCGAAATTTTTGGCAGTTTGACCAGATTTTATACTTTTTTCTACCCCCCATACCCTTTCTAAGTGGTACATAAGATATATTATATGCCATCTGGATAAGGATCAGCTTCTGGATGGTCAACTTTTTTGGCGAATGAAAATTGTAAAAAAATGTTACATTCGACCATGGTTTAAAATAGAATTCTTATTCTCATTCATATGGGACGGTTCCTATCCCATATGTTCGTATAATAACAGGCCGCGTTTTTCTCAACACTTATATGTGTGTAGGTGTATATGTATTTAAGTGTATGTATACAAATTATCCTTTCTCGTATCTTATTGTTTAAATGTATTTACTCTTATACGTATATAATCAAAAGGTAACACACGCAATTAAATATAATACTATTGTCCATGCACATCCTGTACTAATCTGTTACTGGGTATCTTGATACTTATTATTGGTTTATATTATATCTCATCTCAATCTAATTGGTTTTACCTATACGATAATCACTATATCAACCTCAACTATATATATATATATATATATATATTTCATCTGATCTTATACATTACCTTATAGATATCAACTATATTTGTGCACATAACAATAGTATAAACCTATATGATCTACTCTGCACATCTTTAATAAATAAACATATACAAATATAATATATTATGTTAAACTTGAATAGTGTATATCCATTCACACATATAATACATCGTATCACATATCAAAAAAGGAGGAATCAACATAGACACATCCAAATTAAGAAAAGGTTTCACATTTAAGAATTATAAGGAGTTA
The DNA here is from genome assembly GCF_018613005.1 of Paenibacillus sp. ISL-20. Taxonomy (NCBI): domain Bacteria; kingdom Bacillati; phylum Bacillota; class Bacilli; order Caryophanales; family Paenibacillaceae; genus Paenibacillus; species Paenibacillus sp. ISL-20. Next base: position 269,411 of record NZ_JAGGRD010000001.1, read on the forward strand.
TGCAAGTTCCTTGATGAGCCAATTAAAAACGGAACATCAAAAAAGAAGCAGCTTGATGACTGGTCAATGTATTTTGAATATACTAGGCTTGGCAATAAGTATTTTATTGATAAGGTGTATAAGAAGCCTAGACTTAAACTTAGCAGATATGGATACATAAGCGATATAGAAGAACTAATTCTAGACCTTCTCATTCAAGATTGGACTGGTCAAGCATTCTTACCTAAGAGTTCATTGTTCTATTTACTAAATATGACTCATGAGAATTATAATTTTGGTCGTAAACACATTCCTAAATTAAGTTTATATACTGATATAAGCGAAAAGGAGATATATGAGTTCTATGATCTATCCAGGGACTCATTAACTAGAAGTGTAGAGAATGCTTTAAACAGACTTAATCAAAAGTCACTTGTGATGTGGTCTTATGCAACGACTGTATGCTTGATTGATACTCATGTTACGAGAAATGAATCAGGCCGAGTACAAGCAGTAAAAGACTCATACAGACTAGATGAATACGGAAATAGAATATATAGGTTTGGCATTAATTCAAATGTAAAGAAGATATTTAGAGAAGCAACAAAAGAAGAGGCTCAAGCCATATTAGCTGCAGAACGTAAGGTAATGGATGAGTTAGATTGTCACGATAAACAGGATGTTGTTAAAAAAGGATTATGGGATCGTTATAAAAATATGGTGCAAGATATTACTTTCGACAGTCATAATATTTATTATTACTATAATTCATACAAGATCATATTTAACAAGGATCATGCAGAAAATGCATTAAATGATATAAAGGAGACTGATGATTTAATATTAACAAAAGAAGAAAGACTCAGTAGATTTTTAAATGTCAATAATAATATTAAATCTAAACTGCTTGATAACGGTAAAAATAGGCACGAAAAGGCTAAATCAGAAAAAGAAAATAGTTATAGATCTGAATTAACTTATGTAAAGAACAATAGAAAATTAGTTAAAACTTTAATAGATCAAAACGCTAAAAGTATACAAGAAGACATCGAAAAAATCCAGATAAACAAAGGAGAAAATAATATAAACATTTAAAAAAGTTGGCTTAATCACCTCTATATATTAATATAATAATAAGACTCTTTGAGCCAACTTTTGTTCAAATAAATCAATGTTTATATGGGATTATTGCGTATTCTTGAAACAAAATTTGTATCATATATAGGAGTGCTTTCAGCACTCAAAACCTGTTGGTCGAATGCCTGCGAGCAGCCATCTCGCCCGCATCTGGGCCGAGGGCGTCCCATCTGCAATCTTTAGATCATCTTTAACCGTCTAATACAATGGCGGTTTATTTGCTTGCAATAAATAAACATAAACAAATGTTAAATAATCCTTGTAATTATTAAAAGTAAAGTGTATAATTGACTTATAGGAAATGAGGTGATAACATTATGAATAACGATGAAGTAATATCACTAATCAAAACATTAGCCGAAGAAGACAACTACTACTTAAGAAAACATGCAAGGGAACGAATGACTCAACGAAACATCACAACCGATGATGTCAAGGACATAATGGTAAATGTAAAGAGAATACTTAGAACGGATACTGATAACGAAGACGGTATCACATCCTATAAGATAGAAGGGGGAGCACATGACCACAGACTAGCAATTAAGTTTGATGAAGAACAAGCCATCATAATAATTACAGTAATGGATAAGCGGTAATGAATATTACCGCAATTCCATTCATCAAAGGAGAATATAAAATGAGTAAAACAATAACTAAATGTGTAGAATGCGGATCTAAAGATTTAGTTGAGTTTTTGGATACAATGGAACATGAAGAAAACGGAAAAATTCTTGTAATCGAGAACATCCCAGCGATGAAATGCAATCAATGCGGCGAGGTTTATTATAGCTCTCAAGCAAGTAAATACATTGATAAGCAATTAGCAACTTTTCGTAATGAAGGATTTGAAAATGCTGCAAAGGAAGTAATCAAGAATAAGGGGATTACTCAGGAAGAATTAGGTTCTATGCTTAATGTTACAAAACAAAGAGCGAATCAAATCCTTTCAGATAGCAATTTAGATGTACAAACTATGATCAAAATATCCAAAGTAATAAATGAACCTGTTGAAGTATTGTTTAAATTTAGAAAGATTGATAAGCGTGATAATAAATATTATATTATATGACCGCTCAATAGGCGGTTATTTTTCTAAAAAGGTTCAAAATAAGTAAACTGAACGCTTGACTTATCTTAATAAAACAACTATAATTAAATATATAAGGTTAACAAATAAATGAAGAGGTGAAATCAAAATGAGTCAATCTAAGTTGGCAGTTATGAAGAGTCAATGGCAACGTAAACAATCAATGAAAGATAAAACAGTGTTTGGTAGTTTAATCATAAAGTAATAAAATAAAAATAATTAATTTAAATTATAATGGAGGTAATGAAAATGTACTACGGTGATAAAAGAGAAGCAAAGGTTAAAATCATGGGTAAATTGGTTGAAGCGGGCTGGAAAGTTTATGGTTATACTCCTGATGAGTCTGACTTTATGACAGATTACTATTCTCCTGCTCACTGGTCTGGTATTGCCACAAAGAACGGTTATGTATTGCTTATCGATGTTTATAGTCTTTCCGATTCAGGCCGTGAGATCCGTAAATACAATTATAACAATAAGCAAGCAGTTTCAAATGCACGTATTGAAAAGTTAACAGCAATGATGAACGATGAAGCATCAACAGAAAATGAAAAGGTTTCTTGTGCTACTCTTATCGAAAAAGAACTAGAAAAAGGTAAAGTTGAACCTTCTTACACGGTAGAGGAAGTTTATCCAACATTCACCCACGCAAACCCTAAGGGGACAACTTGGCATATTGAAAAAGATGGTCAAATTATCGCTAAGGGTAAAGGTGTATTCTCCACAAATACATATGATTGGGAAAACAAGGAACTTAGCAGTGAAAAACAAAAAGAAATCAAAATTAATGCATTCGTTGAACGTATTGAAAAGGTTCTGAAGGATTCCGATGCACTGCAACCTGTAATTGTTAAAGTACCTGTTAAAGCAACAAAAATGGTCGAAAAAGATACAGCCCAAGTTACCAATGCAGATATTAAAGAAGGATTCACTTTTATTATGAAAGTTGGCTACACTCAAGGCAAAAGCAAAGGCAATAAATACACTTATGTACAAAATGGTGTATTCTCCAAACTTGGAAAGAATAATAAACCTTCAAAAAGCTTTGATAAAATGTGGAGTCCATCTGTAGAGCGTCTTAATGAATTATTGGGTAAAGGCCATATCGCTATTATTGAATTTGTTGAAGTTGTTGAATATCAAGAGAAAACAGTATTTAAAAAAACAGCACGTAAACAAACAGTTTCTAGTGCTCCAGCAATTGAAACAACAGAAGAAGTAAAAGAAACAGTAAACAACAACTCAGAAGAGAATGAAGTTCTAGAACCTGCAACAAAACGTCAATTATGGGCCTTGCATTGTGCAACGAAAATAGATACCAGAGCAATGAAAATTAGCAAAGCACAAGCATCCGAATTGATTACAAAATCAAAAGCAGGAAACAGTATTATTGAAGAAGTAAAAGCCTATATGAGCACTAATGAAACAACAGCAACAGACAAAGAAGAGTCAAACAATGAAGTAGTTAAACAGGGAACCAAAGAAGAACAAAATCAAGAGCAATACATTAATAAGATTGATAAGCAAATCGAATCATTGCAAAAGAAATTGGATTCTATTTCTGGTGAATATCTAACTAACACCTGGAAACGTCAAAACGAAGAAACATCAAGAGAGGAGAAAAGGAAGCAATATCGCTTTGATATTTCTCTTCTACAATTGTTTAGAGATAAAGCGGCAATCAATGAATTAACACAATTCGAAATAGCCTTGTTAAATAATGCATTCCGTGAAGACATCAGAGGAAGATATAATTCAAAAACTAAGCACAATTTTGATATTAAATATCCTGAAATCGATCCGAAACTAGACCTTGATGGATGGTGGAACCTTGAAGTTCCTAAGCGTCAGAAACGATATAATAAAGCTAATATATATAATACTGAACAATTAACAGAAGCTGTTAACAAATATGGGGAATTAGTAAAAGCAATTGAAACACCAACGAACCCTATTCAGCAGCAAATTAAAAAGCTTGAAAATGAAGTCAAACTAAGTAAAATATCAGGCTTCTTCCCAACTCCTAAAAACATAGTTCAGCGTATGATTGAGTTAGCTGATATTAAAGACGGTGAAACTATTCTAGAGCCTTCAGCGGGAAATGGAAACATATTAGACGGGGTATCACAACACACAATGGAACAAGGATTAAACGTCAATATAGAGGCTCTAGAATGGAACTATAAACTATCCGAGATTCTAGAATTAAAACAATATAAGATAGTGGGTAACGATTTTACTGAATTTAATCCTAATAGCTTATACGACAAGGTTATTATGAATCCTCCTTTTGAGAAAAACCAAGACATTGATCATGTATTAAAGGCGTACGATTGCTTAAAGGATGGTGGTAAATTAGTTGCTATCATGTCACCACATTGGACTTTTGCAAGCGATTCTAAAAGCATTCAGTTTCGTGAATGGCTAAGTGATAAGGGAACATTTGAAAAGCTTCCAGAAGGGTCATTTAAAGAGTCTGGAACGGGTGTAAATACTGTTCTAGTGGTTATTGAGAAGTCAAGTGATGATAATAACGATCAACTAGCCAGTTAGACGATGCAAAACGGTTTGTATTATACTTAAATAAAAAAGAAAGCACAAAAAGTATATAAATAAATATAAACAAACTATTTACATTACATAATTTCGAGTGTATAATATTAGATAAGAAGAACAACAAAGGAGTTGAAACCATGAAAGCACAATATCAATTTCAATGTTTAGCAACTGGAGTTAGGCACACAGTTACATTCCTGGATAAAAATGACCACTCAATCGAGGATCAAGTTAATAAGTATCAGTCATCAAACTTGGAAATTGTGGACTATATTTACTCATCATTATAAGTAAAAATAAGCAAAAACTAATTTGAAATAATACATATTAAGGAGTTTTTAAAATGATGAACTTTAACGAAATGAACACTATTCAAAAGGTTGATTATCTGTCCGATACGCTTGCTGAATGCATTACAGCTGTACGTTATGTTGCATATCATCAAATGAACCAAGGTGAACAACTCCAGGTAAAACAGGACTTTCATCAAGCTTTGAAGGCTGAGAATATCGAATTGACTGATGAAATCATTAAGGCAGTAGAGGAGGAATTCTCTGGATCTCCATTGCCTTCATTCCTTCGTGAGTATGGTTATACTGTTACTCAATCCAGAGAGTTCACAGAAGCTGTGGAGAAGCTTACAGAGGGGCGTAAAGTAACCATCATGAAGTTCAATGACTTTGGTTGGCCTGTTGTAATGAACACAGTTATTGAACGTCTGGAGGTGAAACCATACGCACAATATAAAGAGTCCTTGAAGATTGTTCACAAGCCAAAGCGCAAGAGAACCTCATATTACAATATGATCTTGCCTAACGAGTCACTGATGGTCTTTGATGGTTGGTTGAATATCGATACTGATAAATTAACCAATAACGTAATCAAAGATGATGAGCATGTGACAGTTAAACAATCTAAATTCGGATCGTTTGATAAACAATTTATGGCTGATGCTCTGAACACTGTTGGAGTTAATCCAATTGTTCAAATAAGTTTATAAAATAAAAATAAACAAAATATTGACTAATGTTCGCCTCTTGTGTATAATTGAATTATAAAGTTAATACACAGGAGGCGGTTAGAAGTGGTCTATATAAAAATCACAAAGGCATCAGGGGCAGTTCTCACAGAAGAAATCAGTTCAGAGATAAACAAAAAGGACACTGTTCGAAATGCAATACATAGAGCTAAAGAGATTTATAACGGAGAAGCCTTCTGCAATATTATATATGGGACTGTGAAATATGTTCATGTTATTTCTAACGGTGAAACAGTATATAGAATATCTAAAACAGGATCAAAGAAATTTGAAGTTGCAGTCTAAAAAAAGAGATAGAGCGGAGCCGATCCGCTCAAAGTTTAAATCAAATACTCATTTTATCCAAATGAAAGGTGGAACAGTTATGGAAAGCTACGAGGTCAAATTTATTGAATTTAACGAAGTGCTTTATACAACAATCGTTAGAGCCAAAAAGCAAGCTTTAGCAATCACAAAAGCGGCGGCCAAAATGGAAAGTGAAACAGGTATAAGCGAATTCAGCAAAGTCGAAGTGAAGTATATACCTAAGCGATTGTTATAAAAGCACCACACAAAGAGGAGAGTTGTTCCATGTTCAAAGGATGGATTTCAATACCAAGTGATGTAAACCCCAAAGAAGAACAAGAACAATTAAATAATCAGGGGATTGAAGTAGGTTTTTTCTGTGAAGAAGACTGTAAATTCTATGATTGCACAGTCTCGGAAAAAGGGATGAATGAGCTGATAGATAACTATGGTTATTATGAATGGGATTTAGTATAAAAGAGTGACTTCATCATAAGAGGAGGAATGAAGATGAAAGAATTTAGAGTTGTATACGAAGCATTAAGTAAGACATTGAATGAGCATGTTAATTACTCGCATGATGATGAATTTAATTGGTATTTTGACTGCAATGGTGAGATGTTCAAAGTTAGAAAATATGATGGCGCTGTTCATTATCAGTCTGGTAATAATGCATGGGAATATGATTTTGATTTGTTTTAATTCTGATAAAATTCTTCTTCATTAAAAATTAATGAGAAGAGTGATTTTATAAGGAGGATAATAAAAATGAAACATAGAGAAGTCAAAGGATTTGATGATATCACTGTGAAGTTTGATGTCAGCTATGAAGCTGTTGACGGTAAAAGCTACAGAGTTAATGAAGTTGAAGCAGTTAATGAGTATGAAGCAATCAATAAAGTAGCGCATGAAGTGAACAGGAACAAAAATTTCGGATTCAATTTTAAAGCATTGTTTTCGGGATTCTAAATAAAATTCTTGTTTTACTCAAATTTAATGATAGGAGACGATTCCCCGTGAAAGCAAAGTTGGTGAAAGAAACAAAAGGTCTGACATTAAACACAGTATATAGCGTTGATCTATACAAAGGTAGCTTTGTTGATGTATATGATAAAAATAACTATAAAATAGGAACATGGCATATCAGTAGGTTTGATTTCCAATGAAATGCTTATTTGATAAATAGGAGGTAAATACATATGGGACTTACCTTTCTTGCACAGGCCAATCTATCCCAGCAGCACAAACAGTGTGAAGGATACGGAAAATGTTTTATCTGCGATCAGCTTTCAGCAATCACCTATAAAGTTAATCATCAAGGCAGAGCAATAGAAGAAAGTAAAGAATGTTATTCTTGCAATGAATTGAATAGCTTTAATTAATAAATATAATAAGGAGTGTTTATTTTATGAAGACTATGTATAAAACTGTTACGCTGGCAATTATGCTATTAGTGACTATTAACATCAACCAAGTCTATGCATCAACGAATGAACAAACAATTCAAGCGGCTGTTTCAAGCATTCAGGAAGTTATCTATGATCATAACGCTAAAGTTTATTATGGGCTGTCTAAAGCAGAGCAAGACGGGGGACAATGGGTAATTTATATTTGCGATAAGAAGTATAGCAAAGACTCATTAAAGTGGCTGAATAAGAAATTCAAGAACAAATCATTCGAAATCAGTTATTCACATGACACTAATAGTAATGAATATAAAATAATTGGTCTCAAATGGAGGTGACACCGTGCAATATAAATTGATTAACTGGATCAGAACGGCAGCATGGGAAGGGGCGTTGATCCAGGATGAGAACGGCAATCAGTACTTAACGCATGGTATAAAGTCCTGGAGTCCTGCACCGCATCGTAAGTATGAGGTTGTACCGAACATTAGCAACGAGGCAGATTTCATGAGACGATGGAAAGAAAGCCATCCATATGACAACCTAGTTAAATAAGTATACATAGGAGGTTGTATCATGATAAAAGCATTTGAATGTAGTAGGAATGGCAGACGGTGGAATGATGTTGTCGTCTTAGATACCGACACAAACGACTTCACAACGTTCTGTTATGAGATCGTGAACAGCAAACTAGTTAAGTTCTCAGAGCATACTTCCAAGAATGACGCTCAAGCCTGGATCAAAGAGCGTTCTAAGGCACTCAAATATGAAGAGGTATCAAATGACTTTTTAGATTTTTATGAGCTTTGGAACCCTGAAACGGATCTCACAGAGGATATTATCAGGAAGTACCAGCTATACAGGTATGAGCCTATAACAGCCACTAGAGGATAGAGCGGCGAAAAATTTTGGCCCTACACATGCCATGCATTTCAATTTTTCTGAATGAAAGGTTACTTTCATCAAGATTAAAAAAGCGAAAATGCCATATAACAGTGAGGCATATGTATTGCTCAGAATTCATATAACAGCAGCGTCAATTTAGATCAGGGAGGGAAAGAAATGAATATCAAAAAGCATCTCCAATTGAGAATGCAGTGCTATAATCATTATGCCTGGGTTCATGGGGATTAGTTGTTATAAGATCGATTTATTAATAAAAATACATAAATGGGTGGTAATATTATGAATAGAGACATATTGGAAAGCATAGAAAAAGAGTTACATTTTACTGGTTACGCAAGAAATAAAGTAAAAGCAATGGGAAATGAGATTGCAGATATTACAAGTAAGATTGAGATCTTGTCTGGGATAGTAGGCGAGGATATATTAAAAGAGGATTTATACCGTAACTTCGTACTTCGCCAAAGAAAAGAGATAAAAGATATTATCGCTCAGATTTTTTCTTACTTGCACCTTGAAGATGTTGAGGGTCACTACGACCATGCATTTTTAGAATCTAAGTGAAACAGTATTTCATAAAAGGAGAGATAAATAATGAACAGGGAACTTTATAACAGAAAGATTCCAGAAGGTGTTGCAAATACTCCAGCTTATAAAATAAAGAGTCGAGTAATGGTCTTGAAGGGTGGGAGTGATGCACTACACTTGATGGGGAATATTGGACGTGATGAAGACGATCTAATTAGTGTAAGAGCCGAAGATGAAGAGTATTATATAGGAACGTTCCACGAAGGATTTGGATTTATGGATGTTCACTTCCCTAAAGAGAATGTTAGACAACTTACCAAAGATGAGATTGATAGTCTCAATGCAACGTTCTTTTCCATTAACGGGAAAATATTAGGAAAAAATCGCTATGATTATGATGGATACTGGGTAAGTCAAAGTTGATAAAACAGCTAATTCATAAGGAGGTGAAGCAATAATGGATCATGGTTTAGAGGAACGATTAAACGAACTGAAATTGAACATAAGTGAAAACAAGCAGCAACATGAGATGGCGGGTATATTGGGATCTTTAGGAGTAAGCCCAAAGTACATGACTATGTATATAGATTCAATGAAAAGAATTAATGAATTTGAAAAGAAGGATGATGAAAATTAAGTATGATAATATGATTGCTAACATTTTATCAAAGGAGTTGTATGGTGAAAACAATTGAGGAGTTAGATCTCAGTGTAAGGACATATAATGTAATTAAAACAAATGGTATAAACTATGAATCGGAAATTAGAAAACTATCTCTCAATGAAATTTCTAAATTCAGCAATATACGAAAAAGTTGCATTTACGAACTTGAAGAACTGCTGGATATAAAGTTTAAATGACAATCTATTTTTGTCAAGGACACTAAAAGCAATTAACTTCACATGAAAAGAGGGTGAATTGTGGATCTGTCTACTAAGACATTGTATGAGGTAGCTGAAAAGGCTAGAAAGTATGATGAACTTTTATTCTTATCTTCTCCAGGCAGGGAGCTTCATTGCTCGTTTTGCGCTGCAGGACAGAGTGAAGTGAAGAAATTGATTACTGGGCCTAATGTAGCAATTTGTAATGATTGCGTGGATATGTGCAATGATCTTTTAAATGAATAATTTTATCAGCATATCTAAGGATCTAATATAAGATCCTTTTTTATTTAAATATCTAATTTTATTAAATAAATATATACAAATAAAATATAATGTGATATAATCATCTTATTAACAAATCAAACAGAGGTGACTCACGATGTATGAAGTTGCGGTTTTCGAGAAGGTGTTTGGCAAGTTGATAATGAATACATATAAGTTCAAGAGTGAAGCGCAGATGTTATTATTTAAAAAGATGTGCGAAGAAGATGGAGTTATCGTAATTGTTAGAAAGAGGACTGGTGGAACAGCAGTGACGGTTTGATGAAACTATATTTTTACCATGAATGGGGATGTTTTTATGGGAGATAGGGAATGTCCTATTTGTGAAGAAGATACATTGATAGAACATAGTTTAACTAAATGGAAGTGCTTAAAATGTGGTGAAATGTTCGAAGAGGAATGGCTCGATAAAGATGCAGAAATTGATTGATAAAATGATCCTTTTATAAGGAGTGGTAAATTTTGAAACTAATAGATCTTAAGGAATTAGTTGAGACACTGATTGAGAAAGGACATGCTGAAAAAGAAGCTATTTACACTAACGAAGGGGTTAACTTTACTATTGAAGGATATTCCATTGAAGACGGCAACATCAGGTTTTTCTAATAAAAGAAGTATTTCATAATAAATTTAACGGAGGAATACATTATGTCAGATAACAACCCATTAAAATTACTTTATGGAGAAGAAGCCTTAGAGTTAGCTGTAAAAGAAATAAAGAAGTTAGCAATGAATTCCAATTTCACATTTGACAAAGAATATGTGCAGACAGGCATGTCATTATTAGCAATTAAAGCCAAAGAAACGTTGGATGGCAAGAAACGAAAGTCTAACTTAGAGAGTTTGGTCAGTGAAAGTTTTGGAGAAGCAGCGATATTTAAATTTCAATGTTAATAAATAAATACAATCTAAACAAAACTGAGTAAAATAAGGCTTTGATCAGAAAGGGGTGGAGTTTTTGAAAATCCATTTGAGCCAAGAGGAAGTGCTTGGAATTGTTAAAGAGCAACTAGCATCTCAAGGATTCCAAACAAGTGAAGTTTCTGTTATAACAAAAGATAGTGAAGAATATGAGTATTATGGAATTGGGAGATATGAGGAAAGATCGAAAGTAAAATGCAGGTACTTTGATGGTCTTGAGGCTATTATTAAAAGTGAAAATAAACAATTAAAGGAGATAAAATAAATGAATACATATGATATTATCGTAAATAACGAAGTGGTTGAAACAATTGAGCAACAGGGACGCAGCAATGGGGCTATGAGCTATATTATTATAGATCGAGTATATCAGCTAACATCGAAGTACAAAGCTTTTGTGGAGGTATTTAATCGAGCTACAGGATGTATGTATCGTGTTTAGAAAAGGAGTGTTTAAAGGCCAAAAATTTTTACTCCTAGATCTTAATGGGGAATGGATTGAATTAAAGAAGGCAGCAAAGTATTATGAGGAAGACAAGCTTTATAACAGGAACGAATTGGTAAAGAATTAGATTCTGATTTGATCAAAGGTTTATTTCATGAAGAATATTAAGATCGTAGCCAACAAATGATTAATAATTTATCAAGTGCTGGCTGCAGATAATTATGCTACGATAACGTCAAAGCTAAAGATGAGAGGTGGCGTTATTGATGGACGACATAAAACTTCATAATAAGTTGAATTCTATAGGTAAAACTGCTTTCGTGAATTACTTCGATATACTTAGTAACGACCAGATAACAGACACCGATAAAATTAATGCATTAATGAAGGAATATGATTACGAGGGAGCGTCCATCAGAGTGTCATTCTTTAAACAAATTGCCAAAAGCGGTAACGATAATATAGCTAAGGCATTGAAGTTAATTGAAGAGGCCAAACGGATTGACAAGATAACTCGAATTAAGGCATTTGAGTATAGAATTCATTTAAAATAACTATTTTATATAGACGGAGGGATGATAAGTATGGATGAAAAATATGTTGCATTAGTAAAAAGAATTGAAGAAGAGATCTCAAAGAGCAGAGAAATTGAAAGAAAAGCAAGAGAGAATAATGAGTATGCAAATATGCATATTCACATCCACATTGCTGAAACTTTACGTCAGATCCTCGATGATGTTGAAGATAAGCATTATCGATAAAATGACTGTTTCATTAAAATAGTGATGATCTAAAAACTCAAACAAACTGTGATGGAGGAAGGTGTGATTGGGTGTATAACTATGAACTGCAAAAAGAAGCTAAAGAACGAATGAAAGAAATAGTTATGAAAATGAACGGATTAACAGAAGATGATTTTTTAAATAAATACTTGCATGATGTAATGTTTCACAAAGGTTTTGATTTGTTGGTTGATTTATTTCTGCAAGCAAAATTCAACTAATGTACAGTTCGAAAATCTTATGAAAGACATGTTTCATGAAAAGGAAATTAAATATTTGGAGGCATCTCATGAAGAAGCAATGCTTTACTTATTAAGAGGGAGGAATTTATATGCATCATTATTCAGTTTGGAAGTACACGTTAGAAGTTGATGAGTCGCAAGATATTGATATGCCTAAAGGTAGTGAAATAATCTCTGTAGAAACTCAAGGCGAAAGTATTGTAATTTATGCTTTAGTAAGGCCGCAGGAAGAAAAGGATACGTACAGGGTTCTTGTGTATGGCACTGGTCATGATATTCATTTAAATGTAACCGAGTATAAATTTTTAGGTACAGCTAAATTTGGAAATGGTGAATTAATGTTCCACGTATTTTATAAACGTATTGACTGATGAAATGCAAGTTTGATAAGGAAAGTGATGATGGCATGAAGAAGATAAATTTATATGTAGATGACCTTCGGGATTGTCCTGAAGGTTTTGTTGTAGCTCGTACATATTATGAAGCAAAACATATCCTGGAGACACAAGATGTCTCTATACTAACACTTGACCATGACCTAGGCGAAGATACTGAAGGTAAAGAATTGCCTAATGGATATGATTTAGTTAAATACATTTGTGAACATGGATTAAAAGCAGACAAGATATATCTCCATACCGATAACCCTGTTGGACGTGATAATATGTACAAGACGCTGCTGGCTGCGCAAAGAAGAGGATTTATTAGTGAAGAGATAGAAATTTATCACTATCCAATCACTATCAACAAGTACTCAGGAAAATAATCTTAGTAAAATATAGATTTCATCATAAAGAAACCTGCCAATTATCCGGCAGGTTTTTCTTTTGGGTTATATTTTTCAAACAATCCCATTTTTTCAGCTCTTTTAATTATTTGCATTAGATTGTTCATATCTTCAGATGGGTCATTATTAGATTTGTTACCATCTAACTGTGACTTTAAAGTTTCTATCTGGTGTTCTAGTTTGCCTATTGTTTGTTGCATTAGTAAATATTCGTTTTTGACCTCAAGTAGAGAATTAATAATTGGATCAAAAGGTGTGATGGTATTACTATCCGTTTGTGTTACTGTGATATATAGCTCTTGCTGATTGTCTTGTGTTAAATCCGATTTTGTTTTCATCTTTGCTTTGGTGAAAACATCGTTTCTCTGCTCTTTAGAGGCCTTAATTTCAGCTTCATACTTTTTACGTACTGTACTGTTCCACCTAAATCCGCAAGCTGCTGCAGTGCGTTTTAGACGCTCTCCAACCTCTTCAAAAGCACTTAGCTGTGTGCTCTTATTTTGTATATGACTGATTACAGTTTGAGCAAGCAGAAGATCCTCCTCATAACTCCATTCATCTTTTCTTTTCATACCATAACCTCCATACAATGATCTATTCATATGTTTATCCACTTATTTAACTATTTATTCTCTTTGCTAAAAATTCAGAGGGTAACCAATTTGTCTTGACTTTTAAAAATAGAACATTCGTTCCTGTTGTATATTTAATTATATTTGGTTATAATACAAGTAAGATATGAATAAACATAATGATTCGATATATAAACAGAATTTGAGGAGGATATTACATAAAATGAGTGTCGCAATGATGGATAAGCCAAAAGTAGATGTAAAGCGGTTAGATGTTTGGGTTGCTGATTTGGGGGCAAGAGTCGGCAGCGAGCAAGGAGGTGTTAGACCAATCTGTATTTTACAAAATGATATTGGTAATAAATATTCTCCCACTGTCCTGGTAGCTCCTATGACAACCAGCAAAACAAAAAAGAGAATGCCAACACATGTAAATCTTAGAGCATCTGAGGTGGGACTTGAAGACGATAGCACTGTTCTGGTGGAGCAAATGATTACTATTGATAAATCAAAACTTATGTTCAAAGCTACTGAAATACCTAAAAATATGGGATGGTTAATTGACAGAGCATATATGATTCAAGGTGGAATTAGTTATCAATAACTAGAATGCTAAATAAAGTACTATAAATAAATCGGAGGTATAAATCATGGTTTATTTATTGTTGTAGGAGACCTTTCGGAATTCATATGAGGTCTCCTTTGTGTTTTCTTCCTTTATTTATGTAGGATTAAAAGATCATTAATATCTACATCCAGGACTTCACATATTGCAGCAACGTTTTTTAAAGAAACTAACTTTACCTCATTGTTACACATGCTATTAATAGTGGCCTGTCTTATTCCTGTTCTTCTTGCCAGTTCTCTTTCTGATAAATTAGCCTTCAAAAGGATTTCTTTTAGTTTAATGTCAACCACGTACATAACAAACAATTCCTCCAATTTATTGAAAAGGGTTGACACGTAATATGTATCAAACTATACTAATAATAAGTGATACGCCAAACGTGTCACGTCAACGGCAAATACACTCCTTATTTAGCGGTAAGGTGTATTTGTCAATTTTATACTATCAAATGATATTAGAAATTACAAAACAATTAAAGGATAGTGTTTATAATTTTACAACAAAGATATAGACTTCAGAAGTTTGTTTGTTATGATCCCCAGCAAAAATTGGAGGTATGGAAAGATTTATCTATAACAGCCAGTAGCCCAGAATCACTACAAAATTTTATGGTAAAAGGTTATCGTATCTATGATTCAGTAACAAGGGAAATAATTAATATATCAGATTTAAGGAAATAAGAATAAATGTCGATGTTAACAGATCATTAAAATAAATATATATATAGTTGACATAATTTCATTTGTGCTTTATTATTAACAATAATTAAATATGTCAATAAACCGAAATAACTAATACATAATTTATCTTTTATCAGGGGATAAGTATGTGATTAGTTATTTTTTTGTTTATTTTAGTGTATAATGATAATAGTTATTGAATCTTGTAATTAAATGGAATTGAGAGGTGTTAACAAAAATGAAAAAGGATAGAGAATCGCTTGAAGATAATTTATTACAAGTAATAGATAAAATTAAGCATAAGAGAAAGAATGTCGAAAATATCAATAAAAATTTAAGTTCTTTCGGAGTTTCAACAGGTACTTTCAATGAAATAACGCTTGGCAATGCTATGCTTAGTTCAATGGATCTGAAATTACTCTGCTTATTGTCCATAGCATTACATAATGAGACTGGAGAGAATTCTATTTCTCCATATGACTATTTTTCTGATAATGAAATTAAAAGTGCCAAGGAATATGTGGATAATAATAATGATAGAATTTCTTTACCAATTGAATTAAAAGATACCACAATAATTGAACTTGAAAATTATATAACAAAAATCAAATTATCTTTCTTAGTTAAAATGTTTCACTCTCAGCTTATTACCTATGATTATGAGACACAAAGAAGTGCAAAATATAAAAGAAGTAAAGAGGGTGTAGTTCCTGTACCAGACGTAAACAAGAAGAGCGTTGAAGATATTTCTTCTCACATGCTAAATGAGACTTATTTGGCAGACATGATCACTTTAAATGTTTACTCTGAAGAGGTTGAACCTCTAACTTATGATTCAAAAAATAGAACTTTAATTATTAACGAAGGTGCTACAATTTCAATTCTTGATGGCTTTCATCGACTACAAGCTGGGGTTAAAGCCATATCTGTAAACCCTAATTTAGAATTAGAGTTAATACTCTCTATTAGATCATATGACACTGACACTGCTAAAAAGTACTTCGGTCAAATTAATACTGTTAATGTAGTAAAACCTGAAAGAATAAGGGAATTGAAATCCGAAAAACATTCAGATATAGTTGTAAGAGATTTGCAATTGAAGTCTGATCTTAAAGGAAAAATTGCCTCCTCAACTAGAATAAGTGAAATTGCTGGACAACTTACTACATTTGACATACTGTCTTATTCAATTGATGTAGTGTTTGGCCCAACTACGAAATTAGAAGCTATAGAAGTTTCAGAATATCTAATTGATTTCTTTAACTATTTGGTTGGTTCTTTTGTTGATGAATTTTTGGAAAACCCAAATGACTACAGAAAAACTAATATTAATCACCCACTTATGTTTGCTGGATATGTGCAGATTGCTAAGAACTTCAAAGATGAAAATAAAAACTTAAGGGACTTGAAGAATTTTGTGGAAAGTATCGATTTTAATGATCCAAAATTGCTCGAAATACTTGAAGATAGAAGAGGAATAAACAACAAAAGAAATCGAAATAAATTGATCGATTACTTTAAGTAAAAGAGGGTGAACTAGTAGGATGTCAAACCAAATTTATGAGCAAGGTCTTTATAATGAAGATCAAAAAGAAATGTTTTTAAACAAACTAAACAAAAACACTAGGGCAGCATACGAAAGAGTTCTTAACAGGGCAAAAACCCTTGAGGAACAATTTGAAAAGGATCTTTACGATTTTAATATTTATGAAGTAGAACGACTAATTCATTATCTTAATCCTGGTACTTTGAGCTCAGTCACAGCTTCAGCTTCGATTATACAAACATATATTAGATGGGGAATAGAACAGGATTTACGAGCAAATAATCTTAATCCTCTGGATGCAATAATTGGGGATGATTTTTATGCAAAGTTTATAGATAAAACAAATAAAACTATTTTCAGCAAAGAGGAAATTGAAGATATAACTGGAGGGCTAGTAAATTTCCAAGATTCGGCTATTGTGCAGTGTATCTTTGAAGGAGTTGTAGGAAAGAGATATTCTGAGATCTTGAATCTAACTCGCTCGGACATTGATGAAAGCACTGGAATTGTAACACTTAAGAATGAGATCGATGAAAGCAAAGTAGAAGAAAGAAAGATAAAACTATCTGATGATCTAATTAAAATGTTAATTAAGGCTGCTGAAGAAAGAATATACCATAAAAATAATGGACACCCTAGCGAGAACATTAAAGCACCAACAGCAGACCTTGCTGATAGCGAATTCGTATTTAGAAATGCAATGTTAAATACTAAAGAATCAGGACGAGCAGACTATCATTTGATTTTTAGAAGACTAAAGAAAATAGCCGAGTGGAATCAACAGCCTTATCTAACAGGAATCAATATTAGAAATTCAGGAATGCTCTATATGGCAAGCAAGTTTTATTACAAAAACTATTGTGAACTTGGAAAAACTGAGATAGATGCTGTTTGTGCCCATTTTAATATTCCCAAACTGAAGAATAAACAAGATTATCATACAACAAGATTAAGAAAAGAGTTTTTAAATGTAAGTAAAATTGAAGAATTATATCCGATTGAAGAATAAGTTAAAAACTTATTCTTTTTTTGTTGACATTGATAATTCAAGGTGATATATTTGATTCATAAGTTAATTATATTTATCTAAAAGGAAGTGGGAAACAATGTTTGAAGCATTTATATACATACTTGCATCTTGCTTAGAAGGTGTTGCTTTTTTTGTAATTGCATTCGGCCTTTTTAGAATTAGGATAGCTGAGTACATCAAAGAAGTGATCATTACTATTGTGGTTGTATCATTAGGAACATTCTTACTATCCGATCACCAGCTAGTTGCACAATTTATTCCATTTATAAATCTTATCACACTAATAATTTTCCTTATATTTTTCTTTCGAGTCTCTGTCCCACATACAATATTGATTGTGGTTTCTGGCTATATTGCATGTATGATTCTTCAGTGGGGACTAATTAAAGTTATCGACCTGGTAGCAGGGGTTAATTTAATGGATATTCAGAATAGCATTAGCCTACGTACATTCGTTCAGATATTGAACAGTACTTTAATAATTATAATAAGTATGATACTAAGAAAATTTAGTTTGTGGTTTACCTTCGTACCTTATTCAACATCAATCAATTTTAAAATGACTAAACACAATCTAACTTTATTGCTAGTTGCTACCACAATACTCTTTGTCTTTGGTATGACTCTAAAATACAGCTCATTATTCTTTGGATTTACAATATGGATTATATGTTTAACTACATTGATGGCTATTTCTCTAAGGAGGGAATATCATGTTGATTGATAACTTTGTTTTAAGTATCAGCAGTAAAATGAAAAGTAAGTATCCGTTAGAACTCCCTGAACGTGATGTTCTTGAATATGCTCTGAAATTTATAATCACTAATGTTATTCCAATAATCACAATAATTCTCTATGGCATTGTCTCTGATAATCTAATAAATATTCTGCTTAGCTTAGGAGCCTTTTCACTACTTAGAATGTTTTCAGGAGGATATCACATCAAGTCCCCAGAACTTTGTATTGTAACCTCTATTGCTCTTATAATTTCATTGGGCCAGTTTGGATATCTGATGGCAGATTATATTGTACTTATGAACATTATCTCACTCATATTAGTGATTATCTATGCTCCATCTAATATCCGCAAGCAAACACTTATACCAGAAAAATATGATATGATTTTAAAGTTGATATCTTGTGTTATCATATTAATAAATATATACATTAATAATACATATGTTTCAATATCTATATTAGCACAATCAATTCTTCTCATTCGACCATTGAAAGGAGGTGAGAAGGAATGAAAAAGGGAATGATGTTATTTGGAACATTTTGCGTAGCCTTGGCAACAGCCGTGGCGACTCCAGCGAGTTGGTTTTTGATTTACAATCCAACTGCTCCTAAAAGTCTTAAGAAGTAGGAAGATAGCAAAGAAATAAACTAATCTGATTTCTGTGACTTATTTGCACATGTCACAGAAATTCAGAAAAATGAGGTGAGATCAAAATTGAGATACATAGTCGTTGTGAAGAGAGAAGGGAAGAATATATCGGATAAAGCAGAATGGCTGAACATCGAGGATATTAATGGATCTATACCGGAGAGAATAAAAGGAGAAATCCGCACAGTTTATTTTACAGAGAGGGGACAATATCTGCATTGTACCACCAACGATCAAATTATTGAACTTCTATCCAAAGAACACGGATTTATGATCACTGATAGAGGTAGGATGGCAAACCTGAAAAAAGAAATTATTGTGGATTATGACAACAGATATATCTTTTTGATTAAGTGTAAGGAGTACATAACTATAGCAGCCTCAAAGATTAACTTACTCAAGCAATATTTAAGGCAAATATCCAACCAAAACAAAAATTAATCCCTGTATCTATTTATTTCCTTGTCTTTTGGCAACACTGATCGTATAATATTCTCAAGAAAGACGAACGGATGTTCCTATTTACAAGAAAGCGACATTTATCGACATGTAAAATGATAATATTTCCAAATCTGAGTGTAGTCAACAATAATTCGGGGGGAATGTAATTCTATTGCCTAATTCTGCTAGTGATATTACACTGAATTTACAATAGATAATGACATGAAATGGAAGGATTTCAAGAGTTGACTTTCGGAACAGCCAGGGGGATATTTACATGACAGGAACAAGGAGACTACTATTGATGGATGATAATCTTAAGCGATTGTTGGGAATTAAAGACACTGCCATTGAGTTGATTGCAATGATTAACTTTCTTTTTGAAATGTCGGACTACAAAGAACTTGTATACAACTGTATTGGATCAACCGGACAGGATATAAGTAAATATGTTCACAATAAACGAAGAGAGAAGATAATGAATACCAGGTATTCTAATATAGATGAGTTTACGCAGGATTTTAAAAGTTTCAAAGGAAGAGCATTGGAAAGACTATTTCAAGAGCCATTAAATGCCGCTAAGCTAGCAAAACTTGAAGATATATTAGACGATCCGGTTTGTATTTATGAGTTGCATTGCAAACAAAAACCCGACATAAGATTTATGAACTTTGTTCGCCTAATATAGACTGTTTGTACAAGCTGGACTTAATGGGGTTCGGCTTGAATAAACAACTATAAGATAAAAATAAACAAACTATTGACTAAGGTGTAATTACCATGGTATTCTAAAGCAGAAGTTGATCAAATAATAGTTTTATCAAGAAATCGAGTTAGGAAAACGGAGTATTAGTGAGTATTAGTGAGCTTGAATGAGATTAAAACAACGTGCTTTGCACGATGACATATAATTCTTATTTCTTTAAAGGTGGTGATGAGAATACAGGATAAATTAAGAAGTCCTCCCTTATAAAAGGTTTATCTTACAAGATCTGAACAACACACAAAACAATTATAAGGGAGATATGATATACATATGGCAGATTATAAAATTAAGGTAAACAAGAATCACGGTGGCAAGGAATTTAAAAGCTCTTTTAGATTCATTGGTCAAGTTGGTCAGGTCAGCAAGAAGGATAAGGATACGGGCGGTTGGGAAAAACAGCCTATCTATTTCCAAAAGGCAACCACAACAGGCAAGCAACGGCGCGTACTCCAATTTGAAGTTGAAACAGCGATGAGCAACCGACTTCGCTTGGAGCTGGCAGGAATGGAAATGCAATATGCATACCCATATAGTAGTAAACACAGAAAATCTCAAAAGGTAGCATGGGCAGATCGAAATGATAAGACCAAGTTTCCTGATGATACATATCATGCAATTGAAGTGGATTGGGATAAAGCTCAACGGCTTGGACAGACGATTAAAGAAGGTGATTGGGTAGAGGTAAGAGGTCAATACCAGTTTGACACCTTCTCACCAGATGAAGGAGAAGAAAGAGTATTTTTAAAGCGTGTCATTAACTCTGTACGACCAATTCAGAATGGAGTCATTGTAAATGATGATGGCACAACACAAACTGTAAAACATAACGGAGAAGAATTTGATTATGTGACCGACTTCAATGATCCAGCATTCCGCGAAGTAAACTATTTCTCTATGCAGATCGGTATCCGCAGCACATACCAAGAAGAAGGTAGAGACACGAAAGTTAATGCTACATTCTTGGACTATGGAAAAGAACGTTCCGAGCCTAAAGATGTAGAGTTAATGGTTTATCAAAAAGAAGTTGCAGAAGGCAAAAAGCCATTAGCTGATGCGTTCGCCACTCTTAAATTCGGAGATTTTATTGAAGTTACTGGGCAGGACAATAATCGTGCAACGTTCAATTATGTAGACGTTGTTGAAGAACTTGCTTCGGACGACCCGTTTGCGGACGTAGACGACACAGTGAAGGTAACAAGAAAAGAGCGAGTCACAAGCGGTGATAAGAGAGGGTTGGAGATTACTGGTTATGTCACAGGAAGTAAAATGATAGATTTCTTGACTGAAGATGAATTCAAGAAAACAGCAGAACTAACTAGTGAAAACCCATTTGATACCACAGATGACCCATTCAATCAGACAGACAATGACCCGTTTGGTAGTGATGACGCTGACCCATTCGCTTAAATAATAAATATAAACAAATACAACTTAATAAATAGGTCTGTGTAAAGCAGACCTAATAAATACAAATTAAAGGGAGAGATTTTTCTTAATGAGTTGGAGAAATAAAGTAAAAAACAACACACCTAAAGTTGAATTGCATAGTATTGATTCCTTGATTGCTGGTTCTTATAAAACAGGTAAAACAAGATTGTGGAAGGAAGCCACTGAACTTCACTATGCAAGCCCTGAAGACGTATTGTTGTTGGCATTTGAAGCTGGTTATGAAACATGGGAGCTAGATAACATCATTCCAATTCATCAAGAAGGATCAGATGAAGAATTGTGGAAAGTATGGGAGTTCTTCAAAAAAGAAGTTGTCCCAGGACTTGTGAAAGAAGCAAAAGAAAATCGCGTAACTAAACTACTTGGTATTGATACGGCTGACCGTTGTATTGATGCAGCAACAGCCTGGGTTCTGCGAGACCGTAGTAAGAAGTATGGTGTGACTGGTGGGATTGCATCTCTGCAGGCATTAGGGGAAGCATCTAAAAATGCAGAGAATGGGTATACGGCACTGTATGATGAAATGAAGAAACCGTTCGATGCTCTCAAGAATGCTGGATATGGGAAAATGTCGTTGGCGTGGACTAAGGAAAAAGAGACTACCCTGTATAACGGTATGAAGTACAATTCGATTGAATTGATGATGCATGCAACAGGACGTAAAATCTTTGAATCTCAGGCCAGTTTGATTTGCTGCCTATTCAATGAAGTATCTGTGCTTGATAAGTCGGGTAACGAAATGAATGAAAACATCAAAGATAAAAAGCAAAGGGAGAAAGGAAGTAACTTTCACGAAACGCGCACTGTTATGGTGTTCCGTCCAACAGAGTACATTTCAATTGCCGGTGGTCGATATACAGATCTTCCTGAAGAACCAGTTGAGTATAATGCTCAAAACTTCTTGAAGGTGTTTGAAGATGCCGTTAAAGGTCAGTTGAAGAAAACGACTAAGAATATTGAAGAGTTGAAAATTGAACAAGAGCAAGAGCGAAATGAACAGGCTAAGGAGTATGCCGAACAAGTTGAAGAGCAAAAAAGTGTAGGGGACTTGGTTGCACAAATTGAAGCAGAAACAAAGCGATTTACCTCTAATAATTTGAAGGAAAAAGTTGTGCCTACGTTCACTGAGCTGTTTGGCACACCTAATTACCGTAAAGTTGAAGATATTGAATTGCTGGAGAAAGCTTTGATATTTATTAAATCAGTGGAGTAATACATAATTTTGATGAAAGACAGTTTTTATAAAGAAATATAATTAAATATATACAATATCTAGTGGTTTAGTTGATTCTGAACCACTAGATATATACATAGCTAGGAGGGTGAATATGTGGCAGATGGCCCTTTCTCTACTATTAACATTGTCGATTACTCAGACGGAATTTAAAAATGTTAATGAGGCACGAGAAGCGAAAAACACGAATATTAGACAGGATTTAAATGTTGTTAAGTTGGCTGAGTCAGAGAGGGCTGAAACGGAAGTCACTAAACCAAAACCAAAGAAGATTAATAAGAAGATTAGTAATACTGATAGTGATAGTGACTGGATTTTGTTCGAAGTTACAGCATATAGCAATCACTATGCATCAACAAAAAAGAATCCTGGGGATGAGGCTTACGGTATTACATATTCTGGTAGACCAACAGTTGAAGGGCGAACTGTGGCAGCTGATATTAACAAGTATCCTATCGGGACAGTGTTGTACATAGACGGAGTTGGTGAAAGAGTAGTTGAAGATATTGGTGGGGCTATCAAAAGGAATCGGCTAGATGTTTATTTTAAGAGTGAGCAGGATGCGTTAAATTTTGGACGCAAACATGAAGTAAAGGTGAAAATAATAAAAATGGGTGATGAAAAATGAAAAGACAGGAACAGCTGATTGAACAGGTTTGCGATAGCGTTGAGAGATTGCTTAAGAAAAAGAATCATGATTACGGAAATTCATTTAGTCTTCAGTTTGAAAAGTACGGGATTATGAGTGCTTTGATTAGAATGGATGACAAGATGAGGCGATTGGAAAATTTGATTAAAGGTAATGAAGCTCAAGTTGTTGATGAATCAATTGAGGACACTCTGCAGGATCTTGTTGGCTATGGAACTCTAGCCCTTGTTGAACTACAAAAACTGAAAGAGGAATCGAATGGCTAAGAAGCGTCTAGGTATTGATCAAGATAATGTTATTGCAGACCTCCTATCAGAATGGGTAAGTCGCTATAACAGCGACTTTGACGACAATCTGACACCTGAACAAGTAAGTTGCTGGAATTGGCATCACCTGTGTAAGCCAGAATGTGGTACAAAAATTTATGAGTACCTGGATGACCCCGATCTATTTCTCAATCTTTCGATAATGGAGGGGAGCCAAGAAGTATTAAGAGAACTCAGTTACATCTATGATATTTATGTCGTCAGCGCTGCCTATAACCCTATGAATATTCCTGCAAAACATACATGGCTGAAGAAACATTTTCCATTCTTGAATGAGAAAAAATTTGTATTCACCAGAGATAAGAGCATCGTGATGGCTGATTACCTAATCGATGACAAACCAAAGAATCTAGAGGCGTTCCATGGGACAAAAATCCTATATACAGCTCCACACAACCATGATGAGGAGCGATTTTACCGAGTAAATAATTGGGATGATGTACGAGAAATACTTTTAGATTGGAAGTGATCTGTATGAATTTTAATTATGATCGATTCATCGATTTGATTACGTATTTTGAAGAAGACGATGTTAATTATAGTGAACTTCAGGAGATCCGCGATAAACTTAATGACTTTAAAGGGATAGTTGAAGATAAGATGGAGCAATATTAATGAACAAAGAAAATAGAGGTTCGCGATTTATTGACATGACAGGTCTAAGGTTTGGAAGATTAGTTGCTAAAGAGAGAAAATCTGTGAGAGTCAATAATAAAACAAGAAGTTATTGGCTGTGTAGATGTGATTGTGGAAATGAAAAATTGATCCTAAGAGACAACTTAATGAAAGGAGCTACAAAGAGTTGCGGTTGCATTGTAGCTACAAAAAAAGGCATATCGTCTAACAGAATCATGAAGATTCTAGATGGAATGAAAAGAAGATGTTACAACAATTCAGACAAAAGTTACGATACATATGGGGCAAGAGGAATAAAGATTTGTGATGAGTGGCTAAATAATGATTTTGCATTTTATAATTGGTCTTTAGAAAATGGTTATAATGAAGGTTTAACTATTGATAGGATTGACCCAAACGGAAATTATGAACCTGAAAATTGCAGATGGGCTACCATGAAAGAGCAAAATAACAACAGAAGGAACAATGTCAATATAACAATTGGCAAGACAACAAGAACGATGACGCAATGGTCTGAAATGACTGGAATATCAATCTGGAAAATACATAAACGATATCACGATGGTTTAAAGGGAGAAGATATTATAGCCGAGTTTTACGATAACGAAAGTTAGAAAGTCTCTGTGAAAACTGTATTTTATTGAGAAAGGAGGACGAAGATATTGAACCTATGGCAAAGACTTGAGGAACGTGGACGAGAAGCATTAAAACTAGGTCAATCATGGCATCTATATTATGTTGACTTGGATAAATCGGGTTATGGTTGGGCTGAAGTAAAATTTGCAAGAAAAGATACACAAGGAATATTTAAAACTACTGACTCAGCTTTTGGTAATATCGAGTATTATGATTTGCGATAAAATTAGGATTTCATCAAAAATCTAAGCGTGAAAATCAGAGTATGAGTGAGGAAACAAGAGTAAATAGGAGGTTGAAATTAATGAGTGAAACAGTTCATTACAGAGGTATCTTGAAAATGATTGAACGATATAACAATGAAACTTTAGAAGATCAATGCAAGAGGTTATTAGATGATAAGGAACTTCCGTCATATTGTGATTCTTATGAAGAATTTTTCTTAGATGAAAATTTCGATAAAGCAGTAATTATCGATGGTATGATTTATCTGGCCGAAAAAGAGGCTGTTGATTCAGATAGCGATATTTTTAAGGTCAAGAAAATAAATGACAATGAGATTGAATTTGAAGTGAGATACTACAATGGTGGCTGCAGTTTTAATGAAGCAATTGATGAGGCGTTTAATAATATGAAGTAAAGCAAAAAAAATAGAACAGGAGATTAAATGGGGAATACAATGAACAAGCCCAATGATAAATGTGCTCGATGTGGTGAAGAAATATTCGAATCTCAAACACTCAGTAGGTGTTTGAGATGTGGAAAAGCCACTGAGCGTGAGGTAAGCGGTAAAGAATATTATAAAAATAAACAAGGAATGAATAATAATGCCAAACGTAACAGTGAGCGGTGTTGATTTACACTACGATGAAATGCAACTTATCAACTGTGTCAGGGATTTGGGGATTGAAGCACTGGACGTATTGCTAATCCTATCGAATAGTGTTCAAGTGGAATCAGACAGCCATCAGAAAATTAAGGTTTATATTCAGAAAATTTTTTCGTGAATTCAGTTCGAAAAATAATCTATTTCGATTTTTTTGTTTAATAGATCTTCTCTTTTGATTAACATTATCTCAGAAAAGCTAAATGGAGCCTTGCTTAATATAATCTCTCCATTAGAAGTGCTTTTTGTAATATAGTATTTTTTATCATCGATATAAACAAAGTATTTGGTTGGTTTATCTGGTATAAATTTATGAAACAACAGCCAGTTTACTACCAATCCCATAGCGAAAATAAAAGAAAAGAATCTAAAAATTTCTTTCCATTCAAAGTTGAATGCTATGGTCATCCAACTTGTAAAAACAAATGCATAGCCTAGAGCCACATATACAACCAGCATGACATTGGTAGTTATTTTGTGCTGATCAGACATTATTAACTTCTCAAAACTAGAGGTTTTGATCATAGCAATTGATTTAATTATTAATCCAATCAGAGCAATTACAGAAGTTACACCAATAACAGAAAAAATAGCTGTGATTTGACTCATCTCGCATGACCCCACAGTCAATAGATATATTGAACATTTTACCACAAAACAATAATAGATAATCAAATTGATATTTCATCGGAAAGGAGGCGTAAGTTAGATGATTTTTTCAAGGAAAGCAACGATAGAGGACTTTAATAATGAGAATGAAAGATGGGAAGAAATTCTCCATAAAGATGTGAGAGATGCGATTCACAAATACAGAAATATTAGGCAATATCCTGGACTTATGGAGTATAGAAAAAGAGTGTGTTGTGGAGTCGAAGAAGCCAAGAGAGTAATCACAAGTTATGTGTCATTCTTAAATGCGTGGGAAGATTACGCTAATGATAAAGATGTATTTGTACAATATTGATAAAATCGATCTTTTACTGAGAAAGGGGAGTGGAACGAAAACAAGAAGAGTGGGAAGAACGTAGAGAAACACCAAAGCACTACGAAAAAAAGATGAACTCGTTACGTAGTGCTTTAGTGATGCAATGCATTAATTATGAGGCAGTAAGTTTACTTATGTGCCACTTTTAACGAAGATATCATAATATGTATATACCCCATTACTATAAACTCTAAGTTTGGCTTGTCCTGGCTTAATTCCTCTAATAGTCGAAGGATATGTCACAGCTATCACATTCTGTATATTATCAACCATGGAGATTGTACCGCTAAAATTATGGATTTCACCGACGCGCAAGACCAAATTTTGGTCAGCAAATGGAGATACAGAATTTGTATCAACAGGTGCAGCACTAGCACTTACACTTCCCAATACAATAGATACCCCTAACAGAGCGCCAATTGTCAAAGATTTGATTTTCATAATACATTTCCTCCTTTAATTTGGGATATTTTAACATTAACATATTATGGAATCTTACTCTTGAGTATTTAGCCTCATTTTGATCTTGATTTTCCTGTTGTTATCTAGGGGATTATGTCATTTCACAAATATAATGAGACTGAAAAAACAAAAAACAAGTTTTGAGACGTTTTACTATGAAATCAGCATTTCACAGAGAAGGAGGGTTTGGATGTTAACTGAAAAAGAATATAATGAAATGCTCGAAACCCTAAACCATTGTGGATTGGGTTGGTTTTCCGAACAAAATGAGAGTAGTTACGATCTATACATGAAACAATCCGAGGAACCGGCAATGTTTACTCCAAAGATTTTGAAAGCACCTAAAATCAGCGAGGAATATGCAACATTTTGGCCTAATGAGTGGGAAGACAGATTGCTAACCAACACACAAAAATGGATCAGAGCACTGATTGAGGAAAATAAAAACTTGAAAGGGCAGAAAAATGAATCTTTTCTTATGAAAGGAGAGCAGTACGATGAAGAATAGAAATATCAATGGATGGATTATTCAAGAAAATAAGCACAACGAGTTCCCTGCAACAAAAAGTTACATTGTATTTCATCCGATTTGTGATGGTCACTTCTGGGAGCAGTTTGACACAATTGAAGAAGTGAAAGCTTTCTGTACTAAAGAAACCTTTGACATTTGGTCAAGAAATCTTATTTGATCATTATACCAAAAGAGATAGTGTGAGGAGTATTTTCAGTGACGAAGAAAAGCAATCACAAACACGAGTATGAATTAGTGGAAATCAAACAGGGTGGCTGGTTTACCCATGAGAAAGCCTGTAAAATTTGCGGCCACTTAAATAGTCGATTAAGAGTTGATAATGAATCTAACATTCAGAAGGGAGAAGATTAAATGTCTGGAGAATATGCGCTGCAGTTATTGAAATATGAATTACGCGATAAGAAACACGAGGTTGAACAGTATGGGCAAAGACAGGACAATATTATGGGAAAGACTATCACCAAATTAAAACACCAGATTTATGATTTAGAGTTTGCAATAGAACTACTTGAAGAGTATCAAGATTAAAATTTATATCAGAAAGGAGATTTAAAATATGAGTATGCATGGAGCGAAGACTGTTGTTGAACAGCATGTAAAACATCTCGAAACATTTGTAGTTGAGTTAGAAAAAGAAAGAGATACTATGAGACACAAGGCAGATCTTGCACAACTTAGATATGAGATATACATAGAAAAATACAACGATTTAAAATCGATTCTTGAAGAAATGAAATTGGAAATCCCAACTATACAAAGGAGTGATTGTTATTGATTAAATTACACGATCAAATTGTGTGTGATAATGGGGACATTTATAACGTAAAGCGCAATTATGAAAATAACGAGTTTGACTACATACTTGTAAAAAATGATAAAACTATTACTGAAGTTAAATCATGGCACATTAACGATTGTTATACATATGATGAACCATTTTGCTTTGAAAATTGGTGTGGGAATCTCAAATACACAAAAATAATTAGTATTTATGATTATTGGGGTGATTTAAAGTGTTCAAAAAATGAAACCGTAAGGAGTCGATTGTCATAGCATTAGCAGAGGAAAGAGAGACAGTAATTAGATCAGATGATGAATGTAAGTCCTGGACGGTGTACACGCTTCAGCAAACAATAATCACTAAGTTGCGCAAGGTGGGAGCAGAGCCGTACAAGGTAGATCCCGATGGAGGCCATCATTATAAGGATCTAAAGTTTAATCAGGTTTCTTTTAGAAGCGGCAAAGAGCGAGTAATGACAGAAGAGCAGCGAAAAAAGGCATCTGAACGAGCTAAGAAAAACCTAATTCGTAAAAAGTAAAAATACATAGTTTATATGAAATGAGAACTTTATCAAAAATTAATCATGAGGAGAGAGAAATTGAAAGAAAACACTGTGCTAAGTATTGATGAACTAATTCTTGTTGAGAGTAAAACGAAGAGAGATGAACTAGTTTTTAAAGATGATGTTTTAGACAAGGTAAAATTTGTAGCAACTTTATCAGATTTAAATGAAGTTACAGTTGAAATGAGCGCAAACTACTACGAAGTTTCAACTGACACCGTACAATCAATAATTAAACGTCATAGAAATGAATTTAATGAATATTCAGAAGTAAGAGTATTAAAAGGCAAGAGTTTAGCTGATTTTAAGACGCGTGTCCAAGGTGAACATGCGTTTAAGGGTATTAATTCACTTAGTTTGTTAACTAGAAGAGGTCTCCTAAGAATTGGGATGCTGCTTACTGAATCAGAAGTTGCAAAATCTATTAGGAACTACTTGCTCAATGTAGAAGAGATTTCGTCGGAGGAGCAAAGAAAATGGGCTTTAGAACGTGAGATAACTAAAAGAGAAAGAAGATATTTGACTGATGCAATAAGAGACTTTTATGAGGGGACATTAAAGAAGGGTTTTGAGTACTCCACATTCACCAATCTTGTGTATAAGATTTTATTTGATACAGATGCAAATGGTTTGCTGAAGATGTATGATCTAGACAAAAAAGACGTTAAGAGATGCACTAAGTACTGAAGACCTCAAAAAAATAGTAGAGGTAGAACAGGCAATAAAAAATTTGATTAAATTGGGACATGATTACCAAGATATAAAGACAATTCTCATTAAGAATAGAAATAAATTTATGTAAAATCGTGATTTTATCAAGAGATGGAGGTTTTGATCTTGCAGAACGAGACGAATGAAAGACCTTTAGATAAGATGTTTAAGGAAATTATCGCAGATACTTCAGTAATGAAGGCCTATAAATTGGGTACTGCTAATATGGCGAAATTTTTAGTTGATGTCCTGGATCGGATGGAAAGCGGAGGATTCAAGACAATTGGAACTAATGATCTTAGAGATATCATTAACAAGGCTATGCTAGATGATAAAGAAACATATGATTATTTTGAAAGACTATAAAATTGTAATTATATAGGAAGGTGATAGTTTTGACATGTGAACATAAATTTGTTCATTTAGACACCAAGAAGAACAGAGAGTCCAATGGATGGAGTATCATTTTTAAACGAGTCGATACATACTTCTGTGAAAAATGTTTAGAAGAAGAAGTGAAAGTTAAAACAGCTTGCGAACGTGATGAGCCTGAATGGTATTAGGAGTAGATGAAATAGAAATTTGATCAAGAACAAGAGGAGTGAATATTTAATTAAAGGCACAAAAGAAAACCCTAGACATATATGCGGTATAAGTGGAGGAAAAGACTCTTCAGCCTTAGCGATACATATTAAAAATACTAGACCAGATATATTTGAGAAATTAGAGTTGTTCTTTACTGATACTGGCTCAGAGTTGCCTGAAGTTTATGAATATCTAGACAAAATGGAAGAATATCTAGGTAAAAAAGTATTAAGAATTAAAGCAGATATAAATTCTAAACATAAGTTTATAGTAGTAGATGGAGAAGATGATTTTAATCCATTTGATGAAATTCTCTCTAAATATAATGGATATCTACCTTCACCTAGAGTAAGATGGTGTACGAGAATTATGAAAATAGAAACAATGGAAGCTTGGGTAGGCTCTGATTATTGCATCAGTTATGTGGGAATTAGGGCAGACGAACCAATGAGAGATGGATACAAGAGTAAAGGTAAGAATAAAAATGATAATAAAAACATTGTATCTGTATTTCCTTACAGAGAAGATAATCTTTCCTTGTCTGATATTTATAGAATTCTTGAAAATTCAGAAATGGGATTACCAAATTACTATAAATGGAGAACTCGCTCTGGTTGTTACTTTTGTTTTTATCAAAGGATGGTTGAATGGGCAATACTTTCAAAACTTTATCCTGATTGGTTTGAAGCAGCCCGAAAATATGAAGTACAACATTCCGATAGAAGAGATTATACTTGGGTTAAGAATAATTCTTTAGAAAAAATTAAATTGAATGCTGATAAAACCATTATTAGATATTTAAAAAAGCAATATAAAAAAGTCAATGAATGCGATTTAGTACATAATTTAGATCAAATGATTGAAATGGTTCAACGCAATGAAATTAGAAAATTTATCGATAGTTGGGATTTGAAGAAGTTGCATGATGCTGATGGAGAGAATAAGGAAGGATGCACTGTCTGTGCAATTTAGGTGATAAATTTGGATTGGAAATTAATTAGCATGGACAGAGAAAGAGTTATTGAAGTGAATTGTCAATATGATTCCTTGGATTTAGCAGTAATGATGGAAGACGCAATTAAGGTACTTGTTGATTTTGATAAGAAAGAAACGACAGTAATAAAATAGACTTAGCGACTATCATCTTATGGTATATTTGAACTATTAATCATATCATAAGGTGATGAAATCAATGAATTCGGAAGATATAAAAAAAGCAGTTATAAATCTTGGGACTTGGAAAAAGGATGGAAAAATGTCCCCACATAAACCACTCCTAACGCTTTATGCTCTTGGACGTTTACTTAATGAGGGGATCAAATGGATTCCTTATATAGAGATTAAAAGAGACATGAAAGAACTGTTATCAAGATTTAGTAATTCAAACCATCCAGAGTACCCATATGTATACCTTAGAAATGATGGTTATTGGGAAGTAAATCAAGAAATTGATAAAAAAATCACTATCAAACAGTTAAATAATACCTCTGGAGGATTTACGAAAGAAGTACATGCGTTGTTGTTGAATAATCCATCTTTAATTGAGGAATTAACTAGCATGTTGCTAGAGTATTATTTTGCAGAAACACAATATGACGACCTTCTGAATAGCACAGGCTTAATGACTATGACAATTAAGAAGCGTCCCAGAAGCCCACTATTTAGGAAAAATGTACTCGAAACATATGGATATAGATGTGCAGTATGTGGATTTAACCTTCACCTCAATCATAGCTATGTGGGATTAGAAGCAGCTCATATCAAATGGCACAAATATGGAGGGCCAGATAAAGAAGAGAATGGATTGGCGCTTTGTTCATTACACCATACTTTATTTGATTATGGATCATTCACTATTCACAAAAACAATATTCTTGTTGTATCTTCATCTGCTCTAAGCTATGGCGATTCATCTAAACTATTATTTGGTTATCATGGGCAAGAGATACTTAAACCATATAATCCAAATCATTCGCCTAATAAATTGTATCTTGAATGGCACAACGATGAGATTTTCAAGAAACCAGCAAGGTACTTAGAAAAACGATAAAAGAGGACTTTCATATAGAAAGGGGAGGTTAAGTGAATCTTGGAAAAATCAAACCAAAGGTAAAAGGTGAATCTAATAAGTACAGTTGGAACTTATACAAGTTTCTCAGCAAGATTGTTAAGAAGAACGAGTATATTGATAGTCAACTTAGGATTTATTGGAATCACCATAGTAGATGGGACGGGGAGCATCTGCCATTTAATACGGATCTGTCAAATGGGATGCAGATTATAATTGATCCTTACGGCAATAAAAGTAGCGGCTATTTTATGAATACTGTTTTACGGAAAGGCAATTGCGAACTTTATTCGTTGTGTGTGTGGAAAAAAGAAGATTTACTCGATATAACTGACTGGTTTTTTGATGAATATGAAAAGATTGGCCGGTGTATTTTTGACCCAGACCACAACGGCTGGATGTTAGGAACAGATGGAAGATATACATACGTCAACAATACAAGAAAATGTAATTGGTGTGGACAGTGGCATCACAGAGAGATTGTTAAAAAAGTAAAAATAGAAAGAATATCTGTATGGGAGTAGGATTGAATATATGAATTGTAATAATGAACATTGTTTGTGGAACTCATTTGACCAATGTTGCCCCGAGAGTGAAGAACAATATAACGCAGCAACACCAGATCAGTTAGATTGTCCGTCTTCACTTAGACGAGATCATCAGGAATCGATGTATATCATTATGGATGAAGTTATTGAGATGATGCATAGAAGAAATTTTAGAGAACTGATTCAAATACATAAATTTGTTAGAGACCAACGTAACACAAAAAAGATAAGCAATATTGAATTTGTGAATGGCGGTAATATCGAAGCTGTCAATTCGAAAGACGGTATTCGAGGTATAAGTAGCAATTATATCTTTGGTGTCGATCTGGCAGACAATTAATTTGAATCAAATGTAAATTCATTTGAAAAGGAGAACTGATAAATTGAATAAAGGACAAAGTAATAAGGAACCGCTAAAACTTATTGCAATCAAAACCAAAAGTAGGGTTTATGTTTCTGATAATATTAAGAATGATTCTTATCATCATACGAAATTGAAGAGCCTATATTTTGATAATGAATTACCTACAGATACATATAGAAAAGATTGGTTCGAGATCAAAGAAGTGCCTAACTCAATTCAAAGGAAATTGCCTACTGAGCGAATCAATGAAAGATATGAGTTAAAGGAAGCACATTACAACACAGGACTCCCTAAAGTATTGCATCGTTCAGATTTTGATGAGGACACAGGACAATACGAATCGGTATATGGGTTATATGAGCTCAAATATGAACTAACAGATCCGGGACTTGATGATGTAGAATTTGAACTTATTGTTATAGCTGAACTTGAAAATTTTGAAATTGTACGTAACGATTACACATTGCAGCATTCCCTTCTGGATCAAATTTCAACTCATCCAATTTTACTTTCAACTAAACCATGTAAGTTGTCTCGTGCTGATAGTTACAGAATCGTTCGTAACTACGTCAAAACACATATCGATACAAGATGGGCTAAAATCACAAGTGACTATGATTTTTGTTTTACTGTGAGTAAAGAGATTTCTCATGAACCTGAAGAATTCAGAGTTGATATCGGGAAAAGAAAACCTAAATATGAAACTAGATATCGAAGATCGAGAACGACAAAGGTTTTTGAGGTGGCACCGTCATCATACAATAGCTATCCAGTTATTGAGCCATTTGAAGGTAAAAACGAAGAAGACCTAAAACAAAATATACAAAAATATCTGGATGAACTCATGGAAGTAATTAATAAACCGTTAGTTGAGTGCGAACATTGTAAAGGATATGGAGTGATTTTAAATGAAGTTTAAAAAGAGCTACTTGAAAAATGAATTAGATTTGCCGTATAGCGCCATGGTCGATGAGATTACCGAGACTTCAAGATGGAGCATTCATCATAAAATTGTGTTTGAGCATGAAGGTAAGTTTTATCAAACGTATTATTCTGAAGGTGCTACAGAAATGCAAGATGAATCTCCGTGGGATTACCAAGATGAAGTTGATTGTGTAGAGGTTGAACTCAAAGAAGTAAAAGTAATGAAATGGGTCCCAAAGCAATCTTGATGATACATAGTGTTTATCAAATAAAAATAAAAAGGAGAATGATTAAATGAAGTTATATGAACTAACTGGGATGTACAAGAAATTCAATGATTACGCTAATGATATACTTGAAGATGATATGTCTGAAGATGAAATCCAAGCTCTAATTGACAATCTGGAGTCAATTGATGATCTTATTGAGAACAAATGCGAAAATACGGCTAAACTTATGAAGAATATTGAGGCCGATATTAAAGCACTTAAAGACGAAGAGGATCGCTTAGCAAAGAGACGTAAGGTACTGCAGAATAAACATGATGGTATTAAGTCATATATGCAGTCAATGCTTGAATCAAGTGGCATTAACAGTGTGAACGCAGGATTATTTAAGGTACGTCTGCAAGCTAACCCGCCGTCACTAAACGTGATTAATCCAAAATTAATTCCTGATACATATAAAATCACCCAAGATCCGAAAATTGACACGAAGAGCCTCTTGGACGCTGTTAAGAAGGGTGAAGTGATTGAAGGTGTGGAACTTGTTAAAGATAAAAAACACTTGAGAATTAGCTAAGACTGGAAAAGCAATGAATACCTGATGTATAATAAAGATGCCGAACATGAGTATTAAGGAGAGTGCATCTTATCGCGATTACGCTGGTGCTGGAACACTCTGCGTAAAAGATGCGTTTTCCATTATTAATAAAATAAATATATACAAATTATTTAAATGGTGGTATAATGACTTCAGTGGTTATTATCCACCATTTTTATAAGGAGGAGTTATTTTGAATAAACAACTATCATTGCCTGAATTGATAAATGAACTTCCGGTCGGAAAAATTGCAAAAGCTCACTTTGCCGATGAAAACTGGTATGTCACCAGACGTACCGATGAAGCGATTGTGTATTGCAGCGAAGAAGGTTGGTTTATGGATGGTCTAATTCCATTAACTTATAGTAATTTAAATGCAAAGTATGAAATTCTTTAAAGGAGGAATATATGGACTACTGATGCCTGTACAGAGATTTATGAGGGCTTAAAAAGTTGATAAAAGGGTTGTTTTATAATGAAGGAGTTGGATAACTATAGGGTATATTGAATTGGTTAAAGAATGCCTAGGGGATACGTGTTTAACTGATCCGGTTGTAAATGTGATGGTTGAGCATTCTTCATTTGCAGAGTTATACATAGAAGATCCTGAATTTGTAGGACATTATCCTCCAGAATACTGGGCCGAATATGTTCTGAATGAATATAAAGAGATACTGAAAAGATGTTTGATAGCTAACGAAATGTATACAAACCCAAAATAATGAAGGCACAGAGAATGAAAAAAGGAAAGGCATTAGCCCTTCCGTTAATGTTTATTGCCAAGTTGCTTTTGTAACAAAAGCCATATTACCCTGATTAGGTTCAAATCTGCCCGATGGAATAGTAGCTGATACCATTACTTGAACTTCGCCTTTGTCTTGGAGCTCATCGAACAATTTAGTAAATGCTGCTCTCTCAAGGTATAGGCTCCATCTATCACCATCTTCAGGTGTCAATTCTAGATTGAAATACTCTGACTCGATACTTGTATCAAAACCATAGTTATAATAATCATCTAGTCTTGCCGTTCCAGAAATAGCAAAATCTTTATCCAGGTTGTTTGACATATTAAATTGAACGTCTTTTGCTGTAAGAGTGATATTGTTGTTATCCATAAATATCTTAACTGGGTCGCTGTCAATTTCATTCTGCTTGGCATGATCAAAATAAACACTCAACACGGTAGAGTCATAATTTTCATATGCCAAGTTAGAGACACCGAACCAATCTTCAATCTTTTCTTTTGTTTCAGCATATTCCTTACTGTGCTCATCAAAGGATCTTGAAATAAACTCATTTATGGATGTGTCAAATAAATTACTAACATCGTCAACTAATTCCTGTTCTTTTTCTGTAATGTTCGTCAGCTCTTTGCTGTAACGCTTATATTGTCCACTAACTGATGGTACATAATCGTCGTGCTTATCACTGGTGTTGACGGTGTTAATGATCAAGATGGATAATTGCTTAGACTTTTCCCACAGTTCATCACGTATGGCATCGGGTTTAGCATGATTCTGTGTGTTTTCGCCACAAGCAGTTAGAATGGTTAACAGCAATATCATAAAAATAAATAAATACTTCTTCAAGCAAGTGACACCCCCTATATTTACCATTAAGTTTACCATGATTTAGTGATACGGTCTATTGCTTGCTGAATGCTATGTGAGTAAGAATATGAAAACTTAGTAAAAGGTCTATTTTATGGGGAATGGGAGGTTTTAAAGTTGTCGCACATCAATTGGGATACTCTTCAAGACTACAAACAAACACATCAATTTATACACTATCTACTAAAAAGATATCATGATGAACACACCGTGACCGAAGAAGAATTAGTTGAAGCATTAGAGGACATTAAGAATGGATGCGGGACAATGATTGAAGAGTGGAAATCTTATTTGGGTTATAAAGACTAAGTGAAAGGCACGTTTCATTAAAATTAGGAGGAAATAAAATGAAGATTATTTGCAAAGACAACTTTGATAGAGAAAGTGTAAATGACCAGTTGGTGTGTGAGAGCGTTAATGAATTCTACGGCTCAAAGATCGTTGAATTTTTAAATGATCAATTCTCAGGCGATTATAGCCCTAGTTTTTATAAGTTGGTTGATGATGACTATAGACTTTATGTCTGGGAGCCATAAGATGAATCGAACTGAAATTCAGAAATTTATGAAAATCGTACAAAGACATTCTCCAAACGTCTTTATTAATCCCAACTTTGAATTAATTGTTGAACCAAGAAATAATATATACTTCAGACTTGAAGATGTTGATTCAGAATTAACTCTAAAGTGTAAAGTGATTGCCTGGTTATCACGACCAAGTTGCAAAGGAGTAAGTGAATATTGGCAAAAACGGATCAGAGAAATCCTGAACGAGTATTTAGGAACAGAGTTCACGGTTGATGATATGCATGAGATTTATACATACTTAGGAAATGACTGTAATAGAAAGAAGACGATTAGATTTATTAAGTCTGGATACAACATGGATGAACTATATTTATGATGAAATGCGTGTTTCATGAAGAAAAAAAACAATGAAAAACGGAGTGTTAAAGAGTAAATAAAAGCGCGGAGGAGATATGAATGTTCAAAGTAGTGCCTGTCTATAATTCAACCTTAATTCGGTTTGTTTATGCGGTGCAGCAACTCGAAAATGGGCTAACTCAATTCCTTTTATTTGATGAGTATTCAAATAAGTGGCTTTGGATGCCAGCCAGTCAGTATGTACCATATAACGACACCCAAAATAAAACAAAGATAAAAATATAGTATGGAGGTAATTTTCAATCGAAAAATTAACTGAATGGGCAAATGACTATTCTGAACGCGCTAAGAAGGTCGTTGACGTACTTAAATATCATCATATTCTACCTGAAGATGTATATAGAGCGGAAGGTAGAATTCAGGCAATTGGTGATATGTTGAAATTCAATGAAGAAATTGAGGCAAATAGATGTTGTGAATATTGTACTGGTAATCCACTCATAGACAGAAAATCATTAATGAAAAGCCAGTTGGGAGATTACAGTGTATTCATTAACAGTTGCAACTACCTAGAAGACAGTGTGATTGGTGGTAGTGTACCGCATTCGTTATATGGAATTAAAATAAATTTCTGTCCAATCTGTGGAAGAAAATTATAAATTTGATGAAGTACATATTTTACAAGGGCACATAAAAAAGGAGAAGATATATTTATGTCTAAAAATAAAAATATTGAAATGAGAATCGTACATCACGTTGATAATGCGAAGGACTCTGAAACGAAAACTGCCCGATGGTGTTTTGATGAGTCGGAATGTATGCATATCGACAATAGAGAATGTTCAAATTGTCCGTATTATGTAGACTATAACTCTAAGTTATGAAGAAAGGATTTGATAGTATTGACGGAACAGTTGGCAAGAGAGAGAATTGAAGCATTTATCGCAGACAGAAGATACACATATTCGGTTGAGCAACTAATGGAGCAATATGTGAAATATTATAAGAATGGATATTATGTTTGTTACAGTGCCAAAGATTGTATTAAGCATCTTGAGGTTGAACTAGAAGATCTGTACTTGATGATAAAATGAACATTTCAAAGGGGGAGATTAAATGAACCAATTAGAAAAAGCCATAGTACTTGCAACAACTGCGCATCAAGGGCAATCAGATAAGGGAGGACATCCATACATACTGCATCCTTTACGTGTTATGATGAAAATGAAATCAGAAGAAGAGCGTATTGTTGCTGTGCTGCACGATGTAATTGAGGATTCAGGTGAGTTGATTGACGATCTGGTTTGTGAAGGGTATTCAACGGAGGTTTGTAAAGCGATTCATGCTCTAACAAGACAGAAAAATGAGTCGTATATGGAGTTTATTGAACGCTGTAAACAAAATCCACTTGCCAGTAATGTTAAAATCCAAGACCTTTCAGATAACCTGGACATGTCAAGAATTAAGAATCCAACGAAGCATGACTATGATCGACAGAAAAAATACACTAAAGCACTAAGGTTTTTGTTGGCTTAATTGATGACCGAATTTACAAGTCAAGAACGGTTAGTTATAATGTAGGAACATAAGTTCTTACGGAGGCGTTTTTATGGCTAGTCAACGACAAACAAATGAGGATATTCGCTTAGTTAAGTATTATTTAATTTATCCTGTAATTCTAGATGTGTTGCAGCGCAATATAGAACAGATCAAATCGGGTAACTGGAAATTACCCGATGTATTCACTACTCACTTAAAATTGATACAGAAGAAGGTAAATAAGGAGTATTTTGAACTAAGGCAGGAAATGAGAAGTCGAGGAATTAAGGTATTTGAAGAGAAGAGAGACCAGAAGGGAATTTCCGCAAAGTATTTATGTAGAGGATATAGATACGAAATGAGTTTGCTATGGATGTTGGTAAAGAGTGAGACGAGAATAAAACTTGCAAATATGTTTGGATTCGATATTGGTGAAATTGATCAATAAGGTATTGACTTAATTAAATAAAAATAATACAATTATATTAAGTGTATATAGAAGGTGAAAGCATGGAAGTGTCGAATTACATAATGAATTGGAAGATATCAAGATTAGACTAAAGTTAATCAAATAATACTTTTATAAGGAGTTGTGCAACATTAAACTGGTACAATGTGAGGCATTAGAAGATTTAATATATCATGGTTGGGGATATGACGAAGTGGTTATTCCCCAAGGTGCAATTTTTCATGCAGAGTATTATGAGGACGATCCATATGTAATTGTGAAAGCATCTGGTTTTAAAGATGGTGCTGAATTTGTAGGATTGGCAAAAGTAAGAATTATTGAAGAGAACCATGACTAGATAAAACAATTCTTTCATCAAAGAAAGGAGGGGGCAAGATATGAATGCTTACGGAGTAGAATTTAAGAACGGTGATGTTATCAGTTACTGTGACGAGCAGTTTGAAGTAATTGAAAATTACGGATCAAGCGGAACAGTCAGAGAATTTTTGGGAGAAGATAGATATGGAGACACAATAAGAAATTTTAGATGGGAAGTCTATGGAGAAAAATGCAAAAAGATAAAATGAGTCTTTTATTGGGAGGCATACATAAAAATGAATCAAAAATCAGACAAACAGCAGCTATTTAAGAGAGAAATACAAAATTTACTTACCGCTGATTATCGAATTATATATGACACACAATCTGACACCTTAAAAATTGTTGATAAAAAGGGTGAAGAAATTGACAACAATACCTTAGGTTTCGTTGGAGGAGAAGTAAATGAGTACATAAACATTCGAGAGGAGCAGACATTAGGTGAGAAAAGAAAGTATCCAATAGATGAATTAACAAGAAAAAGGCAAGAACTACTGGATTATATTTTGGTCAGTGATGAATCAAATAATACTTATAAAACTATTTTTGAGGTCTATCACGATAAAAACCAGATTTTCTCAATGGAAAAGTTCAATGTTATGAAGAGAAAAAATTTGAGATGTGATGAATTTAACGTCTATTTGTCTCCAGAAGAGGCCGAAACAATATTACCTTCATTGCAAAAATTTATTGAACAGAATAAAAAATCTGACTCTGAATAAAATTAGCCTTTCATTGGGTGTAAGGGGAGTATAAATTGGAACTGATTAGTTTACCTGGTCTAAAGATAGAAGGAGCGTATCTAAGTGGAGAAACACTCGTTATTAAACTTAGTGATGGACGCACCCTGTATGTTGAAGCGAAAATACAAGACGACAAACCATTACTAAATGTTCTATTAAATAAATAGAACGTATGAAACGAATCTTTTATGAAGAAGTTGGGGGAGGATCGATTTAGCGTGGAAGAAGATGTATGCAAATATTGCAAGCCTAAGAATGCTAAGACATTGATTGCAGGAAAAGCGTCATATATCTCAGCATGGGTGCAAGTTTATGTAAATGATAACGATGTTCGCTTAGGCTTAAGTGCAAGGGGAGAGAATACCATTAATACGTCTGTTGAGATTTTTTATTGTCCTATATGTGGCAGACAGTTAAAAGGTAAGAATCAAACAGAATGAAATGTGAGTTTCATTTAGATATAGGTGGTGATTAGAATGCTCAATAAAGAAGGGAAATTGTACGAAAACCTAGTTAATGGTGAAGTGGTAAAAGTTGTGAATAATTATCCAGACATAAATCCGAATAACGAGACTGTAATTTTCTTCAATTTGGAGACAGTGCCGAAATTCGATGGTCAAAGAATTAACAAATATCATATAACTGAAAGCACTCTACATATGTATTATCGTGAGGTAGAGCAGTCTAAATAAAATATGACTTTCTTACAGAAGAAGAGGAGGCAATACCATAGTGGACAAGAATAAACTTGCTATACTAAACGATTACTACAGATTAGAACAGGAGTTATTTGCAAAACTCGATAAACTAGTAGGCGAGAATGTAGCTGAGGAATTAATGGACTCCTTAGTAGGCTACAGAGAGCATAAACTAAAAATTGGGAAGTCTTTGGATCTTGATATCTATGTAGGTAAGGATGGTTTCTTAAAACGTCAATTTGAAAATATACCAAGCTACACTTCCTTACATGTGATCTATGAATATGACAATGGATTATCTTTATGTGAAGCACAAAATGGTTTTGAATTAATTCCTCAAGAACTAATTAGTTTCGAAACTGAATAAGTTGGGAGTGCAAAATATTGATTTCTAGTTTCTCAGAACGACTGAAATTGGCTCGGGAAAAAGCTGAACTGTCACAGGTGGACGTGATGGAACGGGTAGGAATTAACAATAAAACTTTAAGTGGATATGAAACTGAAAAGGCTGAGCCTGATATTGGAACAATAAATCTTTTATGTGACTTGTATGGAGTTTCTGCAGACTGGCTTTTTGGACGCACTAAGGTTAAGAATATATATGTCACCAGCAAACAAACGTTTATTAATTTGTCGGATGAATCGTTTATTACATCTGAGGTTGACTACCAGGAAAAATCACTAACAGAAAGTCAGAAACACAGATTGCTCAAGATGATGAGGCTGTTTTTAGATTAGTTTATTTCATAAGAATATTTAAGGAGGGCGAACAGTAATGGGTGTTGTAACTACATACGATGAAATGCGTAATCATTTAAGGAGTGAATTAAGTGAATGTCTAAGACTTGCAAAGGAACTGTTAGATGAGGATACCTGGGGCTATGACGATATGAGAGAAGATTACGCAATGGATGTTTATGTAGCGGTAAAAAAGGCAAGAGATTCCGTATAGGTGAAAAAAACAAATACTTTATGTTATTTAAATTATTTCAAATAGGCGAGGAGAATTAATGGGAGCAAATAAATATGAAAGTTACCATGAGCACCGAGAAG
Source organism: Paenibacillus sp. ISL-20 (assembly GCF_018613005.1). NCBI lineage: Bacteria > Bacillati > Bacillota > Bacilli > Caryophanales > Paenibacillaceae > Paenibacillus > Paenibacillus sp. ISL-20. The sequence goes on from NZ_JAGGRD010000001.1 coordinate 312,241, forward strand.
GAGCACTATTCAAAAAATGTAACACTTGTTTAAATTGGTTTGAAGCAAATTACAATAATTTTGAGAAAGATAAGAATGCGAAAAGCGGATTGAATGGTAAATGTAGAACATGTCAAAGAAATTATAATAAAGAACAATACTTAAAAGATCGAGAAAATAGAATTAAAAAAGCGTATCAAAGGATTTTAAATAATCGTGAATCACATCTTGAATCGCTTAAGAAAAACAACGCTAGACAAAAAACAAAGGAAATGGTAAGGAAGGGAGGGATAAAATATAGAAAAAGTGATAAGTATGCAGTCTGGAAAGATAAAAATAAAGACAGATTTATAGTGTATAGCCATAATCACAGAAATCATAATATAACAAAGAACGAGTGGAAATTATGTAAGGTGTATTTTGACGAATCATGTGCTTATTGTGGATTACATAAAAATAACCATTATGTCACTAGAATTGGAAAGAAAATGTTGTTTGATTTACACAAAGAACATGTAGTACATAACGGTGCCAACGATCTTTCGAACTGTATACCAAGTTGCTCAGCTTGTAATAGCGAGAAGAACACAAAAGATATTGATGAATGGTATAATGAAAGTAATGTCAAGTTCAACCAAGAAAGGTATAGTAAGATAATTAAATGGCTACATGAAGACTGCAAACTGTTTATAGAAGGCAATTTTGCAGTAAATGGGGTTGTTGAAACAAATCCTGATAAAGTTATATACATAGACGATCAAATCACCAAAGTAGACGATTAAAAAAACTTATAAAATAAGGGTTTTTTGAAGGGTAAAACTTGATAAAAGGATGATTTCATCAAAAGGGAGAGGCTAAATGACAAAACCATTTAGAACTTGGAAGGATATAAAAGCTGAATTAGATTATGCTTCAGAAACTAAGAAAAAAGCAATTAGTTTCGCTGCCCAACTCACAAATACTATTCTTAAACGTCAACATAGTTATGATATTAGCACTGCTGATTTAGCAAATAAGGCTGGCGTAAATGCTTGGGAAGTTGAGGAGTTAAAAAGAGAAGATGTAATTCCAAGTTTTGATTTATTGATTAAATTAGCTATTGCATTAGATGTTGAGTTTATTATAAAATAAAAATAAACAAATTAAAGAGGAGGGGTGCAGTATGGACTTGATATATGAAGTAACCAAGGGAGACAAATACAGGCATTACAAGGGTGGACTTTATAAAATTGTTTCACTAGCCACTCACACAGAAACACAAGAGGGATTGGTGATTTATGAGGACGAGAATCGTAATAGGTGGGCGAGACCAATAGAAATGTTTTTCGGATATCTTGAAGACGGCACAAGGCGGTTTGAACCATATCAAGAAGAGAATTCAGATTGGGGGAACACAGATCCATTTGAATATATTTAATGAAAGATTCATTTTATAAGGGGTGAGTAATAATAAATTGCCTAAAATGTAATTATATGATCTCTGAATATCAATTAGTCGAATACGATGGATGCTGTTGTGGCGTCTATAAGAATACATACTACAAAAACAGAAAAAGAAATTGTTCAAACTGTGGCTTACCAATGTCTGTTGAAGAGATTGAATACTATCAGGATTTCTGTAGTGGTGGATGTGTTCAAGAATATAGAGAACGCACTTAACATAACTTACCGCTAAACCGAATAAGCTTACTTTGGTATACTTTCTATCAAGGTGGGTGATGAGAGTGTTTGTTTCTCCAATGCTGTTACACTATGCTGCAGATAACAAGCCATTTGATGATGACAACTACATAACCGAACTTAAATTGGACGGTATTAGGTTGATCGTTAGCAACATAGACAGAGTTAGACTATATACTCGGCACAATAATGAGATAACAGCCAACTTTCCAGAGTTGGTTGATAATATAGATATACCTCCAGGAACAATACTCGATGGTGAATTAATTGTTGCAGGATCTGAGGGTAAGCCTGATTTTGAAGCCATGATGGAGAGATTCAAATCCAAGAAGAGTAAGCATAAGGCAGTGTTTTGTGCATTTGACATCATCAAGTATAAAAATAAAGATATGCATAATTTACCTCTGATTACACGTAAAGAGGCTTTGGAAACCTCTTTTTCAGATAGTCAATACGCATCCAAATCGAAGTATTTGCTGGGGAGAGGAACACAATATTTTGATTTGGTAAAGAGTCAAGGGCTTGAGGGCATTGTAATGAAAGAAGCCCAATCTAAATATGAGATAGATAAACGGTCGTCCAAATGGTTAAAAGTCATTGCTTACGATATGAGAGAGGCATATATAGTTGGGTATCGTAAGAGTGAGTTTGGATGGTTGTTGTCAGATGGTCAAAAGCCATTAGGGATTATGGAGCTAGGAGTTAAACCTCATGAGCGGAAAGCAGGATTCAAGGTATTCCAGCAATTAAAAACCAAAGAGACTAAGGATATGGTTTATCTTGAACCAATCATAAAATGTCAAATTAAGTATCGTGGATATTACAAAAGTGGAATGCTTCGTTTGCCAGTGTTTGAACGGTTTATTTTATAAGGAGGTGATCAAGCTGGCAAGACCAGTTAAATGTCCAATCTGCTCACAATATGGGGATAGGGAAGATATGATCCTAGAGGATAAGCGTTTTTACCATAAGGAGCATTGCCATCCAAAGCTCCTGAAAGTAAAGGAAGTAAAGAAACGAGAGAATGAACAGTGGGATGCCTTATTCCAGTATATACTCCAACTACATGACATCATAGTATTACCAACAGGAAATATCAGTAGGCTCCAAGATCTTCGAGCTGGCTATACAATGAGAGATGGTAAAAAGGTAAGACAGTGGAAGACAGGGCCAGACTTCGCATTGATGTTGGATGCTTATAAATTGGCAGAAGACAGTATTAAATGGTGCATTGTAAACAAGTTGGATGGCAGCAATGATGTAAAAGCAATTAATTATGGTATTAGCATTATGATCGATAAGTTGAATGAGGCCAACGATAGAAGAAAATTAAAAATGCGACAACAACAAACAATTCAATCAAATCAAAAAGACGATCAATTAAATAAAAATACAGAAATTAAATATAAGAAAAGATCCGAAAATAATGACATTTCAGATTTTCTGTAAGGAGTGGTTGCGTGACAGATTGGAAAGACCGATTAAGTAAAGAGATCATTGTAGCTGAAGGATACTTAACAGGATTATTTTGGAGAGATCCAGATAACTACAATTTCTTTTCGGAAGAAAAAATCAACTATAAATCATTCATGAATCCGGTATATGGCTACTATTTTACAATAGGCAGGAAACTTAGTGAAAAAGGGATTAAAATTTTCGATGACATATCGGTTTCTCAAATTGTAAGAGATACAAATACGATTGATACATATAAAAAGTATGGTGGATATGAAACCATTTACGAGCTGCAGCAGGAAGTCAGGGATAAATCAGAAAACCTTGACGCCTATTATAGCGAGATTAAAAAATATAATCTTGTTGTCAAATTGATCGATTTTTTTGGAGAAAGAGTAATTCAAAAAGATGGCAAATATGACTATAAAAAAATGACCAAAGAGCAGCTTCATACATATTGGAATGATAAGATATTGCAACTAGGGTTAGACGGTGATAACAAATATGATGAGCACTATTTGCTAGAAGGACTCGAAGAAGAAATAAAGGATTGGGATCAAAATCCAACTGTTGGCCTTCCATTTTTTGAGAGTAAAAGGATGACAAAAATAACTACAGGTTGGGATTACGGACATGTTTATATGTACGGTGGTTTTGGAGGTAGCGGTAAAACAAGTTTGACTGTGAACAAGGTCATCATGTCCTGCATACAACACAAAGAAAAACTACTGGTTATTGCAAATGAACAGTCTATATCGGAATTCAAAAAGGCCCTTGTAGTAACATCGATGGGTGTGGGAACTAAAGAGTATGTAGATCGACAAAAACTCAATGAAGGAAATTTTACCAATGAGGAGAAGGCAAAACTTTTAAAGGCAGTGAATTGGGTTAAAGAGCTAAGCGAAGGAGACGAAAAACTGATCACATTCGTCTTTATGGAGAATTACATAATGGATGATGTGAAAAAATTGGTTAAACATTACGCTGCAAGAGGAATACGAAGAATAATCGTAGATACTGGTAAGCCATCTGAGGGCGATGCGAGTATGGCAAGATGGGAACGGTTTGTTGAGGATATGAAAGAAATATATAAACTTGCTAGACCAAATGGAGGTGGTCTTAATCTAGCCGTTTGGGTTAACGTCCAGTTGGCTGACTCTGCTCTAAAAATGAGGTTTCTTAACGAATATGCGCTCGGTGACGCTAAAAAGATTAAGAACGAAGCTTCTGTTCTAATCCTAGGAAGATTTATGTGGGATGATGAATATGAAGGTGGAAAGCGCGAATTGCTGGTTAACCAATGGGATGAGTTCGCGGGAGATTATATAGACAAACCTATGAAGAAAGAGAAGGGTTTTCAATATTATTTATTGTTCTATGCCAAGAACAGACGAGGGGCAGACAATAAGACAGGTCAAAAAGTTCTTGTATTAAAGCCATACTTTGGGATTAATACGTGGTATGAAGTAGGATATACGACTGTATATGACGACCGTAATTACTAAAGGAGAGGAGGAATATGTCCGACTCACTAAAACAACTAAAAGAGCGTATTTACAATGAAGGCACAATTGGTCAACTATTAGAAGAATTAGACTGTGACAATATTAAGTTTAACACCAAGAGAACTGGTGACGATTTAATCACAGCTCGTTTACCAGGCTCAAAGAACAACAGAGGTATACAGATATACCACACACCAATATTACATACAGAATTGGTTGGTGAGGGAATTAGTGGGGACATATATAGTCTTGTAGGATTTCTTTTATACGAATGCCGGAATTTCGATGAAGTAAGAAGCAAACTCTATCAAATTAAGACACATATATGCAATCTACTGGGATATGAGCACACAAACAACGATTTTCCCACAGAAACACCTAAAAAGGATTGGAATTGGTGGCTACGAGATGTACAAAAGCAGCGACCCAGAAATTACGAAGTTACTAAAAATCCGATTCTTGATCATCAGGTTCTTAATGAGTTCATATCTGGAGCTTGGGAGGGATGGGTAAATGAGGGTATTGATGTTAGAACACAAATAGATTTTGGCATAGGATATCATATACCGACTCAAAGGGTTACTATCCCTATCCACAATAGCGATGGAGACCTAATTGGAATCAAAGGCCGTTATTGTGGCAATGATCCAGAGATTATCAAGGATAAAAAATACAACTACATTTACCCCTGTAGTAAGAGCATCGAACTGTTCAACCTTCACCGTGCCTTGCCATACATAAAAGAAGTAAGAAAAGTATACATATTTGAAGGCGCAAAGTCTTGTATGCAGTTATGGTCTTGGGGGATCAAAAACTCTGTTTCCATAGAGGGAGATAGACTTTCACCTGTACAGGTAATGATACTGAGGGGGCTGGGTATAGATATTGAATATGTTTTCGCATGGGATAAGGGTAAAGACAGAGATTTTATAGCAAACCAAATCAAGCCCATGAAGAGTAGGCTGACGTATTATCTTTATGATGACGAAGAATTATTTACTGATAAACAGTCACCAACAGACCGGGGAATCGATGTATGGAACCATGTGAATGAAGTTGGCTTGCACAGATTTCAATCTGAATGAAATCTAGTTTTCATCAGAAATAATTCTAACAAAGAATGGCATAAAGTACTTGACTTACCACATATAAATAAATATAATTAAAATATCAACAAGAGAGGGATGGTATTATTGTCTGATCGGTTCAATGATGCTACATCATTGCAAGAAACGAACGACAAAGACGAGGCGAGGTTTCTAAGGGTCGATAAGGTTAAATTTCAAGGTTGTAAGCTTACAGAGGGGGAGTTGTATGAAATAAAAAGATACTACGGTAATGAACTGGTCTTCGAGGATACTGGAGAGATGTTTGTAATAGATGACGAAGGCAAAGAAAATTACTCGGCACTGTTGTTGTGCAAAACAACACTATATAAATAAACATAATACATAGTGCTAAAATATAGGGAGGCTGATTACTGATCAGACACCGCTCAATGCCTCTCTATTTTTATAAAAGTTGGATTTTATCTAAAGAGGAGGAGTGATTTAAAGATGGCAAATAGAACTGTCAAAGAAGTATTTGAATCAATCAAAAAGAAGAAAAATCTGAAATCAAAAGTCACTAGGATATTTAAACTTAATCATGCTGCAGATGAAGAACAAACTGATTATTGGGTATCTGCTCCATACTCTCTAGATGTTTTCGAAGCAATTTGTGCTCACATCCAATTTGAATGCGAAAAGATAGAGATGACATATGGTATGAGTCAAGATGAAGTGATAGAGATTCTTGAAAAGTTTTATGATTGCAAAAAGATTGAACGTCCAACAAGTGGAACATATTATAACGTTGACCTTTACTATAGCCGTGAAATGTTTTGTGGTAGTGACACAAATCTTGAAGAGATTGAGCTTCTACAACGAGTAGGGATGGATACATGTTTTAAAAAGTATGTTGGAGAGTTTTATGGGTTGCACCCAGAATGGAGACCAAAGGGGTGAAGTATATATGTGGCAATTATATATTTGCGATAGTGAAGGAACGAAAAACCGTTCTTAAAACCGTTTAAATCAGTTGAAGAAGCTGAAAACATGGCCAAGTTGCTTGAAATCATGCCTTACACAGTTAGAAGAACTTAAATCTAAGTAAAATTTGAATTTCATAAGGAAAGAGGAGCCATGAAAAAGACTTTTAACATTTATACAACCAGAAAGATACTAGATTTTCTAGAAACCGAGGGTGCAACCACGATCTATACTAATGAATTTATTTTTGAACACATTTTTGATGTAATGCACTTATTTCAAATTGATAGAGGAAAGTTTCAAGGGAAAAAGTATGTTCAAATAAAATCAGGTATTCCTGAAACTTATTGGAAGTAACTTTTTGTGAAAGAAGAGTTTTATTAAAAAGGAGAGATAAAAATATGGACAATGGAATTGATTGTGGAAAAAAGCAAATTGAGTATGTTGCGACAATTAAAGAAACAGCCAATGTAGTATTTGAAGAAATCAATTCAAATATCTACAAGATAATTAAAGATAGAGGTTTGTTTACCAACATAAAATATGTTTCTGCAGAGGTTGTTATACATCTCTTGAACGATTCATACAAAAAAGTAGTTGTTCTACACAATGGATGTTTCTCAGAAAAAGTTAAAAACTTTTAGTGTAAGATTTTTGAAGAAAGGATGATACTTGTTGACTACAAAATATGCAGTGGTTGAATGGCAAGACGAAACAATCAACGGTGATGTCATAGCTAAAGATTTGAGTTTGGAATTGGCCGAGGGATTAGTTAATATTGCGCCAGAGTATTACCATAGAGAAATTATCACTATGGAAGAGCTGGATAGGATCAAACAAGATGTAATCATCTGATAAAAACATACTTTTATCAAAATAAAGGGTGGGGATATATATGAATAAAATTAGTGAGAAAGAGCTTATGGAGATCGAAAATGAACTTGAAAATTATTGGAACCTAGAATTAATTGATATTGATCAAGCGAATAGAATCGCTATTAATTGCAGCAAGCTACTAGAATCTTTAAAGATAGCCGAACACACACTTCAAGAGATTAGTCATACATACAATATGGAAGGCACAGATCTTCAAGTAGCTAGAAAAATGGTGAAATTGGCAGACTCATATTTTCTTGGTATTGATATCAAAAAAAATTGCTCTTTTATCAAATTTTAATAGGAGGACTCTAAATGACACATAAAGCCAATATTCAGATTATCAATAAGAAAACAGGTAAGGAAAATAAGGCTTTAACACATAAGTTTCTGAAGTCCATTAATACATATGAAAAATTTGAGTTTCCAAATCACTATAAAATAAGTATTTCATAAAAATAATTAGGCGGTGAGTAAACATATCTAATTGGAAACAAAAGATTCCTAAGATACCATATAGCGAATATGATACACTGCTTGAGAAGTTAGCAAAGATAAATGGGATTGAGGATTTACACAGGTTCTTAAACCCAAGTGAGTCGGATACTCATAGTCCTTACTTATTAAAGAATATTGATGAGTTAGTTACAAAGATTATCAAGGCAATCAAAAGTAATTTAAAGATTATTATCTTTGGTGACTGCGATTTTGATGGCGTAGTCTCAGGAATTGAGCTTTATAAACTTCTTCTAAACTTTACTGACAACGTTGAGCTTAAGTATGTCGAGCGTAGCTCTGGGCATGGTAGCCAGCACATTATAGAAGAAATACCGGATGATACAGCTTTATACATAGCAGTTGATAGTAGTAGTAATGATGTTGAGGAAATGAAGTATTTGGCATCAAGGGGGATCGAATGCCTTATTATTGATCACCATGCTGTAGCAGTAGAAAACCCATATGCAATTCTGGTCAATCCACAACAAGAGGGTTGCAAATACCCGAATAAGAATTCATGTGGTGGACTATTGGTCTATAAAGTGTGCCAAGTAATTGATGACTATATGAACACCAACTATTCAGAGAAATACAAAGATCTTCCTGGATTCGCCTTGCTTGCTGATATGATGTCAATGAGAGAGCCGGAGAATAGATACTATGTTTATTACTCCCTAAATAATCTTAATCATGTTGGGCTGAAGAAATTGTTCTTGGCGATGAATAGCGACATACAGAATCTCACTTCAACGGATTTTGTTTATGGAGTCAGTCCAGCAGTTACTGCAGCAACCAGAATGGACAATATCAGATTGGCAATCGATTTTTTAATGTGCAGTGAAGACAGTTTTGAATTAGATGATTACGTGAATCAATTGGTTAAAGTTAATGAATACCGTAAGCAAGTTCAGACAGAAGCGCTTAAAAGGTTAAAGCCAACTGTAAATCATAATGATAAAGTTGTTGTAGTAGTAGATCCGACAATTGGTAAGGGGCTGAACGGCCTAGTTGCTCAAGAGTTAAGCAAATCATTTAATAGACCAGCGATTGTTTTAGGTAATGGAGAATATGATACATATGCAGGAAGTTTCCGTGGATTAGAAGATTTCTCAATGTTAAACTTACTTAATTCATGTGAAAGTGTAATCTACGCTGCTGGACATGATGGAGCAGGAGGTTTACAGGCACAAAAGAAGAATTTGTCTTCTCTAGTAAATGAACTGAATGAAAAACTTAAAGATTTTGAAGCCGATGATACACTTTATTACGATCTATCATTCCATATTGATGAGATAAATGAAAGATTAATTAATCAGTTGAATGAATTCTACCGTGTATCAGGAAGTGGATTTAAGCCAGGAAAGTTTCTTGTCACAGGATTGTTTGTAGAAGATAAGAAACTAATGGGGAAATTATCGAATACAGTCAAGATATTTTGCGATAAGATACACCTCATGAAGTTTAAGACGGACGTGGAATACTATGATAATATTCCTGTCTTCAGCGAAATTGAAGCAATTGGCACATTAAACATCAATGAGTGGAAGGTATATAAGCCTAGGTTCAAGAAAGTTAAAACAAATCAGTTGTACATTGATGATTATAAAATTATTAATTAAATAAACATAGACAAATGTAATATAAAGGAGTAATATTAAATGTATAATTTCTATGCAATTCTAGTTAACGAAAAAGGTTCTACTCTGGTTAAAGGTTTTGAAAATGCAACCACAAGATTAGAAACAGAAATTGCTGCAGAGGAATACGCAAAATTAAATGGATTCAAATTTCTGAGTGTATATCCAGTGCAAAACAAAGGGAAACAAGGTCAAGTACTCACCAAGAGCTCTAAAGAACGCAGAGCAACACTTGGTCATCGGTGATATATATGAGAGTTAAATTTAGTGACCATGCATTGCAAAGATTGGAAGAAAGCCATATACATATTGGGTCTCTCAAGCGAGAGATCCAAACACTTCCTAAGATTGAAGGGAAACTAAGATGGATGACAAAGTACGGAGTTCTGGTTTTAGAGAAAGTGAGTGAAACCTTGGTAATTGTTAAGACATTTATCGCTCGATATAAGTACAAAGGTAAGAAATATTATAAAGGCTGCTACACATTTTAGTATGGAAGACAATAATACATATTTTGGGCCAACAGTCGGAAGCGAAGAAGATGTTGAGTTCACGAAGGCTTTAAGTGGAGAAGTCAATGATGAAAAACCCTTATGGCTTAAGGAGTTTTTGAACGAAGAATTCTGATGAAATTGAGTTTTTATCAAGAAAGGAGACAGATAATTATGGGGATGTACACACAAGTAAGAGGTTGGTTAAATATTGATAGCATTTCTCATGGGCAAAACGAACAGTCCATTATCAATAAGTTGCATAAAGCAAGGGAAGAGTTTCTGGAGTCTGATTATCATTGTAGAAAGTGGGTATCACACGATACAATTATTCATTTTGGCGGCAATGGATCTGCGTTTCTTTTTTTTGGAACCGAGCTTAAAAACTATGACGATGATGCAGAGACTTGGATTAAGTATTTGTTAGATTCTTTCCCTAATTCTGAAGGAAGAGTTGATTTTCAATATGAAACAGAAGAGTATTCTGATGACGATTCTAAGAGTAAATACTGGCTCATTAGAGAAGGGAAAATTATTGAAGAAGGTCACAATAAGACTTGGTGCAAAGGATATGGAAATTCATTTGAATAAAAGAACTGTTTTATCAAAACATTGGGGGATTTTTAACATGGAAGAAAAATTGATTAACTTACTTGAGCAACTAGAATTTTGTGTTTACGATGGCCCCAACTATGATCGCTATAGTTGTCCAAGTTGCTATATGTCTGAATCAAACGGACATTCAGAAGACTGTCCACTTTCCAACTGTTTAGTTGAGTTAAAACAGCGCACTTAAAATCCAATGAAGTACAAGTTTTATCAAGAGAAAAGGAGTTACTAAAATGTTAAGAGGACAAAAAAATACAGAAATCCTTAGAACAAAAGATGGGATAGTAAGACTGTGCGAAGACACTGTAACAGACTCATACAGTATTGGTCTTAGAACGAGAGAAGGCTTGCATTGGAAGCACATCAGTAAGGAATTGCATGATTTATTAGTCGAAGAATTGAGCGAACAAGAGGGAACGGTACGCTAAATAAAATAATGCTTTTATAAATAAAAATAACATATAAAGGAGAATGTAAAATGTTTCTTTCACTATCAGAGATTGAAATAAGACTCAAACAACTGCGTGAACAACGAGCAAATATTAACGCAACAATTAACTATTATTAGCACGTTAGGGAACAAGCCATTACGGAACGTTATCGTGGAATGTATACAGTAAGTCAGGAAGACTCTCTTCAAAGACCGACTGTAAGATTCTAATGAAAAATATATCTTAGAAAGGAGGGTGAGGATATTTTAACCAGGGTTCGAGCCTTCATAAGATTGACAAGTTTACTTTTTCAGACTGTCGTATTGAGCAGAAGTTTCGGAGTTTTCTATAAGAGTTGTGGTTTATGTAAAGGAGTTGTGCATCGCAGAATTAATTATATTGAGGATCTTGAGACAGGAAGCTATGAGGCAATATTTCAATGTAACAAATGTGGTGCAACAGGAACAGCTATTGAGCAATGGAGAAAGTAGACGAAAGATATATTTTATACAGAAAAGGAGATAGAAAATGAATCTTTACAAAATTATGTTTACTCACTACTCGCCAAAAGATAGTGAAGAAGGAATCATTATTTATCTGGCTGCTAATTCGCACGAAGAAGTATATGAGTGGCTGAAATCTGAGCCTCAATTATCAAACGGGAATAAATTATTTAATACATATAAGTACAACGAAAATGATAATAAGACATATGAGATCTATGGTGAATTCTGGAATGTTATTGGAGAAGAAACATTTAAGGAAAGAATGATTCGGCTACACGGTGAGATGTTTGACGAAGAGAAAGAGCTAGACGATCTTTATTATGGACTAACCTTATATGGGTGGGAACTGATTAAAGAAGATGTGAAGCCAGATGTGTTGAAGATGATTAAAGATTATGGGATTCAGATTGAACAATTTAAATGAAAGTGAGAATTCATCAGGAAAGGAGTATGTCATGTTTAATGTAGAGATTGAACTTAACAACGGAAGTATTTTGTATGATTGCTCGATCTTTAAAGAAGTAGTGGAAGAAAACCGAGTCGAAATGAAATACATAGAAAGTGAAGAAGAAATAAGAGATCAGTTTTCAAAAATGCCTTGGGGCAATGAGCATAGATACGTGTATTTTCAAAATGCAAGCATGAATGGAAAAGTTAACGTCATGCAAATAAGGTTCTACAAAATCAAATAAAGTCATTGAAAGGCATATTTCACAAAAATTCAAGGGGGGCGAGGAAGATAGGAATTCATGGATTTCTGATTGATGACAGAGAAAGGGAAAGAAATCTTGTTGATGAGAATTTAAAGAGAATTGGAATGAGTAGGAACGCTCGAACAGATGTTGAAATATTACTTCAATTAGTTAACGAAATTGAAAAACTACAAAACAACCGTAAGAGTTTATCAATTACATATGTTAAATTACTATCCAATTATATTGAACTACTAGATGATCATATTCCTGATTGGAGACTATTTTGCAAGAAAGAGATTGATCAAATTGCGAAGTTAATTGAGCGCTAGGAGGATATATTAATTGAATCATAAAGAATATAGTGAAGTAGGTCGCGTTGGCGAAGAAGTTTGGATCTGTGATTACCGCTACAATGACATTGACAATCAACCCATTCGCCACATTACGCCTAGGAAGGTTGTTGTGGTAAGTAATGAAGAATTACCTAAAAATAAACGCGTTTACTATTCTAATTTCCATTTCAGGCCAGTGAATGAAAAAGGGAAGGTTCTTTCACAAGTGATTGCGCCTTATGACAACACTGGTTATAGAGCCTATAGTGGCACCTCGCTTAATATTTTCTACACCAGGGAAGAGTGTAAGCAGCATTATTTGAATCAGTGCTTGGAGAATTTGAAGAGATTTGAACAAGCTAAAATTAGTAAGATTGCTTACTACGATATGAAAATTGAGGAAATCAACAAAGAGGTAACATCACTTTTGTGATGAAAGCCGCATTTGATAAAGAAAAGGAGAATGAATAAATGGGAGAATATAAACTTGTTGCACCAGATCAAAAAGATCGAAATAAATTTGTAGTAACTGTAGTAGCAGACTCAAATGACGCTGATTATATTACGACAATCAATACATACACTAAACCTTTTTTCGAAGAAACAATTGTACACGATTTAATCGATCTTCTAAAGAATTATTCGGGTCGCCATAAGTTAAGAAATTATGATGGAGAATACGAAGACCTGCCATATAACCCAAATGATGAGTACGGACGCTGCCATACATTAGAGTCTATCAAAGTGAAATATGTAGACAATGAGGGATTTACTTGGAACGTTGAATTAGCAGGTTAGTAAAACCTTATAAACAAAGGGATTTTTGAAGTCAAAAAGTTGATGAAAGTCAAATTTTATAAAGAAAATATAAATAAAGGAGGAAACAATTGCTTAAAGAAGAATGGAAAAATAAGATTTATCATGGCGACTGTATGAGGATAATGCCAAAGTTGCCAGATGGATCAATGGAGCTAATTCTCACTGATATTCCATATGGAGCGGTAACTCAAAATGGAGAAGAGAGAGCTAAGTATGGTGGGCAGATGAGAAAGTTGGACAAAGGACTTGCTGATATTGAAACATTTGAATTGAATGAGTTTCTGCAGCAACTTTACCGTTTATCAAAGGGAAGTATTTATATCTTTTGTGGAATCGAACAGATGTCTACCGTATTCTCGTTCTTTAATGAAAAGAAAGATATGACTGCCAGGCAATGCATCTGGCATAAAACGAACCCTTCTCCAGTAAACGGGCAACATTATTGGATACATAGTATAGAAAACTGTGTGTTTGCAAAGAAGCGTAAGACAACATTTAATCAACATTGCAAACATAATGTATGGGATTTCCCGGTTGGAAGAAGTAAGATACATCCTACCGAGAAACCGTTGAAACTATTTGAATACATAATTGAAAGCTCTAGCAATGAAGAAGATACAGTATTTGATCCGTGCAGTGGAAGTGCAACTACTGCAGTTGCCTCTAAGAATTTGAACAGAAAATATATCTGCATAGAGAAGGATAGGAGGCATTATGAAGATTCGTTGGTGAGAGTCGAGAATGTTTGATGAAATGCACATTTTATACACGAAGGAGTACGAATAAATGTATCATCAATTAAATAAAGAAGAACTGGCGCTTATCATGGCGGTTAGAGAAAGTAATATGTCTCCAATTTCCGTTATGGTAGGTACAAGAAATGGTTTTACTGAACATAATAAGACTGGCGAATGGGATCATGTTATTGATATTTGGGATAGATATTTAGAGTCATTAGTATCACAAGATGAAGAAGACGAGTATCAATTATAGGAGAAGTGGGTGGTAAATATAAAACTCTTATGTATTAACAATGTCGTATTGAATGATGGAACATTGGCCTTTAGTGAAGGCAAAGAGTATAAAGGATACAAAACAAGTTTGCGTGATATGTACACATTCAAGAGAGTGATTCGTGCTAAGAATAATCAAGGGGATAAACATATCATCAAAGAAATTGATTCTGATAGGCTTGATATGTTTTATGGTAAGCACTTCATTGAAATCCAATGAAATGTACCTTTCATAAAAAAATAAACATAATAAGAAAGAGGTTAATAAGTGCCTAAATTTGCAACTAAACCAAATAACCGACAATTAGCATTTGATGCTAACCGAATTGAAGTTTATGCAGAACGAGTTCTCTATGGCTTTAATGAACTAAGCAAGGAAGTTCTGCTAAGAGGAGTTAACAGTAAACTTCGTCATGAGACTGTCACAGCAGAAGAAATTACACATGCTTTTACAATGTCAGCACTTGAACTTATCTCTAAAGAAGAGCCGAACTGGAAGTTTGTAGCTGCTCGATCTTTGCTGACTTCACTGTATAAGAAAGCGGCCTATAACCGTCATTATAAATCCTACCCAGATGAGCCATATGGAAGTTTTTATAATCTGATTACCGAACTTGTAAAGAAAGGTATCTATCGAGATGAGCTTTTGAGTGCATATTCCAAAGAGGACATCGATGAACTTGGTGCTTTTATTAATCCAGAAAAAGACTTGTTATTCGATTACATTGGTCTTCTTACTTTGGATGAACGCTATCTTGCTAAAGATTTTGATGGGCGAGTAATGGAGCTGCCACAAGAGCGTTACATGATTATTGCAATGGATATCATGCGAAATGAGCCACAAGAGAAACGGATTGAATTGGTAAAAGAATCTTATTGGGCTATGAGTAACCTATACATGACCGCTGCCACACCAACAATGTCTAATGCAGGTAAAAAAGTAGCAGGCCAGCTTTCCAGCTGCTTCATTGATACCGTGGACGACTCCTTGGAAGGAATCTTCGACTCTAATACAGACGTTGCCCGTCTAAGCAAAACAGGTGGAGGAATTGGTGTTTACCTTGGTAAAGTACGTGCAAGAGGCTCAGATATCAGAGGTCATAAAAATACGAGTTCGGGTGTTATTCCATGGATTCGCCAATTAAATAATACTGCAGTAAGCGTTGACCAACTTGGGACTAGAAAAGGTGCAATTGCTGTATATCTTGATGTCTTTCATAAAGATATTCTAGCATTCCTGGATTTGAAGTTGAACAATGGGGATGAGCGAATGAGAGCTCATGACGTGTTTCATGGTGTATGCCTTCCCGATTTGTTTATGGAACGTGTAGAAGAACGAGGTGAATGGAGTCTATTCTGCCCACATGAAGTAAAAAAGGTTATGGGATGGAAGGATGAAAACGGTCGAGCTCTTGGCCTTGAAGATTTCTATGATGAGAAATTAGGCGAAGGTACTTTCCGAGAAAAATATGCTGAGGCTGTAGCCAATCCAAACTTGTCTCGAATCACTGTTCAAGCAATTGATATTATGAAGCGAATCATGAAGTCGCAACTGGAAACGGGAACTCCATACATGTTCTATCGTGACACTGTGAATCGAATGAATCCTAATTCTCATGCTGGCATGATTTATTCGTCAAACCTCTGCACAGAGATTTTTCAGAATCAGTCACCTACAACAATTGAATCAGAAGAACTAAAAACTAAGGATGGCGAAACAAGAATCATCATCACAAAGATTCCTGGAGATTTTGTTGTATGTAATCTGAACTCTACTAATCTGTCACGAGCAGTTCCAGATAATGTACTTGAGCGATTAATCCCAATCCAAGTCCGAATGTTGGACAATGTAATTGATATTAACAACATCGATGTGCTGCAGGCTCAATACACAAACAGTCAGTATCGTGCAGTAGGCTTGGGAACATTTGGTCTACATCACTTATTGGCTCTTGAAGGAATTAAGTGGGAGTCTGAGGAAGCCGTTAATTACAACGACAAATTATATGAGAAGATTAACTTCCTAGCTGTGAAGGCAAGTATGGAATTAGCCAAGGAGAAAGGACACTATCCGAAGTTTAAGGGCAGTGAATGGGATACAGGGGAGTATTTTGTAAAACGCAACTATGATACGTCTGAATGGCTAGCTTTAGCGGAAGATATTCATACTTTTGGAATGCGTAACGCTAACGTCATGGCGATTGCCCCTAATGGATCGACTTCAATCATTGCTGGTTCAACAGCTACAATCGACCCTGTTTATGAACTTGTTTCTTATGAGGAGAAAACTACCTACAAAGTAGCTAATCCAGCGCCAGATTTAAATGAAAAGACAATCTGGTATTATAAAACAGCATTTCTGGTCGACCAGCATTGGAGTATTAAATCCGCAGGTAAACGTGCCAGACACTTAGATCAGGGTCAGAGTTTTAACTTGTATGTTACACCCGATATTAAGGCATCTGATTTCTTGGAATTGCATTTGGCAGTTTGGAAAGAAGGAATCAAATCGAGTTACTACATTCGAAGTAGAGCACTAACGATTGAAGAGTGTGAGTCTTGCGCTTCATAACATAAAGACATTAAAAGGAGAATCCCTACTTGAATATTCAAAAGATTTTTAATACAGAAGCACCCAACCAATCTACACGAATTATTGATGGCGAGTGTTCAGGTATTTTGAACTGGAATGACATTCGTATCCCTCATATGTATAAGCTATATAAGGTGTTGCTACTGAACCATTGGATTGCAGATGAAATCCCAATGTCTAAGGATGCACAACAATTTGCGCTCCTTGACTCTGTGGAACAACGAACATTTAAAATTAATATTTCATTATTGGCTGTCCTGGACTCTATGCAAACAATGTTTGTCGGTGATGTGAAACGATACTTCACCGACTCCTCCTTGGAGGCAATTGCAGCGATAATTGGTCAACAAGAAGTAGTACATAACCAATCCTATTCCTATGTACTTTCCTCAATCGTGTCGGAACAAGAACAAAAAGAAATCTTTGAATACTGGAAGCATGATCCGGTACTTCTGGAGCGCAACCAGTTCATCTCGAACATTTACCAGAACTTCCGCGATAATCCTTCACCGCAAACCTTCTTCGAAGCAATGGTCGCTGATTTGATTCTCGAAGGCATCTTCTTCTATAGTACATTTGCCTTCTTTTACAACTTAGCTCGTGACCAAAAGATGATGGCAACTAGTCAAATGGTCTCCTACATACAAAGAGATGAGAACCAGCACTGCTACTTCTTCGCTGAAGTGTTCAAACAGTTGCTCAAGGATTTCCCTGAACTCAACACGAAGGAGAATATCGACTACGTTTATAAGACAATTGATCGAGCCGTTCAACTTGAGACCAATTGGGGACATTACACCCTTAGAGAGGTAAAGGGTATTGATCTGAGTGAACTTTCGGATTATATCAAATACATTGCTAATCGTAGACTTACCATGATGGGATTAGAGAAGGCATACAAAGGTGTTGATGTTAACTGTATGCCATGGATTAAACCTTTCTCTGATGAAGCTTTAAATGCAACTAAAACTGACTTCTTTGAAGCGAAATCGCGCAACTATGGCAAAGTTTCGGACGATAACGGTTTTGACGATCTATAAAATAAAACAGAGGAGAAATCAATTTGAAATTACTTAAATTCTATAAAGAAAATTGTGCTCCATGTAAAAGTGTTGACACTTTCCTCAAAGGTATTGGTGCTGAGTTTCAAGAAGTTCATGCTTTTGATCAGGCGCACTTATCGGCTGAATATGCCATTGGTTCAGTTCCTACTGTAATCTTAGTAGATGATGAAGGCAAAGAAATTGGACGTACAGTCGGCTTCAAACCAGAAGAAATTAAATTGTTGGCAGCACGTCTTTAAAGAAAATATAAAAAAGGGAGTAATTAAAATACATATGAAACAACCATTTTATAAAAAAGAAGACAAGGTATTCATTAAAGGGATTAACAAAAAAGCTATCGTGAAGGATGTCTCTGGTAACAAAGTTAAACTGACATATTTTTCGCGTGATACCGACAAGAGAATTACGGCCTGGTTTGATGTATCTCAAGTGGAAGAGTATAAACCCAGACCAAAAGGTGGGTTTGTTGATATTAATAAGTTCACTATCTCTACACCAGATTATGTGCTGACAAATGATCAGATTGAATCATTATTGTCTAAATTAACGGAAGTCACAAGCAACCGAGCAAAAAGAATTGGAGACGCTATGAAAGAAGTTGGTCGCAAATTACAGCCACTTCAAATCAAGGTTAAATACTTTGCTGATATCGAACCTATTCAAAAAATTACTAAGGGAAACTGGATCGATCTTCGTTCTGCGGTAGATATCGAACTAAAAAAGGGAGAATATGCCCTTATTCCACTTGGTATTGGGATGAAACTTCCTGATGGTTATGAAGCATATCCAGTACCTCGAAGCAGCACGTTTAAAAACTTTGGTATTATCCAAACAAATCACTTTGGAGTAATTGATAATTCATATTCAGGTAATGAAGATCAATGGCATTTCCCTGCGCTTGCTATGCGAGACACTGTAATTAAGAAAAATGACCGTATCTGTCAATTCCGTATTCAAGAAGTAATGCCAGAGGTTGAATTTATTACAGTTGATGAGCTCGATGAAGTGTCGCGTGGTGGAATCGGAAGCACAGGCAAAAACTAAAACTAATAAATGGGGCAGTGATTATCTCACTGCCTTTAATAATGGGGGAACATATGAATAACGTCGATAAACAATACTTGAATTTATGCAAAGATATCCTTGATAATGGAGTGCTAAAAGAAGACAGGACTGGCATTGGCACACTGTCTGTGTTTGGTCGTGAACTAAGATGCAATCTAGAGACAGGTTTTCCATTGCTAACGACTAAGAAAGTTCATCTTATATCTGTAATCCATGAGTTGTTGTGGTTTTTATCAGGTGACACTAACATCAAGTATCTCAAAGAGAACAGTGTTCGAATTTGGGATGAGTGGGCTGATGACAATGGTAATCTTGGTCCAGTATATGGTAGTCAGTGGAGAAGTTGGCCTTCAAGTAGCAATATATATTATGATGGAGATCCACACTATCCAAATATTGACCAAATTAAAAATGTTATTGATCAAATTAAAACAAATCCTGATTCAAGAAGACATCTCGTATCGGCATGGAATGTTGATTTAATCAATGAAATGAAGTTGCCGCCATGCCATTATGCTTTTCAGTTTTATGTAGCAAACAACAAACTATCTTGTAAGTTCAACATGAGATCGACGGACGTTTTTTTGGGGCTCCCATTCAACATTGCTAGCTACGCTCTACTTACCATGATGGTTGCTCAAGTGTGCGATTTGGAGCTTGGGGAATTGATTTTTTCAGGTGCAGATGTGCATATTTACACCAATCATGTTGAACAGGTTAATCTACAGTTGACCAGAGAACCAAGACAACTTCCTTCAATGAGGTTAAATCAAAATATTAAAGATATAGATCAGTTTAAATTTGAGGATTTTACTTTAGTAGGGTATGACCCACATCCAACTATAAAAGGGATTGTAGCAGTATGACGTTTTCTCTCATAGTCGCCTATGACCAAAATAGGCTAATCGGTTCAAATAACCAGTTACCTTGGCACATCCCTGCAGATTTGCAACACTTTAAATTAACCACTCTCAATAAAACGGTTGTCATGGGACGTAAAACTTTTGAGTCAATTGGCAAATCTTTGTCCAATCGTACTAACTTAATCCTTACCTCTGACAAATCATACACCGCTGAAGGTTGCACTGTCTTACATAGTATAGATGATATACTGGACTATGTTGCCGATAATCTGCCCAATGAAACCATAGTTATCGGTGGAAGTGAGTTATACACACAATTTTTACCATATGTTAATAAGATGTATGTAACTGAAATTGACGCATCTTTTGTGGGAGATTCTTACTTTCCAGAAATAAATCCAGATGAATGGTACTTATCTAATGCTGCATACATTCCAAAAGGTTATAAAACTCCACATGATCTCATCATCAAAGAATTAATAAAATAAAAATAAACAAACTATTTACATCGAACAAAATCGATGTTACACTAAGTACATGAAATTAATCATGTGCTTTTTTATTTGGAGAGGAAGTGAGGACGGATAGTACAATTCCTAATAAACGTTGTCCCAACAGTAATTATGTACATTATCTTGCTCTTTAGTAAACGATGGATTGAGGATGATCTGAATAGGGCTAGAGAGCCAGGGATACAGGGGAAAGTATTAACATCATTTTGTATAGCCACTTTGGGATTTAATGTTTTATCAATGCTACCAAGCTTCTACACTGACATTACACCTATGACTGACAGAGCACCAATCGTGTACATATATGCAGTGTTTTTCAGTCCTATCTTTGAAGAGTTGATATGTCGCAAAGTTATCCAAGATCAATTAAATAAACATATGCCAAATGTAATATCATTAATAATTTCGGCTTTGGTTTTCGCAGCACTACATTTTAATTTAACATCTTTTATGGGATATTTTTTTATTGGTCTTGTGTGGGGTTATTACTACAAGAAGACAGGGAATATCTTTGTACCAATCTTCAGCCACTTTTTATTCAACTATTTTACTTTACTAATTCAATCATTTTGAAAGGATGATACATATGAAACTAAGCCATGCTGCACATACAATTTTATCAATCTGTTGGGAAGGCGAGGAACCAAGAGGAACAAGTTTTGTAATTGGAGATACATATAATTTCAAGGGTGCTGAATTTAAAGCTACAGAAGATACCTATGACGAGCTGATGAAGAATCAAGAGGTATCGAATAAACCTTATAAAGTTGTTCGCTTTGGCAAGGTAGTTAATGTAATTGGAAAGAAGGTGGGCTGATTGAGAGAAACAATCGAGAAGTTCTTTTACTCCAGGATCTTTAAGAAACTTCGTGCACACCATTACAAAATGGGATACGAGCAGGGTCGATTTGACCAAGAAATGGATCGCCTAATGAAATCTGAACCAAGCAAATACATAGAAACATTTTATATCGATGAGAAAGTGATTCAAAAATACAGGCAGCAATGCCCTGTTAGTACTCAGAAATGCAAATCGAATAAAGAGATTGAATACAAAATTTTTAGAGCGATACATACTGGACGGATGTCCAGAAACGAGAACGGAAAGAAGCACATCAACTATTATCGTAATTGCTTCGTGGTCGAAGGTAGTCGTGTTGTAGATCTTTATTATGACAGAGAAAATTACTGGTATGTGAAAGAACACGTAAAAGAAGCCTTTGATCGCAAAAATCGAAAATTGTACGTTTAAAAAAGTCAATGTTTATAAGGGTTTTTTGACGCATATTTCTTGATAAAATCCGTCTTTTATCAAAACCACAAAGAGAATTACTAAAGAATCATAAAGAATCGAAGAAAAACAGTTAATTTGATGAACAAAAATTTATAAGAGAGAAGGAAGAGAAGATGAAATGTAGAGAGTGTGCTATACCGATCAAAGAAGGTATGTTTTGCAGCGAGAAATGCAAGAAAGTGTATCTGGAGTATCTGAACAGTTAATTATGGAGGGTGAGAAGGATGAAAGAGTCTAGAACTACACCGAAGGATTGCATGGGAACGTCTTTATCTTTAGGGGATGTTATAGAAGGCGAGAACATAGACGGAAAGATAACGAGATTTGTGATTAAGTGGTCAGAATATCGAAATCAGCACATCGGAGAAAACCCAGATGAAGCATATGACGTATCTCAGGAACTATTTCATAGGTATGAAAAGGTCGGAAATACCAATGGAAATCCTACATTTGAAAACGGTCGCTTCACTCAAGATGAATTTATGAATACATGCGGAATTTGCAATAACGATTTGCCGATTGATCACAAACAGATCAGTAGAAAAGAAGAAGATGGGACTACAACTGCTTATCACATTGGGTGCGAATATGATGCAAAGAAGGTCAAACCATGCGAGGATTGCAGTCATCATAGATTATTATGTATTGACTGTGGGGAGCCTTTGGAGGGTGAGAAGATATGAGTAAACATGTACTTGATTTGCTTTATGAAACAAAAGGAATGGTCGTTCCCCAATTTGAAGACTGGTTGAAAGATATAACAGATGATGAACTAGAGTCGCTTAATTCAATGGCATATTCGCTTGTGAAATGCATCAAGCAAGAAAAAGAGAATAGGGAGAATGGGCTTGAAAGTCTCGACAATCCCGATCTATTGGAGGGTGTGAACATATGAAAGAGATGAAAATCCGCGCATTCTATAAACCGTTGAAACTTATGTTGAGGCCGGATCAAATTGAAAGCATCAACTTTGATACGAAAGTACTGGGCGTTTACATGGAAATGGACGGCAGGGGATATCACAGGTTGCGGATGTCTGACTTTGAAATCATGTGGTACGCCGGACTGTCAGATTGTAACGGCAAAGAGATATATGAGCGTCATGAAGTAAAGTTTCGGAAATACAGGAACGAAAACACCGGAGTTGTGTGCTTTGAAAAAGGCTGCTTCATTGTCAAGTGGGAAAGCGTTGTAGGTGCATACGGTGAAAAGGCAACACATTCTGAATACCTGAAGAATTGCGAGAACATCGAAATCATTGGGGATCTATTGGAGGGTGAGAAGATATGAGAGTGACAGAAGAACGTCAGTGTACTTGTCACAACTGTCTTAGATTTTCGCATTATGCGATTGAAATTAAGTACGGCAGCAGCGGTTGTTTTTATCTATGCGCAAAATGTGCTGACGCACTCAAAGACGAATTGAAAGAAGTTCGGGAGGGGTAGAGATGGACGATCAACGAGAAGAGAAATGCTTAAAGTGTGGAACACCGTTAGAAAATTATATACCTGTGTTTTGCTGTAACGGTCGAGAATGTGGATGCATGGGAAAACCCATAGAGCCGCCTTTGTGTGATAAGTGTTGGGACGAGGTGATGAAGTGAATAACCAAGTAAAGCTAATCGAACTGGAGCAAAAAGCAGAAAGGTATCGCAAGGCGTTGGAGGAAGTGCGAACAACAGTAAAAGTCACTTATGAAGAGACAGCGATAGAGCGCAGAAAGATAGCTGAAAAGGCTCTAGGGTATATGCCTGACACCCCACCAGTACCCACCATTAAGCCGGGAGATAAAGTGCGACATTACAGACGTGGCGAAGGGATCGTTCTGAAGGTTTATGAAGATAAGATTATCGCCAATTACAACGGAATTTCAGTGGGCTGTAAACCAGAGGCATTGGAGGTAGTGGAATGAACGAAGTCATATGTCCAACTTGTAAAAAGGAAATAACGGTTGAAATGGAAGTTGAGTACAGCGCATACCTCACTGAGTTCTTTTGCAGTCCAGATTGTGCTATTCAGGAGTACATGGAACAAATGCAAAGTTCTCCGTTTGAGATGACAGAGGAAAATGTCCGCACTAAAAACCTAGCTATCGAGAACGGGAAATTGTATCGCGTATGGCGAGAGCAGTACGAAAACATGAAGAAAAAGGGGAGGTAGTGGAATGAGTAAAGGCTGGAAATGCTTCGTCTGCGACGCTGATGTGACGGACTATGAACCGGAATACTGCTGCACATACATTAGTATGGATTCCCCCTGTGGCTGTATGGGCTTGCCGATTGAACCGCCGTTATGTTCAGTGAAATGTGCAGAAAAGGTTTTCGGGAAAGCGGTTGGGGAGGTAGTGGAATGAAGATAAGAATCACTGACAGCAGTCCAGTATGGTCTGAGTATCCGATTAATCAACTAATAGGACAGGAATTTGAAGTAAAAGATTCTGATAAGAACGGTTACTATATCGGCTACGGCGAAACAGGACTCTATTTTATACATTCTCATGAGTGTGAGGAGGTAGTGGAATGAGTAGAGACAAGCAGAAGCAGAATCTAGAAGAAATTAAAAGCTATGACGATTCATATTGGTTACGCTACCTTGCAGAAAACACGATTTTTGATACGGAAAATATTAAAGCACAAAAGGACTGGCTAATTAAACAGCTTGAAGCAGAGAAAGAACGGGGAGATAAGGCAAACGAAAGCTACCGTTTACTGCGCAAATTGTACGATGAGCAATGTTCCGAAAAGATGAAGTATTACAACGAAATGGTGATAGAAAAAGAACGTGCAAATAAGTTAATAACGAAAATTCGGAAGTTAATGGTTACAAACAACTTTAATCCGCTTGTCGTAGAGGCTTTGAATTTTGCAATTCTATCCCTTTATCCAAAGGAGGAAGCAGAGTGAATGAGGCAAGTTTCAATATTATTGCGCAAAATCAAACTATTCCTAAAGATTTAGTCCTCAATCAGAGAATAGTTGGAGTCAATTTTTTTGATGGATTGACAGTTTTTCAATTAGAAAATGGTTACGATTATTATTTTCATAATGATACGGGAGAAATGGAACTTATTAAAGTTCTTATGGAATCACAAACTGCAGTATTAGAGGAGGAAGAAGCAAATGAATGATGGACTCGTAAAGATCCAGCTAACACCTGAACAACGATTCTTGATGGAATCCGACAGCACGGAGTTTCT
Source organism: Paenibacillus sp. ISL-20 (assembly GCF_018613005.1). Classification (NCBI taxonomy): domain Bacteria; kingdom Bacillati; phylum Bacillota; class Bacilli; order Caryophanales; family Paenibacillaceae; genus Paenibacillus; species Paenibacillus sp. ISL-20. The sequence goes on from NZ_JAGGRD010000001.1 coordinate 337,383, forward strand.
GATCTTGGTAGATGAAATTTCATTCTGGAAAAACCCAGCAAGACAAATCACTTTCTCGGGCAAATGCTTCTACGTTGACTATGAGGAGTCAAAATTAGACGAAAGCAAGGACAAACACCATGCAGTATATGATTTGACGGAAAACAACGTATATTCGGACGAGGATTGAGGAGGCAAGAGCATGATTAATTGGATTAAGTACGATCCACACAGCAGGAGCATTGTAAGCCATGTGACGTGCCTTGTAACAGACGGAGAACATGTAAGGCTTGCCCAACATGCCAAACTACTCGATGGAGAAGGGTACGGATGGTATTTGAATAACGGTGGGTACAGAGCTAACGGCGTAACACACTGGTCACCCATCAACCTTCCAGGGGAGGAAACAGAATGAAACGGAACAAAGTAAAAGACAATCGTACATGTGATACGTGTAAGAAACAGCGCACAATGCTCTGTCCAAATAGTTATCACTGCTATTCGAGAGATGACAAACCTTACTGGGAACAAAAGGAGAAAGGGGAAGTAGATGACACCTAACACCGTAAAGAGTTGATGAAATTCTAGTTTTACTTACATACATAAATATCCCCCACCACTTATAAAGTGATAGGGGATAAAATTAGCAGTAGTAGGAACCAGAGAGCAATTCAGATGTTTCAATATCATTGGCAGCGATGAATGAGCAGTCTGGCTCAAGATATGGTTTTGCATATTCAGTGACCAATGACGGCGATAAAGATGTGGTAAAAGTATAGCTAGTAGCGCTGTTAATCTGAAGTGAACCTTGTTTCCGCAATACGTTGTAAAGCTTGTTTTGTCGTGCCAAAGAATGTTCACCATAAGTATAAAAATCTCGTAGATAAGTTATTGAAATACAGTTCATATCGTCTACCTCCTTTCTATATATAGTGGGTTGGATGTTATTTTATAACAATATATTGTGCTTGTAAAGAGATTATCATTGATAATTATGATGAAATACCTGTTTTATCGAAAGGAGCATAGATGCTAAGTTTAATTTTTGGATGGATTATTCCAATTTACTGTTATATTGGTCTGCTTAATTTGCTATTTGTGATATGGAATGATGGATTACCTATCGGGATAAAAGATATCGTGTCCGTTGAGCTTGGTTGGCCGCTAATGTGGTTCCTCATTTTGATTTTAAAATATGGCAAGTAGCAAAAGGAGATACATATGAAGAAAATAAGAATAGCAGCTGGTATAACTGCTGAACAAATAGTGGATTATGGATTTACAAACCACCATAAAGCGAATTTGTACTATGTGCGTCAAGTAGGAGACATGACCACTCTAAACATTAAGGTCAACATGGAAACCTTACAGGGGTTAATGATCGATGTATTAGATGAGTTATTCCTTCAGCCCTATGATTATCAATATCTTCTAGCAGAAAATCCAAGTAATACATTTGCAAGAAATGTATCAAATAACATTGAACAGATATTGAACGAGATGCAAGACGAGGGAATCATTGAAGGATACATAAGTGGCATGTATATCTGAGTAGAAGTAATATTCATTTTCAAAAAACATAATAAAAAGGAGATTATAAAATGACACTTGAAAACAGTATTAGGGATACGATTAGCAAGAAATTAGAGGATGGAACAATTGAAAAATTGATTGAGCAGCAACTTGAAAAAGGTATTGTGAACGCACTTGAAAATTTATTTAGGTCTTATGGAGATGTTACAAAAATAATTGAAGAACAAGTTAAATCAGTAATGGTTCCTTATTTGGAAACCTATGATTATTCAAAATACATAACTAAATTAGATAGTGTGATGGTAGATGTGCTCAAAAATTCGGCTCTGGAAAATAAAAAATTACTTGAGAATTTTAAATCCCTCATGAATACAGAAGACAATCCTAAAACAATAAAGGTGACAGATCTTTATGAAAAATGGATGGATTATGTTGCGAAGAGTATCAGCACAAGCGGTCTTGAAGTTGTTTATGAAGATGGCGTTAGCTATGAATCTGTTGAAGTAAGTTTTGAAATTGATTACAACGAATCACGAAACTGGAGCTCCTTCGAATATGCTGTGCTAAAATTTGAATGTGAAAAAGATGAAGATATGAACTTCGAAATTGGTTTATCAAGATACACAAAAGGTTCAGATAAAGGCTGGGACATGCGGTATGACGGAAAGCACGAATTAAGATCCCTAAGATATCTAAATGACTTTGAGATCTATTTAATGAAACTGTCTCAAAATCACACCACAATCATCATTGATGAGGATGGAAGCTCAGATGAAGTTCAACCAGAAGCTGAACCTGAACCAACATTTAGTTAGGACTTTTCAATAAAACACTTGCTTTATCAAGAATTTAGGAGGCCAGTATTTGAGCAAATTTGAACTAAGTTTATCCAAAGATTATGTGCCAGATTGGACAGTTGTTGACGCAGTGAGAGAATTGTTTCAAAATGCTTTAGATCAACAAACAACAACCGAAGACAATGAAATGTTTTTTAATTATGGTAAGGATAGTAAGACATTATACATAGGAAACAAATCATCTGTATTAGATGTGAAAACTCTGCTGCTAGGTGCATCATCAAAAAGAAACGACCCAAACACTATTGGTAAGTTTGGTGAGGGCTATAAGATTGCTACTCTGGTACTAACAAGATTTGATAAGAAAGTTACATTCTATAATTACGGTGCCAGAGAAGTTTGGAAACCACGTTTTGTGAAATCAAGACGTTATAATGGTGCAGAGATTCTTACTTTCTTTGTTGATAAGAAATACCCTTGGGCGAATATCCCAGATAATAATCTAACCATTACGATTGAGAACATCACTGAGCAGGACTATGAAGAGATCGTTGAATCAAATTTACATTGTCAAGATGTTGGAAGAGTTATTGAAAGTAAGTTTGGTAGAATCTTAGAGGAAGAACAATACAAGGGAAAGGTTTTCGTTAATGGCCTTTATGTATGCAGTTATCCAAAATATACTCAGGGGTACGACTTTAAACCAGAATACATAAATATAGATAGGGACCGAAAACTTGCAGATTCTTTTGAACTAGAATGGTTGTCGTCTAAAATGCTTGGTGGAGTTAATTCTGATAAGACAATCGAATTAATTAAGCAAGGTGCTGCAGATGTGGCTTATATCGCAAGCGCAGGTAGTATGAACTACAACAATTCAATTACTTCTATTGCTAATAAGACGTACACAGCATTTAAACAGGATTATGGGGATAAAGCAATACCAGTGACAACTCAAGAAGAGTATGAGGAAATTAGTAAATCAGCAGGTCAATATACCCCTGTTTTTGTACCAACTTCATATAGCAGCGTTATTAAAGCAAGCCAAGAATATCATCCACCAGAAATTAAGGTGAAAAATAAAGAGTCAGTAAGATCTAAGCTAGAAAGATGGTTGGCAAATCATAAACAAAACCTCAGTAAAAGGGCAATAAACAAATTGCAAACAATAATTGATGAGGTTGTAGAATAAGGGAGGATTGGTTATATCAGGACATTAGCAATTAGCGACATTCATGGTTGTTATGATGAACTAAACTTAATGCTCCACAAAATCAACTATGAACCTCAAAATGACAAATTAATTTTATTGGGAGATTATGTTGATAGAGGAATGAAGAGCAGGCAAGTAATTGAGCAAGTTAAAGTTCTTCATGAACAATGTGGTGTAGTTGTACTCAAAGGAAATCATGATGATATGATGGTAAGCGCCCTAGTTAACAATGACGACAGTTTCGATGCTCATTGGCTTAGTAATGGAGGATATCAAACAATAGAGAGTTATTGCGGATTTGACTTCTTCGAAGAACAATTTGATTGGGATACATATAAAAAGGCAAAGCAATTTATTGTAGATCATTTTTCAGAGCATATAGAATTTCTAAAGAATCTACCTTTATATCACGAAACTGATTCTCACATTTTCGTTCATGCTGGGATCAACCCGTTTTATGAAGATTGGAAAAAACAACCTGCCGACGATTTCGTATGGATTAGAGATATCTTCATTAACAATATCACAGGCATTGATAAAACAGTCATTTTTGGTCACACACCATGTGTTCACTTACATTCATCTGCAGATATTTGGTTTAGTCCCCTCGAAGACAAAATTGGAATTGATGGTGCATGTACATACGGCAAGCAGCTCAATTGCTTAGTGATCAGCGAAGGCGGTTATGAAACATTTAAGATAGGAAAAGGAGAAGGTTTATTCAATTGAGAACTGAACATGTAAAAAGAGACAATTCTCTTAATAATGAGGAACTAATTAAATTATCAAGAAACACGAACGATAAGCAAATAAGAGACAAAGTAATCAATAATAACATCCCTTTGGTACATTCATTAGTAAATAGGTGGATTAGAAATGGATCAACTGAAAATAAGGACGAACTAATTGGAATGGGGCTTTATGGCCTAGTAGTTGCTTTCGATACATATGATTTAGGTAAAAATATTAAATTCACATCTTACGCCGGGAAAGTTGTCTGGATGGAGTTCATGAAAAATGCACGATACAACCAAATGATTTGCAGGAGTAAATACACTAAGATTAGCATGGATGAAGAGCACAGAAAATTAAGTTCTAATAGTAATGGGAAGAAGATATTTATCTCTGATGTGGTTTCAGACGATAGAAACCACTACCTTTCCGTCGACGATGAGATTTATCGCGATCAACTTGCTAAGGCTATAGATACTGGATCGTTCACCGATAAAGAAAAAATAGTCGCAAAGCGATTTTATATCGATGGCAAGACTTTGGCAGATATCGGAAAGGAATTTAACATTACAAGGCAAGCTGTGTTTCAAACACATAAAAGAGGTACTAAGAAGTTGGCCGAATTAATGTTTCAATGAAAGATGCATTTCGTTAGATTTTTCTATATCAATATGTATAATAGTAGAAAACTAATTGGAGGGTCACACTATGCCAGAGATTCAATTTTCCAACAACTTAAAAAGATTTCGTGAGAGACTAGGATTATCTAAAGAAGAGTTGGCTAAAAGACTTGGAGTGTCTGATGTCACCGTAGGTTACTGGGAGAGTGGAAGGCATGATCCTCGTCTAAGTAAACTCAAAAATATAGCTGAAGTTTTAGGAGTTACGGTTTATGATTTACTTTTTGACGAGTCATAAGTCTAAAAGAAAGGCGACTTTCATCATAATTTAAAAAGGAGAGTTGAATTGTTTAAACAAATGATAACCGAATTGGATGAACACTATGGTGGACTCAAAAAATACGTTATTAAAAGACTGATCCAAGCTTATTTTGTATTGGTATTGTGTTGGGGGTTTGCTTATGCCTTAGATCGTTGGATGTTGAAAGATATTATTCTGGTGACAGGCTTTATGCCTATTGCTGCAATAGTTGTTGGGCTCCCAGCATATTGGTATCTTGATATCAAACCCTTCACGGATAATCAACAGTGAAATCTCCATTTTATAAAGAAAGGAAGAATTAAAGAAATGACTGTATTCTATACTTCTGATACCCATTTCTGTCACAAAAACATACTTCAGCATGAGAACAGGCCGTTTAATGATATTGATGAGATGGATACTGCACTAATTGAACAATGGAATAAGACCGTTGGGAAGAAAGATACTGTTTATCACTTAGGGGATTTCGTCTTTGGGGGGATTACCAAGTGGGAAAAGATCCTCTCACAACTCAATGGGGAAATTCATCTTGTTCTTGAAAATCATGACGATAAAAAAGTTGTGAAAAAGATCTTTCAATACTTTGATTCCATTGAAAATATGATAGTAAGAAATATTAATAAGCAGCATCTATTCTTGTGTCACTATCCAATTGAGATTGGTTTAACACCTAATACATATTCCATTCACGGTCATATCCATAGCAGACCCTCCAGTGCGATCAACCAAATCAATGTAGGTGTTGACAGTTCGTTCACCAAATCACTGGTAGGGTTCGGAAACTTAATTCCAGAGGATTTACTTCTCGATGGGCTTCCGTTTATCAAAGAAGAAATTATGACTCTTAGAAATAGTGTTAAAGAAGAGGAGAAGTGATTAAAATGCCTATACTCGGCAAGACAGAAACAATCGAGCTGTTGACTAAGCAAATTGTAAAAGAGTTCAGAAGAAAACCGCAAAATTTAAACTTGTACGTAGATTGGGATTTTATAGAATATGACAAAAAGAAAAGAGAGTACTACTTCGACACAGTGAAGAGAGATTGGAAGTCTATAGTTAAATTCCAAGATGGGTACAGCAAAAAATTTCTTACAGTGGATGTTGTGAAAAATTTGATATTGAATGAATATCCCGATGCTAAAACAATACATATTGATATTCGTGTAAAAGATGATCTAAACCTTTTGAAGACAAAGACAATTGATGAGATTGTTAGCCTTATGGACTTCAATGTTGTAGTTAATCTGGACAACGAAATCCTGTTATCGAGAGAGGAAATAATGCGGATGATTGACCTAGCTTTAGATATGGGAAATGAACAGTTGTTTATGGAATACTCAGCACAATATAAAGCTTACCAAATATAAAATAAACATATACAAATTAATGATATAATGGTACAATCTCTATGTATAAATTTGTATTACATCGTTAGTAATTTGTGACGAGTTGTGATCAAATGATTAGGAGGTTGTACCGTGTCTAACATTGACTTAAGCGTAATTGATCTAGGATTTAGCTATACGAAGGCGAAGAGAGGAGGGATTACATATATACAGCCATCAATTTCAGGTGAAGCACAGCCATTGTTTGAACAAAACATTAAACCGAATGATTTCTTCTATAATGAAGAATTGTTTGTGGGAAATTTAGCATTAAGACACAGCGAGATAAAGTATTTCACACTGAAAGACAATAAGAGCGAAGCCATGACATCTGAAGTTTTGCTTAAGACTGGATTGGGATATCTAAATAAGAGTCAACCTTTTAACATGGTTACTGGATTACCTATATCCTTCTACTTTAATCAATTAACTGATATGGAGCAGATGTTAAATTCAATAAGTAGTTCAAACGTGTATTCCATTAAAAAGGGTAAAGGTGCTTACACCGATATTAATCTAAACATAAATAAATACAAGATTGTTCCACAAGGTTACGGCGTAGCGATGGATTACATACTTGATGATTCAGGAAAGATAGGTCGCCGCGATGTTGCTCGAAAAAAAGTTCTTGTTGTGGATTTAGGATTCTACACTCTTAACCTATTAGGCCTAGACAAATTAGAGATCATGAAAGAATCAGTGAGTGTTTTTCTTGGAGTAGAAAAAGCATATAAACTATTGCGTAAATATTTACTCGATAAGATAGGAAAGGCTCCAGCCATATATGAACTCGATCCCTATGTCATTAGTGGAATTTATGAAGGATATGATATCAGACCGTTGATCCAAAAAGCGTTTAGATCATTGGCTATACAAGTTCAAAACGAAATTGATGGACTAAACATCAAGTTTGATTACTATCTAATAGGCGGTGGTGCTGCTTTTCAGATATTCGATAATCTTCATCTTCCTAACAAAATCCTGTTCGATCAAATAGCCCAAATTAATGGTTACGGGAAAATAGGGGTGAGACTGTGGGGAAGAAAGTAGTTATCGCTAGACTTCGACCAGGTAAGGATGACGACATCAGGAAGGCTTTAAAGGAACTGCCTCCTTATTATGATGAGAGTGATATTTTAAGAGAGGCCCTAAGACAGTTCTTATTTGGGCATGAAGGGAGACCGCCGACACTTATAGGGAGTCAAGTTTATAGCAGTCAACAACCCAAGGAAGATGATATCACTCTCGAAAAAATTGAATTTGACTCGGATCTTGATGAGAATCTGGATGGTTTCATTAAAGAGTAGGCTTTGCCTACTTTATACATACAGAGAAATATGATTAAAGGGGGTGGTAAAACTGAGTGTGAAATTGTTTCAAAAATACTATGTAGACTGTGGAGGACATTTAGATTTTCAAGGGTGGGATGTAATTGTAGTAAAGTCTAAACTATTTCAATTTAGATGGTTTACTGATTGTGGTTGTCATTTTTTATATGTCCATTTAGGCAAGAAGCATTGGAGATTAATTTAATGAAACCAATCTTTTATTAAGAAAGGGGAGAAAGTAGGACGACCATTAATAAAATTTGTGTCCCGACCATCCCCCACAAAGACACCTATTTGAGGAGTTTGGGATAATTATATCTGATGAAGGAGTGGAGAAAGATCTGTAAAAATTGCACAAATGAATACAAAGAGTTCAATTTTATCGGTTTACACTCCCATGTGGACAGGGGGTCAAACCTTAAACTTCGGGACACGACCAATACAGTTGAAGGACTTATTAAAACAGCCTGTCAGCAAGGGTATAAAGGAATAGCTATTACTGATCACGAATCAATTTCTGCTCATGTTAAGGCCATACAGACTGTCAATAAACTAAAAGAAAAAGAAAAAATACATAAAGATTTTAAACTAATCTTAGGCAATGAAATTTACCTAGTGGATAGCATTGAAGAGGTCAGAGACAATTACAAATCAGGAGTAACAAAGTTTCCCCATTTTCTTTTGCTGGCGAAGGATGAAATCGGCCATGAGCAGATTCGCTACATGAGTTCCCTAGCATGGAAAAACTCCTTTTATAGTGGCCCAATGTTAAGAACTCCCACTGAACAATCACTAATGGAATCAGTTATTAAGTCGAATCCTGGACATCTTATTGCTTCAAGTGCTTGTCTTGGCTCTCCCCACTGTATTGGACTCCTTGAAATGAAAACCCATCTAGAGAACAATAACAAATCAGAAGCAAAAGAAGCATATGGTCGAGTTTGTAAATTCACTGAATGGTGTATAGAGGTATTTGGAAAAGAAGATTTCTATCTTGAGCTTCAGCCAGCATACAGTGAAGAGCAAATTTACTGTAACAAAGAACTTTTAAAACTTGCTGCAGAATACAATTTGAAATACATAATCACAACTGATAGTCATTATTTAAGACCAGAAGACCGTATTGTTCATAAGGCTTTTCTAAATGCCAAAGAAGGTGAAAGGGAAGTTGATGCCTTTTATGAAGCAACATTTGTGCAAACAAAAGAAGAAATTCAAGAAAGATTAAACTATCTAGATCATGAAGTCATCAAAAATGCCCTTGATAACACAGTTGAAATTGGCAACAAAGTACAAGATTACACAATCCTGAAACCAACGGTTATTCCCAAAATTGATTTACCTGACTTTAAGTTAAGGGGTCTATTTAAATCAATTTACAGCCAATACGAATATATAAATAAGATGGCGCACTCCGAGAATAATCAGGACAAATACATAGTGAAATTAATCGAAGATGGTTTTTATACTCTGCTTCCCTATAAGACTTATTCAAAAGAGAAGTTGCACGAGGTTGCATCTAGAATTAATACAGAACTTGGAGAACTGTGGAAGATTTCAAAAACACTCAATCAGTCCATGGCTAGTTATTACATTACAGTTAGAGAAATTGTAAATGTTATTTGGGATGATGACTGTGGAAATAGCTTAGTTGGTGCTTCAAGGGGATCTGCAGCAGGGTATCTAATTTGTTTTTTATTGGGTATTACACAGGTTAATCCTCTGGAATATGGAATTGAAATGCCACATTGGAGACACTTAACTGCCGAGAGACCTGAATTTCCTGATGTGGACATTGATACTGAGGCCGCAAAAAGGAATCAAATATTTAGACAATTGAAGAATTATTTTGGTGAGGATAGGGTGCTTCAGGTTTGTACTTTCGGAACAGAAGCATCCAAGTCTGCAGTACAAACAGCAGCTAGAGGATTGGGAATAGACAATGATACAGCAATGTATGTATCAGGGTTAATTCCATTTGAAAGAGGAAGTAGTTGGTCATTAACTGACTGTGTAAATGGAAACGAAGAGAAAGAACGTAAGCCAGTTACAGAGTTTATTAATGAGATCAACAAACATGAGAATTGGCTTCGAGTGGCAATGAAAATAGAAGGCTTGGTAAACAAAAGAAGTATACATGCTAGCGGAGTAATTGTATTTAATGAAGAGTATTATAAATCAAATGCTCTAATGACAGCACCCAATGGCACCCATGTTACACAATTAAGTCTTGAAGACTGTGAAGCAGTATCTAATATGAAGTTTGATCTTCTGACAATTGAAGGATTAGACAAGATAAGAGTCACCCTCGATAAGTTAATTGAAGACAATAAAATATCTTGGCAGGGGACTTTAAGGAAGACATACGACAAATACTTGCATCCAAGTGTTATTGATATTACCAGTAAAGATTTATACGATCTTATTGGCTCGGATAGCATTACTGACTTATTTCAGTTTTCTACTGAAATCGGGATTCAAACAGTTAAACGAACAAAGCCTACAAATCTTATTGAGTTAGCTGCTGCTAACTCACTAATGAGATTAATGGGGGAACATGGTAAGGAGACACCAATTGACAGTTTCATAAGATTTAAAAACAACATTGACGAGTGGTATGAGGAAATGCTGTCGTTTGGGCTTAACCAGGAGGAAGTCAAAGTACTAGAAAGGCATCTTTTACCTCTAAGTGGAGTTGCGGACACTCAAGAGTCCATTATGCTTTTATCAATGGACAAAAAAATAGCAGGATTCGGAATAGAAGAAAGCAATAAACTACGGAAAGTTATTGCAAAGAAAAAAGCAGATGAAATTGAGGCCACCAAAAGAGATTTCTATGATAGTGGGATAGCTCTTGGGAATAGAAAAGAAATACTTGACTATGTATGGAATAAACAAATTGTTAGACAGTTGGGATACTCATTCTCGGTGTTGCACACACTTGCCTATTCCATTATTGCGTTACAGGAAGCCAACCTGAACATAAACTATGACCCCATATATTGGAGAACGGCTTGTCTCACAGTAAACTCAGCATCTATTGACGATGAAGAAGACCTGGACAACAGTAAATCCCAATCAACAAATTACGGTAAGATTGCTTCAGCAATAGGTAATATGCAATCTAGGGGTGTGAAGATTGGTTTACCTGATATAAATAAAGCGAATTTTGGATTTATACCTGATATCGAGAACAATCAGATAATTTTTGGGTTAAAAGGAATAAATGGAATTGGCGATGATGTAGTTCAAAATATTATTCTAAATAGACCCTATACATCGTTTGAAGATTTTGTTGAAAGAATGTTTGAAACTTCAATAATAAAGAAATCTCAAATGGTTCAATTAATTAAAGCTGGATGTTTTGAATCGTTTGGCAACAGAGAAGAAATTATGAGTAAGTTTATTAATGTAATATTCACACCAAAAACGAAATTGAATATGCAAAACTTTAATATGATTGTTGAGAACAGATTACTTCCAAATGAGTTGTCCTTTTATTCTAAGCTATTTAACTTCAGGAAGTATGTAACAAAGAAAGTACATAAGAAAGAGGATAAGGAAAAGTATTACTTATTGGATAATGTGTCAACACCTTTCTATTTTGAACATTTCACTGATTCAGGAATTGTTGATTACCATAAAAACCATCCAGTCATTTTAGAGTCAGTATTTAAAAAAGAATACGATAAAAAAATGGAGGGTGTGAAGGAATGGCTAACATCATCGGATACCCTACAAAAAGCAAATGAAAAATTATATCAAAACGAATGGGAGTCATTAGCAAGTGGATCACTTAGTAAATGGGAAATGGATTCATTATCTTTTTACTACACGGAACACGAGTTAGCTCATCTTGATGTAAACAAATATGGTTTAGTTAAGTTTAACGACTTACCAGAAACTCCAATTGTGACAGAAACAATGGTTTTTAAAAATGGAACTAGACCTAAGTTCAAACTCGATTTAATTGCAGGAACTGTGCTGGATAAAGATAAAAATAAAAATACTGTGTCACTTTTGACAATCGATGGTGTAGTTATTGTTAAGTATTATGATGGTGCTTTTGCAAATTACAATAAACAAGTCTCCAAAACAAGACCTGATGGCAGTAAAGAGATACTGGAGAAAAGCTGGTTTACAAGGGGAAATAAATTGATAATTCATGGTTATCGCAGAGGCTCACAATTCAAACCACAAAAGTACAAGGATTCTAAAATATCGCACACAACTATGTTGATTACTGAAATTAACCCTGATGGAACTATTAAAGTGAAGACAGAAAGAAGTAAATAAATTAAAGGAGAGATTAAATGAACATTGATAAAGATTTAAGTAAAGGTAAGATTGAGGAATTATTAGATCGATCGATTACCGAAGAAGAGTATAAAGAGATAGTTTCCACTATTCTCTATCAACTATTAGATGAGTGTAAACAAGAAAATGAGTAACTTTGATAGATTTCAAACACCATACCACCAACATAGGCTTCCAGATCTCCAGGAAGCTGCATCTAATGAATATTCGACTTGCAGTGGTTGCGATGAGTGTATAACCGAATCGGACGTTGCTTTAGGTGAAGTGTTAGATGTCCACGGAATGGTTGTTCATGATGATGTTGATTGTATCAAGAAGGCTGTTCAAGCAAAAACAATCTATATTTGAAAGGAAGAATTTAACTGACAAAGAACGAAGGAAAGCAGTTTGAAGCAGATATACAACAGTCATCTAAAGATTGCAAAATCTTCTTTACTCGTTTAAAGGACACTCATATTCCGGTAGAGTTGAGGTCGAAGGTGAGAGTCACAAAGAACGATTATGACTGTATACTGTTCGGGCAAGAAAGTTTATTTGCTTTGGAGTTAAAATCCACAAAACAAAAGTCTGTTAGCTTTGATGAAAAGATTATCAAGCAACATCAGATTGACAAGTTAAACGAGGCATCCAGTTTCGATAGAGTAATTTCTGGTTTCATTTTTAACTTTAGAGAACCCGACAATCGTGTGTTCTTTGTTCATATCAAGGATTTTATTGATTATAAATACATAGCTCAGAATCAAATTAAAGAACATAACTACAAAAATAAAGTGAATAAAAGTAGCATTTCATTAGCTATATGCGAAGAAATTGGATTAGAGATAAAGGGATTTAAGAAGAGAGTCAAATGGCATTATCATATGAAAGATTTTATTACGGAGGCAATTAATACATATGGCTAAAAGCGTGGATAAGAAAGTTGTAATAGGAAAGGTATCTTATTTGAATAAATATAATTATACAAGTTTTATTGTCGAGAAAATGTTAACAGAATTGAAGAAATAGTATATAATAAAAATATATAATAATAGAGTTTTGACTATGAATATTTCATATGTTAGAACTCTATTATTGTTATTAATGAGAGGAGAAAGTTATGGATGAAAGCATGTATATATGCAAGAAAATCTACTAATAAACTCGGGCAAAACGAAACAATTGATAACCAAATTGGCATCTGTAAATTCAAGGCAAAGGAATATGGTCTTGATGTGGTGGATATTAAGACTGATACTGGAACTGGTACAGATGACATTAACAGACCAGAAGTGAAAAGTCTGATCCAATTGGCTATAGAGGGAAAGTTTCAGTGTGTAATAATGAAGGGAATCAGCAGATTTTATCGGGATACGGAGAAGGGGCTTGGATTAATAAAAACCCTTGATCGAAATGGAATTCGAGTAATCACAATCGAAGAAGGGTTTGATTCAAAAGAGCAGAGAACGGGAACGGGAAAACTTGATTTGTCCAGGATTACAATGTACCTTATGTTCGCAGAAATGGAGTCTAAGAAGACAGCTGATCGAGTTAAATTTCAGCAAATGGAAAAAGCAAGAAAGGGTCAATGGAATAATGCGTCTAAGCCACCGTTTGGGTATAGATATAATTCCGAAACAAAAAAACTTGAAGTAGATCTAGTTGAATCAGAAATTGTTAGACTAATTTTCAATCTGTATGAAGAAGGTTACGGTATTAGAAGTTTGACAAATTATCTCGAAGGTGAAAATAATCAACATAAAAAATATAAATCACCAAATGACAGATGGACAATTGACTTAGTTGCATACATCTTAAAAAACCGAAGTTATGTTGGAGATGTAGTATACAATCAACGAAGCAGAACTGAAAATGTGTATAAGCGCAATCATAAACTGAAGGGTGTTGATAGAGATGTATGGGTTGGTAATACTAAAAATAATAAAGAAGAATGGGTTGTGAGTAAAAATGCCCATGAAGCAATTATAACAAGAGAGCAATTTAAGAGAGTAGAGACGATACAGAAAATAAAATCTAAAAACAAAGGAATTAGAAGAGAATTTTCGTTATTTGCGGGTATCGCAAAATGTGGAATTTGCAAGAGTGGATTATCTCTAAAGAAAAATAAAATCAATAAGCATAAGTCTCGAAAAAGTTATTATTATTGTGTCAAGTATATTAAATACGGCAAATCAATGTGCGGTAATCATCGTATAGAGGAAAGTGTGCTGGAGCAAACAGTTATCTCACACATGCTATCACTAATTAATGACGAAAAAGTACTTAACGAATTTATGGATAAACATAAAAATGCTTTAACTGAAAACAACTCAAGTAAAATGAACGAACGGACTAAAATTGAATCTTCTATAAATTCAGTGACAAACAAAATGGATATGCTTTTAGAAAAAAATATGACTGGAGCAATATCGGATCTACAATTTAAATCAATGAATCTCAAATATTCAAATGAATTGGAAAGTTTAACAAACCAACTTGAAGAGTTGGTAAAAGATATTGTGCAAGACCAGCCACAAACGGAGCAGTCTTTGGAGGAACACTTGATGTTCATTAAATCTAAAGTAACAGATTATTGGAATATGGATAAGGAAGCGAAAAGAGCCTTTATTCTTCAAACAATAAGCGAAGTAGTCTTACATGATGATGATGTACTAAAGGTAGATATTGAGTATCATTTTGGGCTGTAGATTATTAATACTACAGTGATTATATTAGCGAGCCCGTGCCTGTTGCGCAGACCTTTGTTTATCCAGATGAGGTATCCGGTGTACAGCTGTCCGACCTAGCACGGCTGGATTGCATGGTGACGGTTGTAGACGCGAACCGATTCTGGAAAGACTTCTCTTCGGGCCAAAGCCTGCTCGATCGGAAGGAAGCGCTGGGCGAAGAGGATACGCGGGAAGTGGTGGATCTGTTGATCGACCAGGTTGAGACGTGTGATGTGCTGCTGTTGAACAAATGTGATCTGGTAAGCGAAGACGAATTGGCCAAGGTGGAAGGCATACTTCATAAGCTTCAGCCAAGCGCCAAAATCATACGTACTGTGAAAGGACAAGTCGCACCTGCGGAAATTCTGAATACCGGTTTATTCGATTTTGAGAAAGCCAGTCAGGCCCCCGGCTGGATTCAGGAGCTTCAGAAGGAAGAGCATGTGCCAGAAACGGATGAATACGGCATCAGCTCTTTTGTTTATCGGAGAAGAAGACCGTTTCATCCGGAGCGGCTGGCAGCATTCATGAGTTATTGGCCGGAAGAGGTCGTACGCGCGAAAGGGATCGCTTGGCTGGCAGTGCTTGAGGATGTTGCGGCAAGTCTAAGTCAAGCGGGTCCTTCGATTCAGTTCGGGCCAGCTGGATATTGGGTGGCTGCTTTAACCGAGCAGGAACAGCAGGAACTTATTCAGAGTGAGCCGGATGTGCAGCGAAAATGGGATGCCGTCTGGGGGGATCGGATGACCGAGCTCGTGATGATCGGGATTGGGATGGAACAGTCACTAATCGAGCAGGAGCTGGACGATTGTCTGTTGACCGATCAGGAAATGCAGCTGGATTGGTCGACGTTTAACAATCCGCTGCCATGGATGGCCATCGAAGAGCTATCACTGTAAGGTTATATTTTTTTGATTAAAATTAATCGTAATAATTACGAATGGATAAGGAGCCACTTGAGGGCTTTACAGGTAATCTAGAATATAATCCCCTTTGCGTAGACAGTGCTGAAGAAGAGCGCTACAGTTTACTTAAGGGGATTTTTGTCATGGAAAAGTTCATAAAGAAGAATACGAAAGAAGCAGGGGAATATGCGGAAATTCATCATTTAAAAACTCAATTGCAGGAAAAGTTATTACCCTGTTTAGAAAGCGCCCTTCAGAAGGACCGGGTTTTAAAAAATCATTTAATGATGTGGTCAATCTATTTATCTGTCCAGAACTTATACCTATCAAGTCCAGAGCACCTGCTTTGTATTTGTTGTATAATAGGAAGAATAGGAAGAAGATTCCCAATTCATGTTTCGATGATAGCTTTAACGTATTTCAGAATGTAATGCTGACGCATGAGCAACATCAATCAGGAGGACAAGGTAATGGCAAAAGCAAAGGTTCCAAAGAGACCCACTAGAGATGAGTTTGTACTGGAAGAACTCGGAAATCAGCTTACGGAAGCTTACCAGGAGGAATCGGTTATCGTGCTGACGGTCTGGGGAAGGGAAGAGGCGGTCCGCGGGCAAATCGATCAAATGGACTCCCGAACAGGGAAGGTACATATGAAACAGAATGGCGTTATTACGAAGGTTCCTTTTATGGACATTATGGAAGTGAATTATCCGAGAGACTAATCAGAATCATGTGTGCTTCCCGCAAATGAATCAAAGAGATTGTGATTTAAAGCGGTCGGCTTCATACCCGGTAGCGTGAAGTCCAAAGTCGTGGTATATTAAAAAAAGTTATCTATGTGTTACTGGCGTAGCTTGGGGTACCAAGAGGGAGCACATAGGATCATATGCCGTACGCCTGGGCAAGAGGTAAGGAGACGATCAGTCGCCTTGCCTCTTTATGTTTTTTAATACAATGGCGAAGGAGCGGATTAGCATGAGTAAGGAACCCGTAATTTTAGATGGAAAAAAGGTATCCGACGATATCAAGGCCAAGCTGGCTGTAAAGGTACAGGAGTTGAAGTTGCAGGGGGTAACGCCTTGTCTGGCAACGATTCTGGTTGGCGATGATCCTGCTTCGGCGACCTATGTGCGGATGAAGGGAAATGCTTGCGAGCGGCTTGGCATCATATCCAAGAAAGTAGTGCTGGAGACATCGACAACGACCGAGGAGCTGATTGCTGCGATTCAAGAGCTGAACGAGGATCCGAATGTCCACGGTATTCTGCTGCAGCATCCGGTACCGCATCATATCGATGAACGGGCAGCCTTTGATGCCATTGACATTAAAAAAGACGTGGATGGAGTAACCACGCTCGGTTTCTCGCAGAATGCGTTTGGTTTTGCCGATTATCCGTCTTGTACGCCTGCTGCGATTATTGCGATTATGGATTATTATGATCTGCCGATCGAAGGGAAGCATGCCGTGGTGGTCGGACGCAGTCCGATTCTGGGTAAGCCGGTATCGATGATGCTGCTTAATCGCAATGCTACCGTTACGATCTGCCACTCGAGAACGAAGAACCTTGGGGAGATTGTGTCCCAGGGAGATATCGTGGTTGCGGCCGTAGGCAAGCCTAATTTCATTCAAGGGGACTGGATCAAGCCGGGAGCCGTCGTATTGGATGCCGGCTATAATCCAGGCAATATCGGCGACTGCGATTACGATGCCTGCGCGAAGTTGGCATCCGCAATTACACCAGTACCTGCCGGTGTTGGCCCCGTTACGATTGCTACATTGCTGAAGCATACCGTCGAATCGGCTGAGCGAACCGTGCAAGGTTAACAGTAACCATGTAATAACGGGATAAGGCACGGTCCATTTGCGCGTCCCGAAAGGGGATTTGCATGGAGAATCCCCCTTTGAATCGCTTCGTTCCTCGCTAGAATCTGGAACGCAGAAAAGTATTGCCCATCAAATGCTCGGGGTGGAGTCTGCATTTCACGGATACCTGGACGTCATGGTATAGTTAGGAAAAAGCAAAATCGAAGGGGAGAGATTCATGCACAAACAACTCATTTCCAGTTGTGCTGCGGAGCAAGGAGCTGTGGAGGATAATCTGTTCGTTGCAGCGCCGCAAGCGGCTCCCGGGAGCACCGAATGAAGAACACGATTGCAGATATTGCCAAAAAAGCCGGAGTTGCCAAAAGCACCGTCTCCCGTTTCTTAAACGGAGGTTCTGTCAGTAATGCAACACGCCGTAAGATAGAGCTGGTCATTCAGGAAACCGGTTATATTCCGAATTCGTTTGCACAGAGCTTGAAAGCGAAAAAAACCAGCATGATCGGTACCATTGTGCCCCGTCTGGATTCATTCTCAGCATCACAGACCGTTGCCGGCATGGATGAAGAATTAAGAAAACACGGTTATCAGCTTCTCATTATTAATGCAAGCCAGGACTTATCCAGGGAGATTGAAGCGCTGTATGATCTCGCCAGACAAAAAATATCTGGGATTATTTTATTCGCCACTCAGGTGACGGAAACGCATCTTGCAGCGATTAAAGAGATCGGCGTCCCCGTCATCCTGCTCGGACAACAGCATAAGGATGTCCACAGCATGATATATAACGACTATGCCGCAGGTTATGACATGGGCCGATATGTGCTGTCCATGGGACACCGTCATATAGCTTATATCGGCGTGACGGAAAAAGACGTTGCTGTCGGAGTTCAGCGGAAGGAAGGGTTTCTGAAGGCGTTAAGCGAGTATGACGAGGTGGAGGCGGTTCTCTATGAGAGTGGGTTTAAGATGTCGGATGGTGTAAAGACCGCATTGTCCATTTTTGAGTTGAACCGAACGCTGCCAACTGCAATGGTCTGCGCTACCGACAACATCGCGTTAGGCGTTATGAAAGCGGCTCATATGAAGGGCATCCAGATCCCCAACGAACTCTCCGTTACCGGATTTGGCGGATACGACGTTACCGAGGTAATTCATCCCGGATTGACAACGGTTAAATATGGATATTCCCAAGCGGGCCACCTCGCCGCTCAGCATATCATAAAGCTGGTCAACGACGAGCCTGTGGATTTCCTGACGGTCATGAATTGCGATATGATTCATCGGGAAAGCGTTGACAATCTAAAATAGGTATTTTATACTGAAAAAAAAGGAACCGGTTCCAATACTGCTTTTGCTTGGTATTGGAGCTGAGTTCATTATTTTTAACCCTGATTGGAACCGGTTCCGTTAGAAATGGGTTAGGCTGATGTTCACGCATAGCATGATCAGTTTGTTTTTTGAGAAAGCCTATATACAAGGAGAAGAGACATGGACAGAGAACGGAGATACCGACGCCTGGATCAGGCCTCTCCTGAAGAGATTGCCTCCTTGAAGGAGCAAGCGAAACGAAGCGAATGGAGGCAGAGGTTTCACGTACAGCCCATCATGGGCTTGCTGAATGACCCCAACGGATTTTCTTATTATAACGGGAAATACCACTTGTTTTATCAATGGTTTCCTCTGGGCACGTTTCACGGCCTGAAATACTGGTACCATACCTCCTCCACGGACTTGGTGCACTGGCAAAACAAAGGCATCGCCATTGAGCCCGGGTACTCGCATGATGCATATGGCGCCTATTCGGGAAGCGGGATCGTGAAAGACGACAAACTGTATCTGATGTATACCGGGAATACCCGGGATGAGGAATGGAACAGGCATTCTTATCAATGCATGGCCGTGATGGACCGTGTTGGCACCATCACGAAGCTCGATAAGCCGCTGATTGACCGTGTGCCGGACGGATATACCGAGCATTTCCGGGATCCGAAGGTATGGAAAGACGAAGACCTGTTCCGGTTCGTCATCGGCGCCCAAAGGGACGATCAAACAGGAACGGCTGTCGTGTATGAATCACCGGATTTGCTGGATTGGTCATACAAAGGGGAAATCCAGACCCGTCTTGAACATTTCGGCTATATGTGGGAATGCCCCGATTATTTTGAACTGGAAGGACAGGGCGTGCTGCTGTTTTCGCCGCAGGGGCTGAGTCCGCAAGGCGACGAATTCCGGAACGTTTACCAATCTGGCTACATCGCGGGCAAGCCGCTGGATCGGGGGACGCTGGAGTTTGAACACGGCTCCTTTTACGAACTGGACAGAGGTTTTGATTTCTACGCACCACAGACCATGGTGGATGAGAAAGACCGGCGCATCATGGTAGGCTGGATGGGCTTGCCGGAGGTCGTCTATCCAACCGATTCGCATGGCTGGGCGCATTGTTTGACGCTTCCACGTACGCTCTCGTTCCGTGAGGGTAAGCTGATTCAGCTGCCTGTCCCCGAGTTGGAACTTCTTCGTGAGACGACAGCGATGGAAGCAGCGGATACGCTTTACAGCGAAGTGAAGAGTTATGCAGGGGTTGAGGGAACCGTATTCGAGATGACATGCGAGTTTCATGGGATCGAAGCGGACGTTGTTGGCATTGAATTTCGAGCTGGCGAAACGGAGCGGACCGTCATCTGGTATGACGCCGTCAGGCAAAAGGTTACGCTAGATCGCTCATCATCGGGTGCAACGATTGTGAGTGATTACGGAACGACACGAACCTGTATGCTGCATAACAAAGCAGACTCGATCAAATTCCATCTCTTTGTGGATATTTCTTCGGCAGAAGTGTTCGTCAATGATGGCCAAGAGGTGTTTACGAGTCGGATATTTCCCAAGCAGGACAGCCGTCATATTCGATTTTTCGCAAAAAACGGCAGCACTGGCTTAAAGGTCACGAAGTGGGATCTTGCCCAAGCCGTAAAAGATATAGAAGGGGATGAATGAACATGGCAGCGGATAATCGGAAAATTGCAAGGCAGGTAGTGGAAGCCATCGGTGGCAGGGAGAACATCGCTTCCTTTGCCCACTGTGCTACGAGACTCCGAATTATGGTTCACGATCAGAAGAAGATAGACCAGAAGAAGGTCGAGAATATCGATAAGGTTAAAGGAGCTTTTTTTAACTCCGGCCAATATCAAATCATTTTCGGAACAGGAACCGTTAATCAGATTTTTGAAGCGGTAGAATCGCTTGGGCTTGAGAGCACAAG
Organism: Paenibacillus sp. ISL-20; assembly: GCF_018613005.1. NCBI lineage: Bacteria > Bacillati > Bacillota > Bacilli > Caryophanales > Paenibacillaceae > Paenibacillus > Paenibacillus sp. ISL-20. The sequence goes on from NZ_JAGGRD010000001.1 coordinate 358,302, forward strand.
CAAGGATGAGTTGAAATCCGAGGCGAAAAAATCAGGAAATCCGTTTCAGCGGGCGATTCGCACGTTCGGTGACGTCTTTGTGCCGATTATCCCGATACTAGTCGCCACAGGTTTGTTCATGGGATTACGGGGATTATTGACGCAAGAAACCGTCCTCGCCTGGTTTGGAGCGACGCCCGACGATATTTCGCCTAATTTTCTGCTTTTCACCCAGGTACTGACGGATACGGCTTTTGCTTTCTTGCCAGCATTGGTGGCATGGTCCGCATTCCGGGTGTTCGGAGGCAGCCCTGTGCTTGGTATCGTGCTGGGTTTGATGCTGGTTAACCCGGCTCTTCCCAACGCATATAGCGTGGCGAACGGTTCGGCCGAAGCGCTCATGCTCTTCGATTTCATTCCGGTTGTCGGATATCAGGGTTCGGTCCTGCCAGCCTTCTTCATCGGACTGCTGGGCGCGAAATTCGAGAGATTTTTGAGAAAGCGTATTCCTGAAGCGATTGATTTGATCGTTACGCCATTTTTAACCCTGCTCGTTATGATCATCCTTGGTCTGTTCGCAATCGGACCCGTGTTCCACTCTCTGGAAGAGGTAGTCATGAACGTGACCACCTTCTTGCTGGAGCTGCCGTTCGGCATTGCGGGTCTTGTGATCGGCTTCTTCAACCAGATTATTGTGGTCACGGGCGTGCATCATATTTTTAATTTTCTTGAAATTCAGCTTCTCGAAAAGACAGGAAGCAATCCGTTTAATGCGATCGTGACAAGCGCCATGGCAGCTCAAGGCGCAGCTTGTCTGGCTGTCGGACTCAAGACGAGAAACAAAAAACTAAAGGCATTATCGCTGCCATCCGCATTCTCGGCCATGCTGGGAATTTCGGAACCGGCGATCTTCGGGGTCAACCTCCGTTACGTCAGACCGTTCGTTATCGCCCTGATCGGCGGTGGCGTGGGCGGTTTCATGGCTTCCATCTTCCAGCTTGAGGCTACGGGTATGGCGATTACCGTTATTCCCGGTACGCTCTTATACTTGAACAGTCAGCTTCCACTTTACATTTTGTGCAACTTAACAGCGATGGCTCTAACTTTTGTGTTGACTTGGTTGTTCGGATTCAATGATAAAATGCTCGATGAGGTTCGCTCGGAAGCGAAATAATTATTTATATTTATTCGATTTTTGATATCATAAAAACCGCGCTCCGGCGCGGTTTTTATGCATGATCGGGAAGCGTCCGATCGACCTTGCAGAAATAATGGCTTGCTCTGAAATGCTTTTCATCATTTACAATATGGTTACTGGCAAGAATATACGGAAGAGGGGCGAGTTTTATTGAATAAGAAAATCATATTTTTTGATATTGACGGGACGCTGCTGGATCATGAAAAGAAGGTTCCAGCTACAACCAAGGAGTCCATTCGTGAGTTAAAGGAAGCCGGGCACATCGTCGCCATAGCGACAGGGCGCGCTCCTTATCATTTTGAAGAGCTGCGGGAAGAGCTCGGTATCAATTCTTATGTTTGTTTGAACGGTCAGTATGTGGTTCATGAAGGCAAACCGATATATGGAAATCCATTAGCACAAGACGCCTTGCAGCAGCTGACAGAGCAGGCCGTGGAGCTTGATCATCCGATCATATATGCCGGCAGTGAGGCCATGAAGATGAACGTAACTCAGCATGTTCATATCGATTCAAGCTGGGGGGAACTGAAACTCACGATCCCGGAATATGATCCCGAATATTACTTGGGCAGAGATATTTATCAGGCTATTGTATTCTGCACGGAGGAAGAGGAAGCTGCTTACGTGAACAGATTCGAAGGTCGGTTCGATTTCGTTCGATGGGGCCCTTATGGAATCGATGTGTTGCCGGCTGGCGGCTCCAAAGCCGGAGGGATCAAACAATTGATTCAGCTGCTTCAGATCGATTTGGAAGATAGCATCGCATTTGGCGATTATCTGAATGATCTGGAGATGCTGTCGTACGTGGGCTACGGTGTGGCGATGGGCAATGCGCCGGAGATTGTCAAGCAGGCGGCCAGATATATAACCCGGGATGTTGATCAAGATGGTATACAGTACGGCCTTCGTATGTTGGGTCTCCTGGGCAAGGAAGCGCAGGAGATCGTATAGTTTTATTGTGATAAAAAGTTATGCAGCGTGTCAGTCTTCGTTCCTACGGAACGATAAGGACTGGCATGTTTTCGGTTTGAAGCGTATTTTAGTATTTTAGGTAAGGACCAAACCGAAGTAAAGAACGCCTTTGGATCACGCTTAAGATGGGGAAGACCTGTTAAACCAGATGAAAAGGCTTTCAAAGCTTGGTTTGATCAATCATATTTAAGACTAAGGTCTAGCTGGAAAATAGACCTCAGTCTATTTTCGGGAAAGAAATGTTTCTGTGAAATTATTGAAAACTGAGTTCGAAATGAAAACTGAAGGAGCTGTTCCCAACGATGTCTTCAAATAATCAAAATCAGATTGGAGAAACAATGATTAAGAGGATGGTGCTCAGATTATGAGATTAGTTGATAAAGATCCGACCATACAATCTTATTTTAAAGTTTGGGCTGCACTCGGGGTCTGTGCCATAACTCTGATAATCGTTATATTCAAGCCTTTTTTTCCAGACGGGCCAGAATATACAAAGGGATTTGCTCCCCTGTGGGTTACGGCATTCGCCGCAATAATTGGAGTGATCGCTTTGCTGCTGTCAACGGGTTGGACACGAGTAAGATTTGTACCACGGCTACTCGTACTAACCAGTGCATGGAGTGCTTCTATTCTATTAACTTGGTCATCAGCTGGTATTGTCTTTGACGCACTCCGAACGGCCGCTGTGCTTGGAATACCTGGTTTGCCCCCCGTCGTGGACTGGTTAGGCTTTGCGTCTCGGGCTATAAGCCTCACAGGGGCAATATTACTGGCGATGGTTACCATCTCTTATCAGCGCGTATCCCGCGGTGCATGTGTTTCGTGTGGCCAAGGGCTCTTGATCAAGGGGAAGATTCGCTCGAATGCGTGGCTTGGCTATACCGCCTTCATCCTTTCTTTTCCATACCCTTTACTGAAAATCTACTGGTCAATTGGCGGGGCCTTAGGGGGCGGTCAAAATTTCGGTCATCATACTGCGTTTGGGGAAATTCTGGTTTTCGGCGCTAGTGCATTGCTTTCCCTTGCTCTTGTCCAAAGGTGGGGGCGCATATTCCCACGTTGGGTCCCGTTTTTTGCTGGCAAAAAAGTTCCTCGCTGGATTTTAATCACTGGAGGTTGGATCGCCGCCTGCATGACAGCTCCTATGGGACTACTGGCGATATTTGGGGCTTTAATGCAAGCACTAGGTCTGGCTGATGGTCCAGTGCGTTTTGATGGCAACGGATTGATGGTATCGATGGTGTACGGAGGATGGTTGTTGTTAGGCATCGCACTTGGCGGAGCCACCTGGGGCTATCAGCAGCAAACTAGAGCCAGTTGCGTACAATGTGGCCAATAACTTTATTTATAAGGGGGCCATTTTGAGAATGTTTCACTATATTGCAGAGGGAACTGATTCGTTCGGCAATCGTGAAACGTTAACCCATCCGGCGGTGGCTGTCTAAATGAGATGAGAGTATTTAAGAAGGTTATCTTATGGTCTGGGACTGTCCCGGTCGTATGATAACCTTTTTTACATGAAAGGAGAGGCTTTAATGTGGCCTGCTGTCTGGTTCAGTAGCCTTGCAACAAGTATTAATTGAAAAATATTTGCGGATAATAATCATTAGACTATATACATTAGTGTGTGACATACAGTATAATAATTTCCAGGAGTTGATGATATGTCAGAGGATCAAGACATTCTGCACAGTTTGGTGCAGGAGCTTCGGCGAGGAACCATCATTCTTGGTGTCCTCAGCCAATTGTCGGAACCTCAGTATGGATATTCATTGGTGACCATACTGCAGGAGAAGGGGATCAGCGTGGAAGCGGGTACCCTGTATCCCTTGCTGCGGCGGTTGGAGAAACAAGGCTTGCTGGATAGCGAGTGGGATACGAATGAGGCTCGTCCGAGAAAATATTACATCATAAGTCAGACAGGTAAGGATATATATCGGCAGCTATATCATGAATGGAAGGTTATGATGACAAGTCTGGAGGGACTTGTTGATGACAAGGGGGACTCAGGTAATGGATCTGATTAACAGGTATATTTATGCAGTGACGCAGAAACTGCCCGAATCGCAAAGGGCCGATATTGAAAAGGAACTTCATGGACTCATCGAAGATATGCTGGAAGACAGGGGCGCTGGTGGTGAGATCGCAAGCACTGAAGCTGTAGAACAGGTGCTGCTTGAGCTCGGGCCGCCCGGGGAAATGGCAGCCAGATACAAAGGAAGGGAAAGGTATCTCATTGGTCCCGGTTTGATTGACAGCTATTGGTCCGTCCTGAGGATCGTTCTGTATTCGATAGCCGTTGCTCTTGGCATCGTCTATATCATTGATTTCTTTACACGCTCGGATCCCACCGCCGAGCAGCTTCTTGAGTACTTCGTCTCATTGCTGAGTGTAGCAACCCAAGCGTTCGTTTGGGTCACCGTGATTTTTGCCTATATCGAATACCGTGGTACTCGCCAAGTCCCCAAAGATGCATGGAAACCGGCCGATTTACCCGTAATACCGGATCCTGCCTCGCAGATTAAACCGATTGAGCCTGTGCTCGGCATCATATTTTCCATACTGTTCTTCGTATTATTCACGTTTTCTATTGATCTGATCGGTGTTTATCGATTAAATGAAACCCTGGTTGCTATTCCTGTATTTGAACTAGCTGCATTTGCCAAGTATCTCCCGTTGATATGGTTTCTGACAGCCTTCAGCATGCTCAAAGATAGCATCAAGTTAATTACACGAAAGTGGACGCCGCAGCTTGCCGTCGTTCATGTCATGTTTAACGTGGCTTCCGTTATCGTGGCAGTCATCTTGTTCTCCGATATAACGATCTGGAATCCGACATTCATGGATCAGCTCGTTCTAGCGGGTCTCGTAACGCCGGGAGATGAAGCATATGAGACCGTAAAATCAATTTGGGATCGATTCAGGGACGGCCTCATTTACATCATTGTGGTCATTACCCTTATTGATACCGTATCTGTCGTGATGAAAGGGTTTCGGGGAAAGGAAGGAAATACGGCGTTAACCAAGTAAGACATAGGTAAGCAGCAGGAGCTATCCCTTAAGGGGTAGCTCCTTTTTCTGTTCAGTTAGACCATGAACGACACGCGACCCATCGGATAAGCATAGGATATGGAACGACGCAAATAATTTATTGACAAAAATGTGAATGATATGTGTCAAAATTATGTACAATGGTGTTATAATAGGGTAAGAGTTAAATGAAAACCCTTACAGAATGAACGGAGCTGATTATGATGAAATACGCAATCCATTACTCTACGAGAATGAAAGACGTTATTTTGTTTTCCTTTGTTATTAGCATTATTCTGTTTCAAGTAGCTACCTTGACCGAATATTCTTATCCTGTCCTATTCTATATGCAGATGGCGGTGAACGTCGTTGTTGTTGCGGCACTAGCGATTGAAGGGTATGCCCGATTGGTGAAACGGGAAGTGAATATTGAGGAGAATTCAGATACGATCACCATCAATGGCGTAGAAATTCATGCGGACCAGATTCGTGAGATCAAGGTTTCCGGATGCCATAAAACTGCATTCCAAATTAACCTCAAGGACAAGAACATGAATCCGATGTATTGCTGCTTTAAATTTGAAGAGAAGAATTGTAAAGGGATTCGGAGTCTTACGCGTTGGGCCGAGCGGAACCAGGTTTCCGTGCGTAAGGTTGGACCGCAAACCCGTTCCGGTTTGGTTCTCTCGTCTAACAATTAATATGCCAATTTATATCATGAATAGAAGCGCCTGAACCATCGAGGAATGGGTTCAGGCGCTTCTTTGTTTTGGTTAGAGATGTATGGTGTTTTCCGGACATATGCACTTATGCGTGACTGAGCAAGTGAATTTACTATGACCGTTTGTTATTTTCGTCCCGGGATAAGCATGAGCCTGAAATCTCAGCATTATAAGTAGGCGCTCATGTTCATGTTAAGTTTGCAACTTAGCTGCTGCAGCCGCCGCCACAGCCACTCCCGCAAGAGGACCCACTGCTGCAGGATGAACCGCTGCTGCAAGAGGATCCAGATCCATCGCCTGATGACCCATCGCCCGAATCCGATCCGCCAGATCCGCATGCCGATGCGTACGTGCAGGAGGAGGTGCTGCTGTTTTTGTGAAGCTCACGATCATCAGGGATCATGTGGTCACCAAATTGTTCCGGTGCGTTCCAGGCAAAATAGACGGCCGCTGCCAGGAGCACATCGCTATTTCGGAAATTGACCAGCTGCTCTTGTCGATGCGGCTCCTCTTGGGCGGTTCGAACCCGATTCTGCAGATCCAGGATGATTGCATCGATGGCCGTACGCGCTGCAGGCATCTTCTCGTAGGTCCAGGCATTAAAGCGCTTCTGGCCATGATTCACGGTGAAATGGCGGGAAGTGTAGATCTCCAGCTCTTCACGCGGCAGCGGGACGCGAAAGAAAGCTCCCCATAGCTTGGCGCTGTATTCATGCCAACCGAATAATTGTACATATACCGTATCAAACCACGCACGTTCATTCGGAATAGGCACATGCTCGCTTCCGGTATTTGGAGCGTGGTGAAGCATTTTTCCAAGAAAGCGTTCCGAGAATTGTTGGTACTCGTATGTATACATCAACATTTCATGCCATACTTCATCCACGTCTTTGCTGAACATTGGGACACGATCCAGCACGGCGCACATGATGAAGAACCGTTTAAGCTCCTGCCATCTCCATTCATACTCCTGTTCAGACAGATTCGGATGCTCACTCATTACTCGTTGCTTCAGCATGCTCTGATAGGTGTAGGGCAGTGCAGCCTCCAATTTGCCGACAAGCTCACTCGCCGGGCTTCCTGCCTTGACGATCGGCGGCAGTTCAGGTATTTTCCCGCGTCGAAGCTTATTGCCATTAGGGAGTGACTGGCTGCTGTGTTTGCGCAACGAGCGTTTCACGAAAAAAGAAATAATCCATACATCCACCACAACGAATAGAATAATCAGTATCCAGGTTGTTGAATTCATACCGTGTTCCCCCTGTCTTTTTTGTGTTTGGAGGTGGGTTTATTCATTCTCTCCTGAGTAAATTATTGCAAATGTAACGAGGGTTGGCAATTGAAATTGAAAATCGATTATAACTTGAATATGAGGGCTTCTTTATGATACATTCCGTGTGTATCTAACGTTTTTTGATCATGCAGCTGTGATCTTGATGGGTGGCAATTACGTTTACTTTAGGAGCATACATATGTTAACAGGTTGGAAACTATCCGTAATAGGTATTATTATTGTAGGCATTACCGGCATCGTTGCGTCTATTACCGGTCTGATCGAGCCTGGCCGGGCGATTGCGCTCTTCGTTGTATTCGTACTATTTATCGGGGCGCTGGAGCTGCTGGAACGAATCAGGAGCCGAAGAAAGAAGAAGGGGGAAGTGCAATCTTCCAAATAAAAATGTAAAGACAGCAAGGAGGGAGCTTGTGAATTGGGTAGCCGTGCAGCCGTACTACAAAATCAACCGAGTCGTGGATGGTATCGAACAACGAACGGAAGAGCAGGGGCGGGAGATGTTCCTGTACGAGGATCGCATCGTAACGAAATACCGGGAGTTCCCCATCAAGCAGGTCTTTGACCTGTCGTATCGGCCGATGGGAGACGGCGGTGGTTTCTTATACTTGCACACCCAGCAAGGAGTGTATTCGTACACGGTGAAGGATGATCCGGGTTCGTTTATATCGGCATTTAAAAATCTCTAATGGCATGATCCATAATAAAACTGGTCTCAGGTCCAGTTCATATCCTCGCCTGCAGCACGTTTGCGAAAACTACGTTGTCATATAAGCTGATACTATTCTAGGGACGGATTAGGGGGGCAGGGGTGGATACGCTATTCAATTTTATAGAACAGATCGGGCACTACGCATTATTCGTCGTATTGTGCCTTGGATTGGTCGGTCTTCCTGTGCCTAATGAAGTCGTGGCAATGACAGGCGGAGCGTTAGCGGCATCCGAGATTTTAACGCCGTTTCCGTCTTTTATCATGACGTTTCTTGGTGTGTGCTCGGGATCGACGGTAGGTTACATGCTTAGTCGCTTTACCGCGAGCAAGCTGTTAAACCGCGCCCAGGAAAAGTCGAAAATCCGCCAGTTTCTTGATGTATCCGAACGGTTGACCCGCCAATACGGCAATTACGCCATATGCATTAGCGCTTTTTTGCCCATCTTGCGCAACGTGACGCCCTATGCGGTAGGAATGAAAGGGATGCCGTATCGCAGATTTGTGATGTATTCGTATTCCGCGTCCTTTGTATGGACCATCGGTTATTTCTCTTTAGGCATGTTTGTCGGAGATCAGGTCGTCGATCATATTGGAGCCTTGATTAACCGGTACGGTTATTATGCAGCAGGAATCGTCGTGGTGCTGGCCATCATTCTGATCATTTCGTGGGTGATTCGAAGAAATAAACGAAACAAGGAGAATAATGAAATTCAGTTTCACGGATAAATGCCGTATGTCTGTGAATTAAGGCTCATCCGGCAGAGGCTCGGGTGATGTTCGAATGATTTTTACGTATTCTCGGGGTAAGAACCATGGGGTTTCTTGAGTTTGATAAACCCTGGTTGACGTGTTTTCCTGCTGATAAGTGGGATGTGTACGAGTATTTGTTACGATGGCGGCTGCTAAAATAGCGAGAAAGATGAAAGCGCAAACAACCGCTTTTTTGATCAACATGGGAACCACTCCTTTATATACAGTGATTTCCTGATTGTCCCTTTTTCATTCCAACATACCCTTTGACAAAGTTTTGATCTCAAGATATACTGTTTTTCAGTGTGATTCGAAAAAATACCATATGGTTTTACCTGGAGGAGCCTGCCAACAGCGGGCTCTTTTTGTGTTTTTTTGGACTTATGCCTAAATAATGGGGAGATACTACTAATGAAGGAAAAATCGGACTATAGGAGGAGTAGACTTTGTCTTTGCTGCACATCGCCGTTATGGCACCTTTTATCGTAGCGCTTGTGGTTATGTTGACTTACAAGCTCATCGGCCGTGTTCACACCGGATGGGTGATTTTGCCGGTACCGGTTGTCCTGTTCGCCTATTTCTTGGGACTTATCCCAACCATTCAGGGAGGTGAACAGCTTCAAGCTGTCCTGGAATGGATTCCAAGCGTGGGAATAAACTTTACCGTTTATTTGGATGGATTAAGTTTAATTTTTGCACTATTAATATCTGGTATTGGTTCACTCGTTGTACTGTACTCCATCTTCTACATGGACAAGAACAAGGAAGCCGTTCATAGATTTTACATCTATCTGCTTCTGTTCATGGGCGCCATGCTTGGTGTTGTGCTCTCCGATAACCTGATGGTGCTGTACGGCTTCTGGGAACTGACAAGTATCTCGTCATTCCTGCTGATTGCATTCTGGCATCATCGCGACCGCTCCAGATACGGAGCTTTAAAATCCATGCTGATTACCGTGTTCGGCGGACTTGCCATGTTTGCAGGGTTTATTCTCCTTTTTATCATGACAGGCACCTTTAGCGTGCGGGAGATTGTAGCGAATGTGGGGAGCATTACGGGAGACGCGCTGTTTATTCCGGCCATGATTCTGATCCTGCTGGGAGCATTCACCAAATCCGCGCAGTTCCCGTTCCATATCTGGCTGCCGGATGCGATGGAAGCACCGACTCCAGTTAGTGCTTATCTGCACTCCGCTACGATGGTCAAGGCCGGAATCTATCTGGTGGCCCGTTTTAGTCCGGTGTTTGCCGGGCAAGCCTCCTGGTTCTGGATCATAACGATTACGGGCTTGACCACGCTGATCTACGCTTCGATCCGTGCGATCAAGCAGACGGACTTGAAAGCACTGCTGGCATTCTCCACCATCAGCCAATTGGGGCTGATCATGAGCTTGCTCGGTCTTGGCTCTGCCGCAGCTTATTATGGAGGCGGCGTGAACACGCTGCTCTATACGAAAGCAACGACAGCCGCCATCTTTCATCTGATGAACCATGCGATATTTAAGGGCGCTTTGTTTATGGTTGTTGGTATTGTGGACCATGAAACGGGCACCCGCGATCTGCGGAAACTCGGAGGTCTGATGTCGCTCATGCCAATCACGTTTACCGTGGCTGTCATTGGTGCATTTTCCATGGCCGGTCTGCCTCCATTTAACGGATTCCTGAGTAAAGAAATGTTCTTTACGGCGGTCCTTCAAGCGTCTCAGATGAATTTCTGGAATGCCGAGACCTGGGGTGTGCTGATACCGGTCGTTGCCTGGATCGCCAGCGTGTTTACGTTCCTGTACAGCATGATCCTGGTCTTCAAAACCTTCACCGGACGCTTTCAGCCTGAAAAACTGGAGAAGAAGCCGCACGAAGCACCGCTGGGGATGCTGATTCCCCCGGTTATTCTGGCATCGCTGGCCATCGTGTTCGGGCTGTTTCCGAATCTGCTGTCCCATGCACTCATTGAACCGGCGATGGCCGCCATTCATCCGGGGTTGCTCGCGGCAGAGGATCGTTTCCACGTGCATATCGAGATGTGGCACGGGTGGACAACGGAAATTTTCATGACCATCGGCATCATTGTTCTCGGTACCGTTCTGTATAAGCTTCACGGCAGAGCGCGTATCTTGAATACAACGCTTTTCAAGCGATTCACATTGAACAATCTGTATGACGGGGGATTGCGCGTCCTCGAAAGAGGCGGCAAGTCGTTGACCTCAACCTACATGACAGGTTCGCTCCGTCACTATGTGATCTATATCTTTGTGTTTTTTATAGCCGTGCTTGGCGGGGGGCTTCTGCTGGTCGATCATATTGGATTTGATATGACGGACTACGCACCGATGTCCTTCTATGAGGCCGTTGCCATCCTCGGTCTGGTCATCCCGGTCATTGCGCTTCCGTTCGTACGAACACGATTGATGGCGATTATATTAACCGGGGCTGCCGGTTATATGGTGACCTTGTTCTTCGTCCTGTTCCGGGCTCCGGATTTGGCGCTGACCCAGATGGTTGTCGAGACGGTTTCCGTCATGCTGTTCCTGCTCTGTTTCTATCATCTGCCGAAGCTGAAGCGGGAGAAGGTACCGATGAGCCTGAAGTGGAGGAATTTGCTCATTTCGGTAGGCGTCGGTGCTGTCGTGACCTTGATCGCATTGGCTGCGAGCAGCGGCAGAACCTTTGACTCCATTGCGGATTACTTCATTAAAGAAAGCTACCATTTGGCTGGCGGTAAAAATATCGTCAACGTCATTCTGGTGGACTTCCGTGGATTTGATACCCTGCTTGAAATTACGGTTCTCGGCATAGCATCCCTTGGGATTTATGCCTTGATTAAAATCGATTTAGGTGAAGGCATTTTGGGCGAACGGGATCGTTATGAAGGGGCATATCTCCCTAACAGCAATGATGTCATTCTGCGCACCATGTCCAAGGTGGTTATCTTTATCGTCGTAACCTTCTCATGGTTCCTATTCAACTCGGGACACCATGAGCCGGGCGGAGGATTTATCGGGGGGCTGATGACTTCAGCCGCACTGGTTCTGTTATCGATGGCTTTCGGCATGGATATGACCCGGAAGATCGTGCCGTTCGAATTCCGAAAGGTTACGGCTGCTGGACTTGCCATTGCACTCCTTACAGGGATCGGCTCCTTTGCTTTTGACGCACCGTTCTTAAGTCATTCCTTCGGTTACTTCAACCTGCCGTTGCTCGGGGAAACCGAGCTGGCTACTGCGGTTCTCTTCGACCTCGGCGTCTATTTAGCCGTCGTTGGCGTAACGATGACCATCATCAATTCGATTGGGAGGGATAACTGACCATGGAACTTTATATGTCGCTTGCCATCGGGATTATTTTTGCGGTTGGGATATACCAGATCTTATCCAAAAGCTTGCTGCGGATTATTCTCGGTACGTCACTGTTGACCCATGGCGTTCATCTGCTGCTGCTCACCATGTCGCGGCTGAAGACCGGTGCTGCTCCGCTGCTTGGCGAGAAGGCTTCATCCTACGTTGACCCCGTTCCGCAAGCGTTGATTCTGACATCCATTGTCATCAGCTTTGGCGTCACATCGTTCTTCTTCGTACTGGCGTATAAAGCGTATCAACGCTTGGGCACGGACAACATGGAGGAGCTAAGGGGGATGGATGATGAATAATGTAATTGTTCTTCCTCTCCTTATTCCGCTGGTTACAGCTGTTATTCTTATTTTCTGCTCCAAATATGTTCGTGTTCAGCGTTGGATCAGTGCGATTAGTATCGCAGTAAACCTGCTTGTGGCGTTGTTCATTGTAAGTCAGGTAAACAATGAGGGCATCCAGACGCTTCACATGGGTGGATGGCAGCCGCCGTATGGAATCGTATTTGTAGCCGACATGCTCGCGGCACTGCTGGTGCTTACGACGTTGATTGTCGCGGCTGCCTGTCTGTTCTATTCTTTCCGGAGCATCGGGGAAGAGAGAGAGAAGCATTACTTCTATGCTTTTTTCCAATTCTTGCTGGCTGGCGTGATCGGATCGTTCCTGACAGGGGATTTGTTTAACCTGTTTGTCTGTTTTGAGGTTATGCTGATCGCTTCCTACGCCTTGATCGTGCTGGGCGGCACCAAGCGCCAGCTGAGGGAGACCTTAAAGTACATGTTGATTAATATTATTTCATCCACCTTGTTTGTTGCAGCTGTCGCTTATTTATACGGCACAGTCGGAACGTTGAATATGGCGCATCTGTCTCTGCGCGTGGCCGAAGTTCAGCAGGATGGAATCTTGTCGGTCATCGGCCTTCTGTTCCTGATTGTATTTGCCTTGAAGGCCGGTTTGTTCCTGTTCTTCTGGTTGCCCGGTTCCTACAGTGCACCTCCGGCGGCAGTTACGGCTTTGTTCGGCGCGCTGCTTACGAAGGTTGGGTTATATGCGATTATCCGTACCTTTACGTTGATCTTCTATCACGATACCGGCGGCATCCACGCCGTCATCGGCTGGATGGCTGCGGCAACGATGATTCTGGGGAGTTTGGGCGCGGTTGCGTATAAGGATCTTGGACGAATCCTGAACTATAACATTATTATTAGCGTTGGCTTTATCGCCTTCGGCATAGCGACGGCATCGTCTGACTCCTTGAACGGAGCTGTATTCTACTTGATGCATGACATGATAGCAAAGGCGCTGCTCTTTATTCTGGGCGGTATCATCATCGCCAGTGCAGGCGCGAACAAGCTGAGCGATATGGGCGGGCTGATGAAGCGCCATCCTTTGGTGGGATGGATGTTCTTTATCGTTGCACTGGCTCTGGTCGGCATCCCGCCCCTTAGCGGCTTTCTTGGCAAAGTCCTCATCGTTCGCGGCGGATTGAGCGGAGGCCATTATGTGCTAACAGGACTGGCATTGGCATCAAGTTTGGCGGTATTGTATTCCTTGATCAAAGTGTTTATGGGGGCATTCTGGGGCGAATCACCTCGACTCCAAGAATCAAAACCGGTCAGAATCCACAAGACAGCTTATGCGGCAGCTATTGGGCTAACGGTTATGGTGATTGTCCTTGGGGTGGGTTCGGAGTGGATATATTCCTACACCTCTCAAGCAGGCGCCGTATTATCCGATCCATCACTATACATTAACGCTGTATTAAAGGAGTAGTGGATATGGGCCATCAAATTCTGTTAAATATCATCATTGCCGTTGTCTGGATGTTCCTGAACAATAATTGGTCCCCCCAGCAATTGATCATCGGCTATCTGATCGGAATCTTGCTGATTTATCTGTTGCGACGCTTCTGGCCGAACGATTTCTATTTGCGCAAGCTGTGGTCCATCATGCTGCTGCTGCTCTTGTTCCTAAGGGAGCTGTTAAAATCGAGTTTCACGGTAATTGGACAGATCCTAAGACCGAAGCTGAATGTTCGTCCAGGCATCTTCGCCTACTCAACCGAGCTGAAATCCGACTGGGAGATTACGGTGTTATCGTGCCTGATCTGCTTGACGCCAGGAACGCTTACCCTGGAGGTGTCTCGCGATGGTCAGACACTGTATATTCATGCGATGGATATTGAAGATGTCGAAGAGCTGTCGAATCAGATCCGCGATACCTTCGAACGCGCGATCAAGGAGGTGACCCGCACATGATTCATAGCATCCTGATTGCCTCTCTGGTGATTTTGTCGCTGGCTATACTGGGCTGCTTGTACCGATTAATCAAGGGACCTTCCATGAACGACCGGATCATGTCGCTGGATACGATTGGAATTCTACTGTTGTCCATGATCGCTGTTCTGTGCATGCTGTTCCGGACAACTGTCTATTTCGATATCATTCTGCTAATCGGGATACTGACGTTTATCGGAACAACTGCGCTTGCCAGATATATCGAGAGGGGTGATGTCATTGAACGCACAAACGATGAGTCAGATCGGTGAGTTTTTGATCGCGCTGATGGTGCTGCTCGGAGCTTTACTTGGTGCCTTGAGTGCATTTGGCCTTATTCGTCTGCCGGATGTTTATATGAGGTCTCATGCAGCAACGAAAAGTGCTACGCTAGGCGTCCTCTTGATTCTTGCAGGTGCATTTCTGTATTTCACCTTCTACCTGGAGCATGTCAGTGCAAAACTGCTGCTGGGAATTGTATTCGTATTTATTACGGGGCCGGTAGCGGGTCACTTGAATGGGAGGGCGGCGTATCGATCAGGCGTATCCATGTGGGAGAACAGCGTCCACGATGACCTCAAGCCTGAACTCAAGCGCGAACGTGAACGGATGCGCGCTTCCCAGAAAGGGGAGCGCTCCGAGAAGGGATAACCGAACAGGGAGTCCCACACTGACATATTGACGAATGACAAGATGGGCTTTCCATGAACTTGGGAGGCCCATTTTTTTGTTAAAACTTGGTCAGTGGGCATCACCATATGGTAGAATTGACCAAAACATATTCGAAAAGCTTGGCAATGAACGTTAGCTGTAACACTTCTAGCAGAATATGAACAAGGAGCACATTTACAGATGATTTTAGAGCAAGCTGATATGAAACTTAGAGAGTTATCTTCCTTTCTTGCAAGATTAAATGGGATTCGTCATCATCATGTCGGATATTGCGGTGAACAGGAAGGCGAGATTTACAGCACACTTCAGGCGGAATTCACGGAGAAAGGCGAACTGAGCAGTCAAAAATTCACCGTCATATATGATCAAGATCAAATTGTGGGGGCATTGGGATTCGATGTTGATGAAGAAGAACGGTCCGCTGAATTATGGGGACCTTTTATCGACGCGGAAGGTGAGCAATGGAATCGGTTGGCGGAGCAGCTATGGGATGCAGGGACCTCGAAGCTGGAAGGCTGCGTAAATCGTTATTACGGATTTTATAACGTGGATCATCAATCCGCTGCACGCTTTATGGAAGACAAAGGGGGGAGAAAGTCAGGAGAGCATCATGTTCTACGACTCCGAAAGTCTGCTCTATTAACGGATGGCCTTTCGGGACTCCAGGATTTCACACCCGAGTATGCGGATGAATTTGCGAAGCTGCATGGTACGAACTTCCCTAATACATATCTCAGCGCTCAGGATATTATGCAGCAGCTGGACGAAGATCACCGACTCTTTATGCTTACGGAACAAGGAGAGCTCGTTGGCTATGTTTATGTGGAAGGTGAACCCGAATTCAAGGAAGGCAGCATTGAATACATCGCAGTATCCGAAAATTTCCGGGGGAAGGGCTATGGCCGGGCACTTCTTGACCAAGCGCTTCATTATCTGTTCCATATCGTACAGCTGGAGGACATCTCGTTATGCGTGGACCAGAGAAATGAAGGCGCGATCCAGCTGTATCAACGTGCGGGGTTCGAGGCGGTACATAAACTGGCGGCTTACGTATTGGAGTAAGATGGGTTTGTCCCGCATCTAAGCATGTCTACTATAACAAGACCCGCCAGTCCCGGTTGCAACGGATGGGCGGGTCTTGTTATGGATTTAACGCTTTGTCTTTTTGTTGCTTATCACGATACTTCCCGGCTGATCTTCGTGATGGTAACGTTTTTCCATCTTTTTGCCGGTTAACCACAGCAGCCATAGGACAACGACTGCGATTAGAATACGCCAGGGCTGTGTTATAAACGCTTGCCAGTCATGTCCGATAAAAGCGACCATGAAGATCATTACGGATTTACCCGCCATAACAGCTATCGTAAATGTCGTAGCCGATACCGTACTGATGCCGGATGCAATATTGATCAGCGAGGAAGGCGTGAAGGGGAAGCAGTACAGGATAAAGATCGGCGTAAAGCCTTTTTCTTCGATCCAATGGAAAAAACGCTGGGATCCCGGCATTCTTTTTTGAATAAGCAATCCCAGCTTGCCGCCCAGCTTGCGAACGATCCAAAACACGGTAATGGATCCAAGGCAAACGCCGATCCAGGACAGTAAGAATCCCCACCATAAACCGTAGGCTGCGGAGTTCCCCATTACAAGGACGATAAGGGGCAGTATGGGCAGAAACGCCTCTATAAATGGAAGCAAAATACCAGGAATGGGACCTAGCTGTGAATACTGCTCAAGCCATCCCTGTACTTGATCCATGTCAATTTCCTTTATATGGGTCCATAAATTCTGAAGCCATTCCAACATGATGAGTAAATCCTCTCCCTGCCTAGGGTAAAATTATGTATTTTCTGGTCGATCTCGGATGGAATATATTATAGCATAACGGAAACCAATATTATAAATTGCAGGTATTGGACCGGATGGATGAACACAAATAAAGCTCAAACTCCCCGTAAGCAGCGGTGAGTTTGAGCTTTAACCGTTAACGGTTGTTACCCAGAATGGGTGGGCAGCGAAGCTTTCTTGGTTTCTGGATATGAATTCGGAGGAAGATCCGGCTCGACCCCATTCCAATCGATTCGATTCTTGCTCCGCAGTGACCACACGACCAAGAGAATAATTCCGATGATGACCGAACCGATCGTGACCATATAATTGCCCCATATTGGTTCTACCAAGGTGTTCCATAGAGAGAACCTATTTTTACGAGAGTGGGCATTAAAGAAGCAAACCAAAGACGCTGAAATGTTGTTTATAGTACGTTGTATTAAAAAAAACCGGGAGTGTATAATGGGGTTATGCCGAAAATTGTAGATCATGATAAACAAAGACAACGGGTCGCTGAGGCTGCCCTGCGGGTGATTCAGAGGGGTGGACTCGAAAAAGCGACGGTGCGCAATATCGCGGAAGAGGCTGGATTATCCGTAGGTTCGCTGAGGCACTATTTTACCAGCCAGGCTGAGCTGTTGACTTTCTGTATGAAGCTTATTATCGAACGGATTGAAGAACGTTTTTCTTCACTATCCTTGAACGGACCCGTGTTTGAGGATGTAAAGCAAGTGTTGATGCAATTTCTGCCGATGGATGAGGATAGGACGATGGAAATGGAGGTGTGGATGTCGTTTGTTGCCAAAGCGTTAGTCTATCCCGAGTTAAGAATAATGACTGATCATATGTACGATGGTTTAACCAAGGCGTGCCATTATGTGGTGGATACGCTGGTTGCCCATAAGCTGGCTAAATCGGAGTTGGATCTTGAATATGAGAAGGAACGAATATACGCATTGGTGGATGGGTTAGCGATACACCATATCATGAGGCCGCAGCAGCTCGCCACAGAAAAGATCGAGAGGATTATCGATCAGCATCTGCGTTCTTTATGTCTGGATGACAAGGCAATGGCCTAAAAGACCCATGTCACTTTGCGTGTCAACATTGACATGTCATTCCTTTTTTTAATACAATGGTTCTTCGACAGGCACTTCGTGTGAAAAAAGATACAAAAGGAGAATGGCATGGTCAAAAAACACAAAAATCTGACAGTCGGCGAAATTCTGAAACGGTTCATCTTTATCACCATCGGTGCAATTCTGATGGCTGTGGCGCTTGAAATATTCCTGGTGCCCAACGAAATTATCGACGGTGGTATTACCGGTATTTCCATCGTATTATCATCGATTACGCCCATCAATCTGGGGGTGTTCCTATTTATTATCAACTTACCGTTTCTGTTCATCGGTTACAAGCAGATCGGTAAAACGTTTGCATTTTCCACATTATACGGGATTGTGGTATTGTCAGTGGCGACAACCTTCCTGCATCATGTAGACCCGTTTACGAACGAGAAAATTTTAGCGGTGCTGTTCGGTGGTTTGGTTCTGGGGCTGGGGGTAGGTCTTGTCATCCGTTATGGCGGAGCGCTCGACGGTACGGAGATCGTTGCTATCCTGCTGTCCAAAAAGCTGCGGATGCCGGTCGGACAAATCATCATGATTATCAACGTGTTTATTTTTATTACGGCAGGGTTTGTATTTGGTGCAGATTCGGCCATGTATTCGATCTTCTCATACTACATAGCGGCAAAAGTGATGGATATAGTGGTAGAGGGCTTGGACGAGTCCAAATCCGTTACGATTATATCCAATGAATACGAAGAAATTTCAAATGCCATCATGCAGCGTCTGGGCCGCAGCACGACCATGATCTATGCCAAGGGCGGGTATTCCAAAGAGGATACGCAGATGATTTATTGCGTCATCACCCGGCTGGAGATTGCGAAGCTGAAGACGGTCGTGCAGGAAATTGATAAGAACGCATTTATTTCGATTCAAAATGTCGCGGATGTGCTGGGTGGGAGCATGGCGAAGTCTGATATTCACTAGGGTACAAGCGATGCTCTTATTGTAATAGGTTGATTAACGAACAGCGGTTTTTTGCAGATCGTTCTGCAGAAGGCCGCTGTTTTTTGTGGCCGCTATATGCGGCTCTCTCCCTGAGATAAAGAAGGATTGCCTGAGGCCCTGACAGATCTTCGTAGAAGAGGTCTATCATGAATCACTCAGGCAATCCATCTATCATTTCTCATTTCCGTACTTCAAAAAATTCGCATTCATCCCGCTTATGATAGCCGAGCGAGCTGACGCTGGATTGCGTAATGACGGTTTCGTCAGTGAAGCGGATGACGAGACTGCCGGAATCAATCAGATGATTATCCTTGAAGATGCGTATACGGATCTGCTGCTCCATCACTTCCTGAAAATCCTGGTCGGTTAATAGCGGTCTGACTATCGGCATGGGTCATCCTACTCCTTACGTTTGAATGGTGGACTGCTTGTGAAAACGTCCTATGATAAAGGGGGATTGGTATGACATTTGCGGCAAACAGGGAAGTAGGTATCATTCCCTCCGATCAGAATCTGCTCGCCGGCATACACGGGCTTACCGTCAATGACGCGAAGGTTCATGATCGCTTTGCGCTCGCAGAACCAGCAGATCGTCTTCATTTCCTCGATTTTATCAGCGTAAATCAGCATCCAGCGGCTGCCTTCAAACAGCTCGTTGCGAAAATCATTCTTCAACCCGAAGCCCATGACAGGCACATTAAGCTCATCTACAATCCGTACGAGCTGCAGGATGCTGTCCTTGGACAGGAACTGGCACTCGTCAACAAGAACGCAGTATGGCTTAGGCTGATGATCCTTCACGATCCCGTAGATGTCGGTCGTATCGGATACAGGTATCGCTTCTCGGCGCAGGCCGATTCGTGAGGATACATAACCAACGGCATCCCGGTCATCGATAGCGGACGTAAAGAGGAGCACCGGTTTGTTCTGTTCTTCGTAGTTATGGGCAACTTTCAAAATTTCGATGGACTTACCACTGTTCATGGAGCCGTACTTAAAAAATAATTGAGCCATGCTTTCGTTCCCTTCCTATAAATGCAATGTTGCTTCTTCGCGTTTAGTTGTGCAAAATTCTTACAATATAAGATATGACATGCAGATTATATTGTCGCATTATTAGGCATCTTTTGTCCATTGCCTGTAAGGACTATATTCTGACATATATGACTTGGGGTAAATAAAATTTTTTAAGCCCCAACGGGGAATGTTACCGCGCTGAAAGGCATTGATTTGCGGGTTCGAAAGGGAGAATTCATTACGTTAATCGGACCGAGCGGCTGCGGCAAGAGCACCCTGCTGAAAATCGTTGCCGGCCTGGACATGATGCAGGATTGGTTTGAAGGTTATGCCTGCGACGGATTTAATATCATGCCCCCGGTTCTGCCGGGTGATCTGGATGATTTCGTGAATACGGTTATACCAGTGCTGCAAGAACGAGGCTTGTTCCGTACTGAATATAGCGGAACGACACTAAGGGAGCACCTGGGCCTAACACGTCCTGAACCCGGACATTTTCGCCGGGAGGTTCACCAGGGAGCCGCGGATGTAATCTAAGCGAGCCATGTTGTTAAAAAAACGTTTCGAGTGACCGAGGTTTAGGGGTCATCTTGGAACGTTTTTTATGTACTATAAAATTCAAGTGGCGGCTGGTTGCATTTGATTTCGCTTGCGTTCTTAGCATAATGCACCAGGGTTAAACAAAAAAAGGTATAATATTTCTCAATTACTTTGTCAGAAAAAACGAACTTCTCTGGTCATATAAGTAGTCAACGATACGAAAGAGGGTTTGAGCAATTGGAAACGACAGCAGACAGCAGGGTCCAGTGGGATGAGATGGAAGATCAGGAGTTGGTGAAATATGCGCAGGCAGGGGAGCGGGAAGCATTCGGGGAGCTTGTTCGGCGTCATCGGTCCAAGGTTTATGGCTATGCCAGAGCTATAACCCGGGAGTCCTACCTGGCAGAGGACGTTGTACAGGATGCACTAATCCGTGCGTTCATGCATCTGGGGAAACTGGTCGATGCCCGGCGGTTCTTGCCGTGGGTGCAGCGGATCGTCCGGAATCAGGCCTATACCCGCCTTAAGGGAAGCCCTGCGATGAAAGAGCAGACATTCACCGAGCTTGAAGGCAGGGGAAGAGCTGATGGTGCCGGGAGTTCAGATCAGTGGAACAATCTGGACAGTATTCTGGGCAGGCTCCGTCATTCTGCAACCGAAGCTGCCGCTGGATTCCACGTTCCGGAGGAACGGATCGTCCAGCAAGAGACGCTGCGCTTTTTAACGGACATCATTCAATGTCTGAAGCCACGCGAACGGCTTATTTTCGAATCCCATTTTTTCGATCAGCTGTCTCCGCAAGAAATTGCTAACTTGTTTCAGCTCTCTTCGGCCAATGTGTATCAGATTATTTCGAGATCACGGAAGAAAGTGATCCAAGAAAAAATCCGCGTCACCGTTGACTCTTATATTAAGATGAGAAGGGACTTGGGAATTATGAAAAAGAAGATTCTGCCTTATGAAGGACCGTTGAAAGAAATCAAAACTTGGACAACCGCTGCGGATGCCACGTATAAAATGCTTCAATTTACAGATCGGAAGTTATCCCTGCCGATGGTCATGGGGCTTACAGGTCATGCATTCCGGATCAACATCATCCCGGATGAAGTTCACATTGCAGGTCCAACGGCGTATTTTTTTGGTGAAGTATTATCTCGGGGCCTTCATAATATCGGCTTCCATTCCAAGTTTGTAGATGGCATGTCGGACGGCGTTGGCACCAATGCCAATCTGCTGGATCCAACCGCTTTGGAGAAGAGCGCCATGAGCAAGCGCAGCATTCATCAGGAGCTGCCAAGGGCCCTTGATCTGATTCATGCTTCACTAGACCGGGGATACCCTGTGCTGGCTTGGGATATATTCTTCCCGGAATTTGGTACACTGTATGGTTACGACGATGAAACGAGAACTCTCTATGGGGAAGTATGCGGCAGAGTGGATACGCTGCCCTACGAAAATCTCGGCAGAAGCGTGATGGAAGATCTATTTGTTCTGGCTATTGAGGGCTCCGTTGATTTAACGCTTCAGCAGCAGCTTCGACTTGCGCTTGAAACCGCCATCGAGCAATATGAGGGGAAAGAAAGCGTGGTGCCGACGGCAGTGAAGGGGATTGCGGCATATGATGCTTGGGTTAAATCGCTGCAGGGGCGGAAGATAGAACCGAACGGTCATGCTTACAACATCGAGGTATTAAGAGATGCCCGGTATTACGCTGCTGAGTTCTTCAAGGAACTGATTGCAGCTTGGCCGGATGCGAATAAGGAAGGATCGGAGCTCACGCAGCAGTTCAAGGAAGCCAGCGTGTTATATACAGGAATGTGTGAGCAGTTCAATGTCCTGCATCAGATGTTCCCATTCCCGGTGGGCGGAGAGCCTAATTCGGAGGATCAAGCAACGAAGGCCATATCGCTGGTAGAGGATATTAAAGCTCTGGAGATCGAAGCGGTTGCTAAATTGAGAGAGATCTTTGCAAAGTTGTCATCATAAATGGTGGTTAGTAATGAACGTGGTTTGGTATACGGGCAAGCGGTTGGATTTAAACTTATCCCATTTGGTATTTACAATGTTGAGGTTTTGTCTTAAGATAAGACCATAATTCAATATCAAACAGAGTTAACCCCACTTTTTACTGTTTTCTGGTCTCCAAAACAGTGAAAAGCGGGGTTTTTTTGTTGTGGAGGGAGAGTTGAAATTGTTACATGTATTAAAAAATTCATTCTACGTATTTCTGGGAGCTTGCTGTTTCGGTATTCTGTCAACGGTTGTAAAGCTTGCTTACCAGGAAGGGTTCCTATTTCAGGAGGTTATGATCAGCCAATTCGGGACAGGTTGGCTCATTCTGCTGTTGCTGATGCTGTTTTTTGGACGTCAAAAGGTCACGGGCAAGCAATTCCTAAGGCTAGCTGGGGTTGGGTTATGTACATGTCTTACAGGCGTCACGTATTACCTTGCCCTTCAGAGCATTCCAGCATCGATTGCCGTCGTTCTTCTATTTCAATTCACCTGGATCGGCGTCATTATCGAAGCCATTGTGAAACGGCAATGGCCGGATAAATCCACCATCATCTCCGTATTCATCCTGTTTGTCGGGACGATTATGGCTGGGGGGATTTTGGGTGCAGGCGAGCTTCAATTGAATTGGAAAGGGACTTTATTGGGGCTGACTGCGGCCTTGATGATGGCTTTGTTTGTCTTCTTCAGCGGCCGGGTCGAGACGCAGATGTCACCGATTACCCGGAGCTTCTACACCTCAACGGGTGGTCTGATTCTGCTGACGATCCTGTTCACGCCGAAAGTGTACACGGAGATATCCCTGTTTGACAACGGGTTATGGCTGTTCGGCTTAATCCTAGGCGTATTCGGCGTTGTTTTGCCCGTACTGTTATTCGCACTGGGCGCACCCAAAATCAGCACAGGACTGGCAACCATCCTTGGGGCCGGAGAGCTGCCCGTCGCTGTTATCGCTTCGGTGCTGGTGCTGAGCGAGCAGGTGACTGCGCTGCAATGGATCGGGGTTATCGTGATCCTGCTGGGCATTGCGTATCCGCAGATGGCGGCGCAGAAGCGGGGCAGGGTGCCAGCGGTACAAAGATGAGATTCAGAAGAAGATAATAGCCTGGAAAAGTGTTTTTATAGCATGGCATTCCTGACGGTCTTTCTTCTCATGTACTTTCCTTCTAGGAACTGCGTTGGTTAGCGAGTGGTGATCGAATCTGCGTCAAGCTATTCTTACATAGTTTACAAAAAAGTATCGATATACTAATATATGGGTAATAAATGGCTAGGGAGGAATCATGAAAAATTACGAAGTGTTTGCCCTGCGAACGGTTTCGCAACCCTATATTAATTATAGTTATATTGTATTTGATAAGGGCAGCCACGCCGCCATCCTAATCGATCCTTCATGGGAACTCGATACTATCCTAGCCAAGCTAAACGATTTAAACGCAGATGTGAGAGGGATTATGTTAACCCATTCCCATTACGATCATATAAACTTGACGTCAGTGTTAACTGAGATTTATGAATGTGATGTATTCATGTCGAGTGTGGAAATTGAAGAGTATGGATTCAACTGCCCCAATTTGATAGGTTTATCCGATGAAGAGACCATCCAGTTTGGGGAGACGATCGTGACGTGCATGTTGACACCCGGGCATACTTCGGGAAGTATGTGTTTTTTGCTTGAGGACTGTATGTTTACGGGAGATACACTATTTATTGAAGGCTGCGGAGGATGCAATTTCAAGGGCGGATCCGCTGAGGCGATGTTTGATAGCATTCAAAAAATCAAATCATTTGCGTCACCTGAAATGCGCGTATTTCCTGGGCATTCCTATGGAACCCCACCCGGCCAAATAATAAGGAAGTTATACGATCAGAACATCTACTTTCAATTGGATTCGCTCAAGCATTTTGTCAATTTCAGAATGAGGCCAAATCAAGAGGGAATATTTAATTTTCGATAAAATGGGAGTGAATGAAAGTGGGGAAATCCATCGTGAATGGATGTCGAAACCATGAGTATTTTGCGATTGCCCGAGAAATAATACCACGTTCATGAAATTTATAGGATAATAAAATACGAGCATAAACGCCTTGCAAGATATGGTTTATACAACGATATCAAGCGCTACGAAGCTGGCATATGATAAAAGACGTTGTAACCTTCTGGTTGCAGCGTCTTTTTGACGTCATTGCACTAAAGTTGCAGTCGCACCTCAAAATCAACTACTATTTAAAGAGGGAACAGAACTTCTAGAATGTTAGCAGCGTGTTTTGTTTTTATTTACTACTCGAGTCATCACGGCTCTGAATCACACAATCGAAAGGAAGTATCCCATGAATTCTATGCAAATCGAACAGCTCAAAATCATTCGGAACGAAATTACCCGATTTATGATGAAATACAAATTCGCCTTAGATGAGATCGAAACCAAAATGGAAATATTAAAAGAGGAGTTCCAGGCTCTTCATGATTATAGTCCGATCGAACATACGAAGTCCCGCCTGAAATCGCCGGAGAGCATCATGAAGAAGCTGCTCCGAAAAGGCGGAAACATATCTCTCAGTTCCATCGAAGACAACATTAAAGACATCGCTGGTCTAAGAATCACCTGCTCCTTCATTACCGACATTTACAAAATCAGCGACATGCTGCAGAAGCAGAGCGACTTAACGGTCCTGAACGTCAAAGATTATATCAAGAATCCGAAGCCAAACGGATACCAAAGCCTGCATCTGTTAGTCGAAGTGCCTGTTTTTTTCTCCGACCGGGTGGAGAAGGTATGCGTTGAAGTTCAAATTCGGACCATTGCGATGGATTTCTGGGCGAGTCTGGAGCATAAAATTTTCTACAAATATAATAAGTCGGTTCCCCAGCATCTGCTGGAAGAGCTTAAGAAGGCTGCGGATACGGCTAACGCGCTGGACCGTCAGATGGAGCAATTGCACCACGAAGTACAGGCCATTAAGGATTCGGAAAGCAATGATTCGCTGTTGGAGGAACTGAAGAGCATACAGATCAATAACCGCAAGTATGAGCTTCCGGCCGGATTGCTTGAAGTGTTGACCGAGGATAATTAAAGTTCTGGCAGGGGCGTGAAAAAGAAAAGCTTCACCTGTTTCATCAGCCGTACACCGGGTATATATATCCTAAGTGGGAAGTGGAAACACATCAACACCAGACGGATAATAAGACGTTAAGTCGGAATTACCGAAAGGATTTGATACCCATGTACAGCATAACGAGGAATAAGGACGACACTACCTGAATTATTCCAAAGTACACCTTAAGCAATGGAACGATTGCGTTAGAATAGAAATAACCGCTTCCCACGAAAAAACTCTGCGAGTGATCTCGCGGAGTTTTTTTTGCTGTCGACAACTATCCTTGCATGACCCTGAATCTGCACGTGCACAAAGGGAATAGGATGCATGATGTACAAATTGTGTTCCTGTTCCTGGTGGGAAGTCGATGACTGTGTGAACGATTCTGTTCACAATATTGAGGGAATGGCGGCCCTCGAAAGAACGGACTCTATGATATACTTAGAAATTGGATACAATGGTAACAAACATGATGAAGATGTTATGAACCTACATAATAGAGGTGTATGTACAGTGACAACTACCGTAGTCATCGGCGGCGGCATTACCGGACTTTCGACCTTATACTATTTGCAAAAAGAGTTAAATCGCCATCAACAGGATATGGAATTGGTGCTTATCGAGGCAAGTGAAACGCTGGGAGGCAAAATCCGAACCGTTCAGAACGGTGAATTTATTATGGAAACCGGAGCGGATTCGATCGTATCCCGGAAAACGAATGTGGCACCACTTCTGGAGGAGCTTCAGTTAACAGACCAGGTTGTGTATAATGCCACGGGGACTTCGTTCATATATACGACTGCAGGTTTGAAAAGAATCCCGGATGAGAGCGTATTCGGCATACCGCTAAGCCTGAAATCCTTGGCGGAAAGCGAACTCGTGTCTGCCGAGGGGAAGGTGGAGGCGCTCAAGGACTACTACACGCCGAATGAAACGTTTACCAAGGATGATTCTTTGGGCGAGTTCCTTGAAGCCTTCCTTGGCAAGGAAATCGTTCAGAATCAGATCGCTCCGGTCATATCGGGCGTATATTCTGGAGAGCTTCATGATCTCACCATTGCGTCTACGTTTCCTTATATACTAGAATACAAAAATGTACACGGTAGTATCATGGGTGGTCTAGCCGAGCATAAACAGAAGTTCCTGAGCTCAGGTAATAAGAAGTTTGTTTCCTTCCAAGACGGAGTCTCCGTATTGATTGATGCACTGGAACGGACCGTGATACAAGCAGGCGCGAAGATATACAAGGGCGTTTCCGCAGAGAAGCTGGAGAAAATGGCTAACGGTTACGGGATAACATTGGCAAATGGCGAAAAGCTTGAAGCTGATTTTGTTGTATTAAGCACAATGGGATCCGCCGCGAAGGAGCTGCTGCAAGATCCGCTGCTTAACGAGGACTTTGACCAGCTGTATACCAAATCGCTTATCAGCGTGTATCTTGCCTATGATATTCAAGACGAAGAGCTTCCCTACGATGGAACGGGATTCATTACGGCCAAGGGAACCCAGTTAAAGTGTGATGCTTGTACCTGGACGAGCCGGAAATGGGAGCATACTTCCGAGAACAAGCGGTTATTAATGCGATTGTTCTACAAGAGCTCCAATCCGCATTATGAGGAGTTCATCCGATTATCCGATGAAGAATTGAAACGGGTCGGGATGGAGGATATCAGCCAAAGCCTCGGCATTAAGGCAGAGCCTATTTCTTGTGAAGTCACTAAATGGCATGATAATATGCCGAATTATCATTTGAAGCACCGGCAAATCGTGGAGTCATTAGAGCATAAAATGGGTGACCTGTACCCTAACGTTATGCTTGCGGGATGCTCCTATTATGGAGTGGGTATACCAGATTGCATTGCGAACGGGGAGAAGACGGCAGGTCTGATCGTGGAAAGGATGCTTGGATGACAATTTATATCGCGTTGCTCAGAGGGATCAATGTCGGCGGACATAACAAAATCAAAATGGCCGATCTAAGGAAGATGCTTGAACGCATGGGACTAACTCGCGTGCAGACCTACATCCAGAGCGGAAACGTGCTCTTCGAATCTGCGGAATCCAAGGAAACGCTGCGCGTCCAAATGGAACAAGGCATTCTTGAAACGTTCGGCTTCTCGATATCGGTGATCCTTAGAACCTCTGAGGAAATCGAGGGGATCGTTCGGAACTGTCCATTTTCGGAAGAAACGATACGTCAAGCGGAGGAAGCATCGGAGTTTGAGAGCCTTTATGCTGCCATGCTGCCGGAAGCGCCTGCTGCTGAGGATGTGGAGAAATTAAGGCATTATGTAAACGAAAAGGAAACCTTCGAGGTTATTGGTGAAGATGTTTACTTACTGTTTAAGGAAAGCGTTCGGAATTCCAAGCTGGCGGTTCAGTTGACGAAGCTCGGCGTACCGATGACAATGCGGAATTGGAAAACCATGAACAAGCTGGTACACCTGTCCCAGACAATGGAGAGTGAGTAGTCGCCATCATTTATACAAATGAAGGGGGACATAGGCTGATCTCAAAATTCGAGAGGAAGTTCAGGCTAAAGTGTTTCACTTCACGAGGAACGGGTAAATATAGAACAAGTGGGAAGTGGTATTGTCAATCGACGGACGGAAGAACATGATGTCATTCCGAAAGGCAGTTGATTCACCATGAACACTCGCAAAAGGAGAAGGAGAGCGAAGTTTCTTCGATTCTTTTCAGGTAAGGCACCCTAGCAATTGGAAAATAGCTGCATAATGAATTTTAAATCGCTTCCCACTGATAAGGATCCTGCGAAATCATTCGCGGGGTCTTTTTTTTGTGCGGGAGACCGGAGTAATTGATAGTATCTGAATAAGCTGAAGCTCATTTCATGAAAGAGGATCTTGACGGATGCTTGCCCAAAGATGAACCGGATAAGACGTGGATAGTCTGGAAGTAATGGGTTTTATACGCTATGCTGCCCCCGCTTGTGGACCTTGAGATAGGGGTACCTACTTAATGTATAGTAATGAATATCTGTTAACAAATTGTCCTATTTTACTAGATATTTAACTGATCCCGGGACTTGTGAATCATTTATCAGATTTTACATAAATCGGTTTAAAAATCAAAGGGAATATGCAATTATTGATCTAGGAGGTGAGGGTGCTACATTGATCTCTCTTGGGGACAGCCTAAATCGGATATAGTGAGGGATTTGATATTGAAAGCGCTTTAATTAAAATTTGGAGATCCCATGGAGACCTGGAGAATTGGGAAACTGAATTGATTGTTCAAAAAATCATTTCTAGGAGGTTTTCCATTGTCCAAGATCGTCCTGAATCGATGTATATCCTGTTTCTTGATTCTCTGTATCGTGTTGTCGGCCTCGTTTGCCGGTTTCCCAGGACAGGCTTCAGCCCAGTCATCCAACGCACTGAACAACGTACCTGAACTGCTGATCACCGAGCTTGTCCCTGATTCTACGAATGTAGGAACCGCCGATGGTTATGAATTTATTGAAGTATATAACAATACCGACCAAGACATCGATTTCAGCCATTACAAAATTCGTTACCGTTACTTGGAGAGTGATACCCTCTGGGCTCATGTACCCGATGAGGTGATGATTCCATCCAGAGGCACGCTGGTGTTCTGGATTATTAACGCACAGAACGGCAATTCAACGATTGCTGATTTTAATAAAAATTACGGCACCAATCTGATTGAAAACACCGATGTCGTCAAAATATTCTCAGGCGGCATGTCCAATTCACGCATGCGGGAGCTCGTGGTTGTGACGAACACCGGCCGTCCGATCGTATCCGCATTTTACAATGACGGAGATGTTCATAACGCCGCCGATCAGGGGATCTTCTATAAGTACCCGGAGGATGGCAGCCTGAAGATGCAGCGGATTTCCCAACTGGAGCATAAGGCTACGCCGGGTTCGCTGCAGCATTCCGAGGTACCTGCGGAGCCGGTACATATTGATGTGACCAAGGAACCAACGGTCACCAACCGGACGACAACGACGAATGTGACGCCGGGCGAAAATCTGGAGATTCTCGCAGAAGCGCACGATGATCGTATGGTTACTTCGTTCGCGTTATCTTATCGTGTCGATGGACAGAACGATTACAAAGTCGTACAGCTTCAGGAAGGAAAGCAAGGCTTCGGTCATACGATTTCTTACCTGGAGCTGCTGGGACACACCAAGCTGGAATATTTTTTCACGGTGTCCAACACCTTTAAGGAAGTAACGAGTCCCAAATACGAAGTCGATCTCACGGGGAATGGTGCCAGCGCCAGCCTGAATGTTGACGATCAACAGACCGTCACCGGGATAACCTATATTCGGGGTGCAGCAGGTGGGGTAGAACCTGCAGATCTTGAGCTTCATATCGACGGTCAGCCGGTTCAAGGTACACCCGTTATGGAGCATTCCGCTTATTTTGTTTTTGAAGGCGATGGTATTGACGATGGGATCAACACGGTAACCATCGGCAAGAATGTTCTGTTCAAGACCGAGGCGAACATTGACGGCTATCAAACCATCGTTGTCCCCATCGAACCGCAATGGTTGATAAGCGGCACAAACGAAATTACCCTTCGGGCCGGTGATAATGAGAAAACCTATTTCGAGGATGACAAGCCGACCGGAAATATGGATGACTTTAATGCCCGCAATGTACGGCTGTTGTTAGGAGATGGGACAGAAATCCGGGATCCGCAATTTAGCGATCCTGCGCTTATCCATGACCTTGGTGACGATGGACGGTTTCTGCCTTTTGTTGCATTTCAATTCGATATTCCAGCCGATAAAGTAAAGGCCCTGTCTTACGCATGGGATACTACGACGGTTACAGACGGGCAGCACAAGGTTGAATTGAATGTAAAGGGGAAGTCTGAAGCATCTGCCATTGTTCAGGTAGATAACAATGGACCGGTAATTAGCTTGACCGTTGAAGAGGGGAAGAGCTATAAGGGAAGCATTCCGATCGATGTGACTGCAGAAGATAGCGTATCCGGCGTGGAACAGGTGAAGGTCATGCTGGATGGTCGAACCATCCAGGTGCCATACGATACTTCATCATCCGAGCTTGATCCAGGTGATCATAAGTTGGAAATCCGGGCAGTGGACAAGATCGGCAACATCTCGGAACGTACGGTAACGTTTAACACGACACCGGAGCATCCGAATGCACCTGTATTGGTCTCACCAGCAGATATGGAGAGCGGAACCGGGTTGTCGCCGGAACTGAAGGTTCAAGTCAGCGATCCATCGGATGACGAGCTTGAGGTCTCCTTCCATCAGGCGTATCCGTATCATGCATTAAGTGGCGATCGAGTAAAATTATCCAAGAACGCCTCGGATGAAGAGCCACCTAAGGACAGGTTCCCGGTGGGCGAAACTGCGCTAACTGCAGAGGAATTGAAGCTGGTAGCAGAGTCCAACGATCAATATGTCACGGTGGATTCCACGTCTAAGTTTCCTTATATCCGGTTTGAGGTAGAGCTGGAGCATGCCGTGGAGCCGGGTGACAGCGTTGAAGTGACTTGGGAAGGACACACGGTGCCCGGTCGTAAGGTCACGATGTATGCGTGGAACCCCAACCAGAACAAGTGGACGGAAATTACCAAACATATTGCCCAGTCTGAAGATGATTTTACGCTACGAGGCGAACTGATGGCAGCAGACTACGTCCAGAACAGCAAAGTGGATGTCATCGTACAGGACGAAATTCCATCCCGTGGGGATTATGATTACACGTTTGTATGGGTATCGGATACCCAGTTCTTAACGGAGCTGTACCCGCATATTCAGCAGAAGCAATTCGACTGGATTGTCGATTCCATCGATGATATGAACATCAAATATTTGTTCCATACCGGTGATATCGTGAATGATCCGACAGCTGAGTATCAATGGAAACGTGCCGATGATTACATGAAGATGCTGGAGGATGCAAATCTGCCGCATGGCGTGCTCGCCGGAAATCATGATGTGGGAAGTTATGATTGGGATTACACGACCTACAGTCAATATTTCGGGGAGGAGCGTTACAAGAATCAGCCATATTACGGAGGTTCCTACAAGGACAATCGCGGACATTATGACCTTGTCTCCGTTGAAGGCAACGACTTCATCATGATGTATATGGGATGGGGCGTTGAAGACGAGGACATCAAGTGGATGAACGAGGTTCTCGCAGCGTATCCGGACCGTACCGCATTCCTGAATTTCCATGATTATATGCTCGCGAACGGAACTCGTTCCGGTATAGGTAACAAATTGTACAAGGAAGTTGTCGTTCCGAATCCGAATGTGGTTGCCGTTCTGAGCGGCCATTACACGGGAGCCAGTCTGCTTAAGAATGAATTGGATGATAATGGTGACGGTATTGCGGACAGAACCGTGTATCAGATGCTGGCAGACTACCAAGGACATGCCGATGGCGGCAGTGGTTACTTGAGATTGCTGCATTTTGATAAGGATAGCAATCAGATTTACGTAAATACGTACTCTCCTTATCTGGATAAGTACAATTATTATACAAATGGCTCGGATGAGTTCAAGATGAATCTGGATCTTGAACCGAAATTAAAGCGCGTAGCAACCGATTCGATCCAAGTAAATCATCTGAGAGGAGAGTCTATCGGTACACCGCAGAACGTGGCTAGCGGCACTGAGGCTACTCAACCGTGGACAGGACTGCAATCCGATGGAACCTATTCGTGGTATGTCGTCGCACAAGACAAATTCGGGGGAAAAACCCTTTCGGATGTGTGGACATTCACGACAGATGGTGGGAATCTCAACGCTCCAACCAACCTGAAAGCACTGAATGTGACATCGTCAACAGTTCAAATCGGTTGGGATCCCGTAAACAGTCCAGACCAACAAGTCGTGAACTTTAATGTGTATCAGGATGGGGAGCGCGTGGCAACGGTCACGGATAACGTATATGAAGCGACAGGGCTAACCCCGGACACGCTGTATGAATTCAAAGTAACCGCCGTGGACAAGCAAGGCACGGAATCGGCTCCTAGTGAGGCCTTAACGGTCATCACTCAAGCCGTAGAAATTCCGGGTGCACCTGTATGGACAGCTGGGGAGCTTGAGTTTTCGGACATCACGTCAAACGGCGTATCCATGAGCTGGCCGGATGCGACCGCAGTTGATGGCGTGGATGGATATCGTGTATATCTGAAAGGGCGGAGTGAACCGGTTGTTACCGTGACAAATGATGTGTATTCACATACCGCTTCCGGTTTGGAGCCGGACACCCGATATCATTTTACTGTAAAAGCCTATAACGCTGCAGGAGAGAGCGTCGGACTTCATAACTCAGTCACAACACCAGCAGCAGCAGTAGACAAGAGCGAGTTAATCGGATTAATCGCATCGGCACAGCTCAGGCTCGACGAAACCCGGGAAGGCACATCGCCGGGGCAGTATCCGGCCGCAGCAAGGTCTGCACTCCGTGCTGCCATTGAAAGAGCCAGCGCCATAGCGCAACAGGATCATGCCACTGCCAAGGCAGTAGAGAATGCGATCACTGCTCTGCTAGCCGCGATCCGTACCTATAACGCATCGGTTGTACCTTCAACGGAGAATCCTCCATCATCGGGATCAGAATCAGGATCGGGGTCCTCTGGAGGATACGTATTATCTGGAGACAACCTTTTAAAAGAACTTGAAGTGATCATCGGCGGCAAAGCAGCTGAACTTACCCCTGCATTCAATGAGAACAGAACTGAGTACCGACTTGAGACGGAAGCCGAATCTGTGCAGCTCCGTGTTCATGCGGCGCATAGCAAAGCAACAGTCCTTCTGGGAGAAGAACCCCTGAAGAAGGATCAGGTTATCGAGCTGAAGGAAGGGGATAACCTGTTGAAGCTGGTGATTCGGGCGGAGAACGGGACGACCCGAACCTACCAGTTAACCATTCACCGTAAGGCGAAGCGGGGGACCGAAGAACCGAAGCCGGAGCCAAAGCCGGTGATGTTAACAGACATCGCAGGACATTGGGCTTCGTCGGCGATAGAGGAAGCGGTTCAGCTCGGTATCGTTGGGGGTTATCCGGATCATACCTTTAAACCGGACCGACAAGTAACACGCGCCGAATTTATGGTCATGATGGCCAAAGCACTCGATGGACAAAGGGATGCTGGGAAGCTGGATTTCAAAGACAGTTCCCAGATCGGATCCTGGGCGCTTGAAGCGATTCAATGGGCCGTATCCGAAGGTATTGTGAAGGGATATGAAGACGGCTCATTTAGACCGAATCAATCCGTCAACCGTTCTGAAATGGCGGTCATGATCGCACGTTATCTGGGCCTTGCCTTACCAGAAGCAGAAACGGAATTCCGTGATCAGCAAGCCATTCCAGCTTGGGCAGAGAAGGAAATCGCTGCCGCCACTGCGGCTGGCATCGTAAATGGCCGCTCGGGTAACCGGATTGCTCCACGGGACTCCGCGACCCGGGCGGAAGCCGTCATGATGATTCTTCGTATGCTGGAGAACGTGAAGAAGCAGTAAGAAATAAGAACAAATAAGAGGCTGACACTAGAGCTGGAGCTTTAGTGTCAGCCTCTTTTTAGGTTGAAGGCTAATGGAAATTCATGTTAAGGGTATGGAGCAATGAATTAAACCCACCGTCCACCGCGAAATACAGGTTCAATCGTGCCGTCAGCCAGCACACCGTCAATGTCCAGTTCAGCCGAACCGATCATGAAATCAACATGCGTCAGACTAACATTGGCTCCGCGAGCGATGAGTTCTTCCTTGCTCATCTTGGTACCGCCCTCGATATTGACAGGATAGGCGCTTCCCAGCGCAAAGTGGCACGATGCATTCTCATCGATACCGGTGTTATAGAAGACGCGGTTCAGCTGGGAGATTGGCGAATCATGCGGTACGAGTGCCATTTCTCCTAGATAGGACGCGCCTTCGTCTGTTTCCAGCAGTGTTGTGAGGTGCTCCCGCCCGGATTCGGCTTCATATTCGACAACTTTGCCGTCCTTGAACGTGAGCTTTATGCCTTCTACCAAGCGGCCGTTCAGATTAAGCGGTAGTGTACTGGTTACGGTCCCGTTTACGCCTGTACGGTGCGGCATCGTGTAGATTTCTTCGGTCGGCATGTTTGCCACGAAATATACGCCGGCTTCATTCTCGTCGCCGCCGCCAAGCCAGAGATACCCTTCCGGCATGTCCACGCGCAGATCCGTTCCCGGCGCACGATAGTGGAAACTCTTATAGCGTTTGGCATTCATGTGATTCTGGCGCAGTTTCAGCTGAGCAATATGATCACGCCAAGCGGCAACCGGATCTTCGCTATCCACTCGATTCATCTGGAATACCGCATCCCACATCGCTTGAATACGATCCTCTTCCGGAAGATCCGCGAATACCTTATCGGCCCAGGCACGGGTAGGTGCCTTAATGAGCGACCAGCTGATTTTATTGTTGCGCACATAAACTTGGTATTTTTCGTTAGCTACGGCAGCGGCTTTCACGGCTGTAGATACTTTGGCTGAATCAATGCCGCGGAACAGCTCCGGATCCGGAACCTTAATGCGCAGAATGGCTCCTCCACCTTCTGCAAGCTGCTGCATGGCGTCTGCCTGCCACTGCGGATAATAACCGAAAGAGTCAGCGAGTGCTTTCTCGTAGCGAATGCGGGTGATTCTCTCATCATCCCAGTCGACTTGTACATATTTGGCCCCTGCATCGTATGCTTTGGCCACGATGTGGCGTGTCAACTCTACGGATTCGATTGGAGCATTGACAATCAGTACTTGGCCCGGTTGAACGTTTACGCCTACCTTAACGACCAGCTCCGCGTATTTCTCCAGATTTTTCTCGAAATTGTCCATATGTAGATTTCCTCCATTTCAGATGTACACTTTATTTTAACATGTTTCCTCTGTGTTCGAAAAAAAGTGGAATCAGGACAAAAGTGTGACAGTCAGCTGTCATATTTTCTGAATTACAATGACGACAGTAAAGAAAGAAACTTACTTAGAAGGAGTGTTTGGGAACGTGAAGACACAATCGACCAACAAATTGCCCATCGTGCTCGCAGGCCTGCTGCTCGGCATCTTAATGGCCTCCATGGACAATACAATCGTAGCGACCGCAATGGGGAATATCGTCGGGGAGCTCGGAGGACTTGATCATTTCGTATGGGTGACCTCCGCTTATATGGTCGCTGAGCTAGCGGGAATGCCAATCTTCGGCAAGCTGTCCGATATGTATGGGCGCAAAAAGTTCTTTATATTCGGGATGATTGTATTTATGCTGGGTTCCGTGCTGTGCGGTACGGCGAACTCCATTACAGAACTGGCGCTATATCGTGCCGTGCAAGGTATTGGCGGCGGTGCGCTGATCCCGATTGCATTCGCAATTATGTTCGATACGGTTCCCCTCGAAAAGCGGGGTAAGCTCACCGGGTTATTCGGAGCCGTGTTCGGATTATCCAGCATATTCGGACCGCTTGCAGGTGCGTATATTACGGATCATATTACATGGCAGTGGATATTCTATATTAATTTGCCAATCGGCATCGTGGCTTTCATGATGGTTACGCTGTTTTATAAGGAACAGCATGAACGTTCCAAGCAGCCGATTGATTGGATGGGAGCCACTACACTCCTGACGGGCGTCATCTGTTTCATGTTTGCTTTAGAGCTTGGCGGCAAGCAGTTGGCGTGGAATTCCTGGATTATCCTGGCGTTGTTTGCAATGGCGTTTGTCATGCTGGTTCTCTTCGTGCTTGCTGAGAGAAGGGCGCAGGAACCGATTATTTCCTTTCGTTTATTCAAGAATAAACTCTATACATCCAGTGTGCTGTGCGGTTTATTCAGCGGAGGATCGTTCATTGTGGCTTCCGTATATATTCCGATCTTCATTCAAGGGGTACTCGGCGGAAGCGCAACGAACTCGGGGCTCGTCCTGTTGCCAATGATGGTGGGTTCGGTCATCACGGCTACAGTCAGCGGTTTTCTGATGAGCAAAATATCGTATCGCAACATCATGATCCCGACACTTGTCCTGTTCACGGGAGGGATGGTGCTCGCTTCGACGCTAACTTCGGAATCCAGCAGGTTCATCGTAACCCTATACATGGTACTGATCGGGCTTGGCATCGGCGGATCGTTCTCCGTGCTGAGTACAGCCGTCATGCATGGCTTATCCTATAAACAGCGCGGGATGGCGAGTTCGACCTTTAACTTCACGAGATCGCTTGGAATGACCATTGGAATAACGGTGTTCGGGTTGATACAGAGCCGATCCTTCACCGGATCCCTGTCATCGGGAGGAGTGAACAACGGTGGACTTCCTGAAGGATTTGATTTGAAGGATCCCCACATCTTATTGGCGCCGGAGACAAGGTCGCTGATTCCGTTAGAGCTGCTCAAACCGATCTCCGACAACCTCGCTTCCTCCATTGCCATTACATTTGCCTGGGCTGTCGTTCCTGCAGCATTAGCGCTTGCGGCAGCAACGTTAATGGGCCGTAAAAAGTTGGATGAAACAGCGGAGTTAAAGAGGGAGGCGGCGGTTGGTTCAGAAGAGGAGGGAGAAACTCCGGATAATGAAAAGCTGGTGATGGTGCCGTAGCGTTTACGGTATGGCGGAATGAACTGGATCAAAATAATAATGATTTGTCTCATAAACGGATTTGCTCATTGGACTGATGGTTCGTCAGGTTGATAACCATGTGCTATGAAATAATGGCGGTGCTCAGGATGTTATCCTTTGCACCGCCATTTCTTGCTTTTCGGCCGGTTGCCCTTAACTGAATAAGAGGGCATCCCGCCAGAACCAAGACCTTTTGGGACATCCCTCTTACCGTTAACTCTTAATGGCACCCGCTGCAATATCGGAAATGAATTGCTTGCTGATGAACAGGAACAAGACGATCAGCGGAATGACGGCTAGCAGCGTACCGGCAATGACCATCGAATAGTCGGTCGTGTATATTCCGTTCAATGAGGAGAGCGCAACCTGCAAGGTGAATTTGTTCTCATCATTTAGAATAATAAGCGGCCACAGGTAGTCATTCCATACGCCGATGAACGTGAAGGCGGCCAGGAACGATAAGGCGGGACGCAGAATCGGCAGCGATATATTCCAGTAGAGGCGGAAGAATCCGCAGCCGTCGATTTTGCCTGCATCCAGCAGCTCTGAGGGTACCGACTCCTGTGCATATTGCCTGATCCAGAAGATCCCGAAGGCGTTTACCATTCCGGGAATGATCAACGCTTTATAAGTTCCTACCCATCCGAACTCTGCCATAATGACAAACGAAGGTACCAGGGACAACTGGGCAGGCGCCATCATGGTGGCAAGCAGCAGCACAAACAGCCATTTTTTGCCTGGGAATTGGAATTTAGCGAACGTGAATCCGGCCAGGGAATCAAAGAATAAGACTAACAGCGTACAAGCGGAAGCCACGAACAGGGTATTCCAGAAGGCGCCGAAGAAATCAATGCTGCTCAGCACCCTCGACACGTTATCAAGCAAGTGAGGACCGAACCATAGTTTCGGGGGAAAGCTGTAAATGTCCGAAGTGGTTCGCGTTGCCATGACAAGCAGCCAGTAGAAGGGGAAAATCGACAGCAGCAGTCCGGCGATTAACCCGATGTGAAGGAATATGGATTTCCATTTGAACATACGATTCACCCCCATTTCAGTCATTGGACGGACTGCTCTGCACCATTTTCCAGTTCACAATGGAGAAGAGTGCAATGAGCAGGAACATTCCCCAGCCCACGGCAGCGCCATATCCGAAATAGTTATTCACGAAGGCTTCGCGGTACAGGTAGAGGACGATGGTCATACCGCCGCCGCTGACGCCGCCATCATTGCCGACAAGTACCTGCGGTTCGGTAAAAATCTGCATCCCGCCGATGGTCGAGGTGATGACCGTGAAGAGAATGATGGGCCTTAGATTGGGAATGGTGATCTTGAAAAAGGATTGAATGCCGGAGGCCCCGTCGATTTTGGCTGCTTCGTACAGGACGGTCGGGATGCTCTGCAGCCCGGCAAGATAGATAATGGCGTTATACCCTGCCCATCTCCATATGACCATGACCGAAATGGCGAGCTGTATGCCCCATGTCTTATTCAACCACTCGATAGAGTTCAGGCCGAGCAAGGACAGAATATAGTTGAGAAGGCCGTAATTGTTCGAGAATACGGTGCCGAACACGATGGCAACCGCCACGAGTGAGGTGACATTCGGCAGGAAATAACCGATCCGGAAGAAGGTGCGGAACCGGACAAACGATGCATTCAGCAGGAAGGCAACGACCAGTGCAAAAAACAGCATCGGTATCGTGGAGTAGATCCAGATGATCAGCGTGTTGCCAACGGCTCTCCAGAATTCCGGATCGGTGAGCATGAATTGGTAGTTACCCAGCCCGTTATAGGACATCTCGCCGATGCCGTCCCATTTCTGAAAGGACAGGAACATTGAGAAGGCAATCGGGAAGAGGCCGAATATGGCAAATAGAATGTAAAAAGGGGAGATCGCCAAATATTCTTTGCGGTGTTTCCATATCTGTGCAGACAGGCGGTCTTGAGATTTCGGATGCTTAGGAACAGGCTTCTGTTCCACGGGTGTATGATTCAGCATTGGATTATCCATCGTACTGTAACCTCCTCAAGCGGTTGGTATTTAAGTACTTATAGCAATCGAGAAACATACAGGTAAGAACCGGATCCGGGTCAGCGCAGCAGTTCTTTTTTGACCCTGGCCAGCGCGTCTTCCCAGGCTTTATCAGGATTTTTGCCTTGGAGCGCAACGGATGACAACTCTCGATTGACAATGCCGTTTACATTAGCGAATTTACCACCGAAATAAGCAGGTTTGACGTTACGCGCAGAGTCCGAGAACACCTCGCCAGTTGCCTGATTCCCGAAAAATTCCTCGGGCTCCTTCATCACGGGGGCATCCAGCGCGTCTTTGGCGGAAGGGAAAAGGTTGATCTTCTTGAAGGATTGAACCTGATTTTCCGGATTCTGAATATATTTCATTACTTCAAATGCTTCCTGCGGATATTTACTCGTCTTCATGATGGCCAGGAAGGAGCCGCCATTGTTGCCATCCCCGCCAGGGGCGCGTGCGACTCTCCATTTACCGCTGGTATCCGGCGCCGCCTGCATCAATATTTCCTTCATCCATACCGCACCGACAAAGGAAGCGACCCGTCCATTGTTCATGGCGGCATTCCATTCGGAGGAGGAAGTATTGGCGTTAGCGCTCAGCTTCATCTGTGAAGCCTTCACCGCCGTATCCCAGGCCGTCTTCATGGAGGATTCAGGTGTTTCGCCGATAAACGTATTGTCCTCGGCAAAATATATGCGTTCAGACTGAGCATTCATTTGCGTGTAAATGTTGGTGATGTTGTCAAGCATTTTCACTTTTTGATCAAAATGCTCCTGCAGCTTCTGCCCGGCTTCGAAATATTGATCCCAGGTGCCGAGCTGCGCGTGGACATCTTCCGGTTCGGTTGGCAGCCCGGCTTCCCCGAACAAATCGGCCCTGTAGTATAGGGCGGTTGGCCCCGTATCGATCGGAAGGGCAATCATGGCGCCTTCCGGGGTAACGCCAAGCTTCCATTTCCAATCCAGGAAATCCGGCTCAATCTCCTTGGCGCCCAGCTCATACAGATCGTAGAAACGATCCGAACTCGTAAACAGCTCTGCCACCCAGTCGTTAAAAGCGACGATGTCCGG
The DNA here is from genome assembly GCF_018613005.1 of Paenibacillus sp. ISL-20. Lineage (NCBI taxonomy): Bacteria > Bacillati > Bacillota > Bacilli > Caryophanales > Paenibacillaceae > Paenibacillus > Paenibacillus sp. ISL-20. The sequence goes on from NZ_JAGGRD010000001.1 coordinate 398,532, forward strand.
TCCTCCGGAACCAGCCGCCAGCGTTGTTTTTAGCTTCGATTTGAAGTCGCCACCGATTTTTTGCGCATCGATTCGGATCCCCGGAAACTCCTTTTCAACGGACTTAATCAGCTCATCGTCCAGGCTTCGGTTCCAATACCAGAGTGTAAGCGTTTTCGTTTTTTCGGTGGAAACATTTCCAGCGCAACCGCTGATGATCATAACAAGAATCAGTAACCCCAAGCTAATCATCCTACGTGTATTCACTATCGTCAGCCTCCTAACGTGGTGAAGTCGGTGATGCTTAAATCTTATTCAGTTACCAAGCTTGCGTGAGTATAAATATATGTTTACGTTTATAAACATTAGACTAAAAATCGAAACATTCCATAAAAAGGAATAATAAATGGACAACCAGGGGCATTATCACGGATCGATCAAGTCTTTCTAATATATCATTGCCTCCTCCTTCCATAGGTTCGTTAGTTATGTCATGCTCATCGTTAATATCCCGCATCACCTGCACGAATGGGTTCGATCGATGATGCTTGGAATCGGATGACCTCCTTTCTTTGACTTTCTTGTATAATAGCTTCAAACTATTCTCAGTATAAGTTAATATTGTATGGAAAATGAAGTGCTAGATTGGTAAATTCAAGGAAATTGGGTGAGGTGAAAAGAGTGAATGACCCGCATAACCGTCGCTTGATCATCAGCTCCTACCGTGAGCTTGGGGAACACGAGCTCACTGGGAATCTTAGGAATGACGTGGCCTCCTTTCTGCAAAAACACCAATGTCCCAAGACTGCAGAGCATGTGCTGAAAGTGGGGGCGGAAGCCCGCAGAATTGCTGTTCTCTATGGCGCCGATCCGACCGCTGCTGAATATGCCGGGTATCTGCATGATATTAGCGCCGTTTTTCCGAATCATGTCCGCATTCAAGTAGCCCGCGAGATCGGGGTGGAAGTATTGCCTGAAGAAGAGCAATTTCCCATGATCATCCATCAGAAAATATCGGCATATATGGCCGAGGATTGGTTCAAAATTACAGAACCTGAAATCTTGAACGCTGTTGGTTGCCATACGACGTTAAGATCCAAGGCTACATTGTTAGATAAGGTACTGTTCGTCGCGGATAAGATGGAATGGGATCAAACGGGAATCCCCCCGTATTTAGAGGAGATTACGGAGCAGTTGCAAACCTCGCTGGATCATGCCGCATTTGAATATATTCAATACTTATGGAATCGGCGTGAATTGCTGAAGGTAGTCCATCCTTGGCTTCGAGACGCATATGATGAATTACGGGATTCACTAAACCATAACCTCGGCAATCCGAAATAAACGAAGTTTGGAGGCGGGTTCATTGACGCAAATTGCATTGATCTCCGACATACATGGAAACATTCCTGCCTTGGAGGCCGTTCTGAAGGATATCAAACAACGTGAAATCGAAACCATCTATTGCCTGGGTGACTTGATTGGGAAAGGTCCGCACGGAGATATCGCGGTTGATATGGTCAGAACCCATTGCCAGCAAGTCATCAAAGGGAATTGGGACGACTTTATAGGTAAGGAAACCGATGATCCGGTCCTCCAATGGCATCAGCATAGACTCGGAAGCGAGAGGCTTCAATATCTTGCCGAACTTCCGTATATCCTTGAGTTCATGATGAGCGGTAAATGGATCCGGTTGTTTCATGCATCGCCCCGCAGCGTGTACGAACGAATACAACCATGGGATGACCAGGAGAAGCTGGAAACCTTGTTTCACAGTTCCCCGCTGTGCGGAGACCCGAGAATCGCGGACGTCGCCGGTTACGCGGATATTCATAATGCATATCACCAGCATCTGGACGGGAAAACGCTGTTTAATACTGGCAGCGTCGGCAATCCCCTTGAAATGCCTGAAGCCTCCTATGTCATTTTGGACGGAATCTATGACAGCGAAGATCCGGCTCCTTTCAACATTCAATTTATTCGCGTGCCATACCCTATTGAACAAGCCGTACAGGATGCCTTGGAATCCGGCATGCCTTTCCCTGAGGACTATATTCTCGAGGTTAGAACGGGGCGGTATCAAGTAAGGAAAGACTAAGGATAATATCGATTTCTGAAGAGCCGGTTATGCCGGCTCTTTTTTTTAGAGATAAGAAAGTATAAACTTCCAAGGTTATCTCGCAAGAAAAACTTCCGCTAAATGCGGTCTGTCTACTGAGAAAGTACGTCGATAGACGTTTTTCTTATGGTAGCAATCACATGAATTACAAACCCGAATGACTTGTAAAATAATACACCTAGAAAGACCTCACGGACGATCTTGTAAGCAACGGATCATGCGTGAGGTCTTCTATTTGTATTATTGTTGGTTCTCGGAGCTATGACCAGCGTTTGGCTGCTGCTGTTTAAACACCTCGGCTGCTTCTTCTGCGGAGATTTCGGTGTCAAATTCACCTGGAATCGGCATTTTGTTCAATTTCGTGGTTTGAACTTCTGCTTTTGTCGGTTCGTTACTGTTATGGTTTTGTTGGCTCATGTTGGTGGCACCTCCTTATCAAAGCACATCTTCTGTATTTTGCCAACCATTCCCTAAAATTATGCGAAAAAACGGCATTGAAGCTTGGCATGATCCGAATAGAGCCAGCCTGATTCTATCGACAAATATTTAACTTCATATTCAACGGATGCCTGTTTCTCTGCTATCATAGGAATAATCGTTCAATGTTTGACGATAATCCGCAGTACATATGGAACGGAGAATGTACTATGAGCAAGTCTTATTCGTTCTTCCCTTTAGGGGATTCGGCTGTTCTCGTTCAATTCGAAGACATCGTGAGCGAGAAGGTGCATCGCCAGGTCACAGCTATGACGAGGCGAATGGAACAGAACCCTTTTCCAGGCTGGATCGAATGCATCCCTTCGTATACGAGCGTAGCGGTTTACTATGATTATGATAAGATCGACAAACCGGACGCATTCGATACCGTGTTTGCTTACGTCTGTTCGATGCTGGAGCAGCGGATGGAGGCGGAAGCTGGAGAGAAGACCATCACGAAATATGAGGTTGTTGACATTCCGGTTTGTTATGGGGGCGACTATGGGCCGGATCTGGACGAAGTGGCGCAGCAGAACCAACTTTCTCCCAGGGATGTCATTCGTATTCATTCCGGGCAGGATTACTTAATCTACGCGATCGGATTCGCGCCCGGCTTCCCCTATGTCGGAGGTATCCCGGAGCAGATTGCGACACCGAGGAAACAGACTCCCCGGCTGCAAATACCGGCTGGATCCGTAGGAATCGCCGGCACGCAAACCGGCATTTATCCGATCGAAACGCCGGGCGGGTGGCAGATTATCGGCCGGACGCCGCTCGCTTTATTTCGTCCCGAAGCCGAGCCTCCAACGCTGTTGAAGAGCGGGCAATATATCCGGTTTCGGCCTATTCAAGTTGAGGAATTTGAACGGTTAAGGGAAGTGGGCCTATGAGTATAACCGTACTAAAGCCGGGACTTCTTGTTACTCTTCAGGATGCGGGAAGACGGGGTTACGGCAGATACGGGATTATCACGGCAGGAGCAATGGATAATTCCGCTTATCGGATCGCCAACCGACTAGTTGGCAATGAGGATGAACAGGCCGTTCTGGAAATTACATGGTCAGGATTCGCAGTAGAATTTCATAGTGATCGGTGGGTTGCCATTACAGGCGGAGATCTATCGCCCTCGATTGAAGGCGTGAAGGTTCCTATGTGGCGTCCCGTGCTGATCAAAGCGGGCCGCGTTCTGAGCTTTCAACAGCCGGTAACGGGTTGTCGCGCTTATATGGCTGTATCGGGCGGATTTGATGTCTGCCAGGTAATGGGCAGCAGCAGTACGTATTTAAGGGCAGGAATCGGCGGATATGAAGGGAGGCCGTTGAAGAAAGGGGATACGCTGTTTGCTCATCCTTCTCAGCTTCCTCTGGTCATGTCTGAACGATACCTTGATGATTACGGCGGTTTCCTCACCGTGAATTGGGCCGTCTCTGCTGAAGGGTATCCTGGTCCAGGGCAGGAGGCGGTGATACGCGTGCTGAAAGGGCGTCAATATGATGACTTTGACGATGGCAGCAAGCAGGCGCTGTTCGAAGAACGGTTCACCGTAACTCCGCAATCGGACCGTATGGGCTACAGGTTGTCCGGTCCGCCGCTTCAACTAAGCCATGCAAAGGAATATATATCCGAGCCGGTAGCCCTTGGAACGGTACAGGTACCCGCAGATGGCCAGCCCATCATTCTAATGGCGGATCGTCAGACGCTTGGAGGTTATCCCAAATTTGCGCAAGTGGCAACCGTTGATATTTCGCTGATCGCTCAGCTGTCTCCTGGGGCAGCAATTCGTTTTGCGGGTATTTCGTTGGCAGAAGCAGAACAACTTTATAGTGCTCACGTTCGAGAGTTTCGAATGTTGGAGGCCATGATCAAGCTTAAATTAAAGGAGTGGTGAGTCAGCATGGTTCGAGTGGACCTGAACTGCGATATGGGAGAGAGCTACGGTGCTTACAAGTTAGGCAATGATACGGAGCTTCTTCGCTGTATAACTTCGGCAAACATTGCTTGCGGATTTCATGCAAGTGATCCGGCGGTCATGAGGGCAACGGTGCGTCAGGCGATCGAGAGCGGTGCCGCAATCGGCGCGCACCCTGGCTTGCCCGATCTGGCTGGCTTCGGAAGAAGAAGAATGGAGATAACGCCTGCCGAAGCTTATGATATGGTAACCTATCAGATTGGAGCCCTGATGGCTTTTGCGATACAGCAAGGGTCCGGACTGCAGCATGTAAAACCTCACGGTGCTCTGTATAATATGGCAGCAACCTCCAGACCCCTTGCGGATGCGATTGCATCGGCAATCAAGCATATTGATCCGACACTCATTCTGTATGGGTTGGCAGGCAGCGAGTTAATCGCGGCGGGTGAGACGGTAGGGCTTCGCACAGCTAGCGAAGTGTTTGCGGATCGTACCTACCAGGATGACGGCACCCTCACGCCGAGACATCTGCCGGATGCCATGATAACGGATCCCGAAGCTGCGGTTACACAAGTCGTACGGATGGTGAAAGACAGAGTGGTAGTTTCTCTGAGCGGCAAGGTGATTCCAATTACGGCAGATACCGTCTGCATTCATGGAGATGGCTCGCATGCATCGTTATTCGCCAGCACCTTGCGATCACGGCTTGAAGCAGAAGGTGTTAGCGTACAAGCGCTGCTATGATAAAAGATAGTATGCTATTTTCGTGACCCGGCAGCTTACATAAACGAGTACAGGAGATATGACCTATGTTGAAAATATTAATTTCAGGCTTTGAACCATTTGGCGGAAGCTCTATTAATCCAACGGAGAGACTGGTTGAGGAGATCAAGCACGACTCCTTCCCCGGCGCAGAGATCAGAACGCTGCTTCTTCCCGTACATTACGATGAGTGTGCGGAAATTCTGCTGCAAGAGATGAAGGCATACAAGCCCGATGCGGTCATTGCCTGCGGCGTTGCGGGTGGACGGACCGCCATTACACCGGAACGGATCGCCATTAATATCAAGGACATACCGCCGGAATCGGCGATATCGGATAATCGGGGTGCAAGACCTCAAGACGAGCCCATAGACGCTGACGGACCGGACGGACTGTTTTCAACCCTTCCCATCCGTTTGATGGTCAACCGGCTGAAGGAAGCGGAAATTCCTGCTTCGGTATCCAATACGGCCGGAACGTATATTTGCAATAATACGATGTATGCGATTTTGAACGAAATTCGTCTTCAGCAAAAATCTACCATTGGCGGCTTTGTGCATTTTCCGGCTTCGACGGAGATGGCCTTGGAGAAGCCGTCCTTGCCGACATTATCCCATGAAACGATGTTGAATGGCCTGCGGATCATCGTACAGGCAACGATGGATGAATTGAACGGACGAGCTTAATTCATGGTTACTCAGCCCTTCTGCAATGAGTATGTAGATACATGATCGAATTCATGATCAATATCCAGATAAACAATAAATCCCGTAACCCGCTATCCATGAGAACATCATGACATAGCGAGTAACGGGATTTCTTTTATTTTCTAACTTCATTTATCATGTCATTAATCGACTTCATCTTCGATCACCGGGACGCAAGGGGAGAGGAACGGATCACGTTGTTCCCGCAATTGCCCGCGTGCCAGCACCTGGACCCGGAACTCGTTGTCATAACCCTCCAGATTCTCATCATCTCTGGTATACAGAAGACCGTATGAACCGGGAGCGATTTCGCCAATCAATTGGTACAGCGCCACGATTTCGGCAGCCTCGGCTCCCTTGCGGTTCGTAAAACCTCCGACATGAAGGTAATAGGAGCCGTTAGCCGCATTTAAGGATAGCAAGCCGCTACCCCATGCAAACTCGGTCATCTTAAGCTGTATTTTCTGAATGATCGTGTCGAGCTGCCCGGCATCCGCTTCCGCAGGATTCTCCTGGATGGTAGCCCAGCCGTGAAATTCATACATGAATGTTCACTCCTTGTCGTTATAATGGATCGGTATCAATGTGGACTTCTATACCATATCTTTGGCTGTATTCATGTAATTTGTCAATAACCGATTGGGCAGGCTCCCCTTCAAAATGATAATAGACCTTCCTTCCGGTTTGCTCCGCTGCTTCAAAGGTCGCTTTCATTTGATCACGGACCTTTTTGTTAACCTGCTGCAGGGCAGGCTTGGTCTGGGCAATATATTCATCGCTAACGGCGTCGAATTCCCGCCCGATCGGGTCGGAATCAAACTTCATTCTCGATTGTCCGCCAAGTCGCTCCGCAAGCGCATCCGCGGCAGCATCCGGCTTGTTAACCTTCTGCAGCTCTCCGGAATATCTCGGCACCTCTTGCGGTGTTCCTTCAGCTTCGTCAGGTTTATCTTCATCCGGCTTCCTCGGATTCTCTTCCGGTTGTTCATTCGTACCGTCAGGCTTTCGATCATCGCGAGATCCGCCAGAGGGAGTATCCGGCTCATCGCGCGTTTTCAAACCGGCTTTCTCGGAAAGCGTATCCAGCCACCTTCTTGCACGGGGACCCAGCTTATTGGACAGCCAAGAGACCCCTTTACCTATCGGAATCCGGCTGAGGATAACGGCTAACACGGCAGCGGCTGCATTTTGTGGGGATAGCAGCTTCTTCGGGTCGCGGATGTATCCGGCAATTTCGTGTCCGCCACCGGCACCGGCAATGCCTGCACCGGTCATGGCAATACCAAGAGCGGGCCAGAAGCTGACAAACAGCAGGGAAAGGGCAAAGGCTCCCAATATGATACCCGCTTGTTCCCAGCCGCTAAGCCGATCCCACCAGTTCTGGAGTGAGTCGAACAAGCACGCGAAACAAGAGGAGTCGCCAGCTGTCATCGAAGTGCCGATACTGGACAGGATCCCGGCAGCAAGCATGAGGATGCCGATGCCTCCCAGAACGGCAGTATACTTTCTTACATTTTCCTGGATCTGATCTCTTTGGCCTGCTGCTTCGAGATTGCCATACAATATCGAATATCCAAGCTCGCGTCGTTCTCGGTAGAATCCAATCAAGTAACCGAGGCGTTTCCTGTCTGTAAAGAGAGCCCGCGTCATCTGCCAATACTCCGTTAATGGGTTGATGAGGGCCTCACCCTCCAGAACCGGAAGACGGTCACGGATTCGATGCAGATCGAAATAGTCGATGAACAACCCAGCAACCAGCAGGACCAGGAGAAGCTTTCCGTTCGGTAGCCCTCACCGGTCCATTCATGAAGAGTAAGTACCCACTCCGGCAGCCGATTCTGCCCATTCCAGGCTGCATGATTCAGGATAGCCCATAACAGAAGGAGAACCGGAAATGCATAGGCCCAGCGTGAGAGGCGTTTGGCGTACCGGAAAGCGATGCCGATTCCGAGTGCGATCATAGCACTATGTACAGGATGCGTAACATTCATCATGGTCGGAATAAAGCTTTCCTCGAAGTAGCCCGGAAATAAATCGAAGAACTCCCAATGGAGCGTTTTGCCGCCGAGAAAAGACACCCCGTAATTGCTTTGGACTAAGCGCCTCGACAGCTCCTCCATAAATTGAAAGCCAATGCCGGGGGCAGCCCCTAATACAACATAATCGCTCAGACTTAACGAAGTAGCTTTTCTTGAAAAAAATAAATACAATCCCAGAGGCAATAGCTTGTAGATTTCCTCTGACCATGTGTCGTTAGTCCGTCCTCCAAAGATCAAATGAAGTCCCTGCATGGTCCCATTGGTCAAGGGAATGACCAAAAGAATCCCTGAGAGAACAAACAAGCTGACCTGCTTCCAGGTAACGGTTTTGCTCCGGCTGAGCAGCCAAAATTGCAGCAGTACGTAGAAAGTCCACAAATATTGAACAAGCATGGTCCGCGATTCTTCAATCAGAATCAGACTTAAAACGAGCACCAGCAGGGAAAGCCAGGAAAATAAGTGATACACTTTGGCAATGAAAGGGTATCTCCCAATCCATTCCCTCCAAACCCGATATATCCCCTCGACCGTGTCTCTGATTCTCGTCCGAATGACCGCAATAGACGATGTAATGGAATCCACCCCCCGCCGAATGAACCATTAGCTTAGAACGTTTACAAAAGACAGTTTGCTATATATTTAAACAATGGGTCCTCATCGTGAAACATTTTCTTGATCAGCATATGCGGCTCGAAGCGGAGGTAGTGCTGCCTAAAAAGAAACCCCCTGATCAGCCGGCAGAATATCCGGATAACCAGGGGAGAGGAGGTAACTATTTATATTTTACGACGATGGCATTACTGACCTGCCGCCCAGGGGACGTTAAGTAAGATCCATTATAATACAAGCCGCTGGAGGCACCACCATCCAGATTCATCGCTTGGTACGCCCCAGCTTTTTTCATAATTTCCGCAAGCTGAGGAATGGTTGCTCCGCCTGTCGTTAACAAAATCAGCTTATGATCCTTCGTGATACCGAGCGCGCTTCGTGCACCGCCGCCAGTTAGAATCTTCGGATCTTTGAAGCCTTCCTTCTTGACGTCCAGGGTTACCTTGCCGTCAGTCAGTAGACGCGGACCACCTTGAAGTGCCCCTTCCAAATGCCCGGCATCATATATGGATCTGAAATCAAGTCCAGGAATCATGGTGGCCAGATTGTTGCTGTCATAGGTGAAGATCGTCCGATTATCCCCCGAAGCCTTGTGCAAAATATTGCCTTTGCTGACCAAATAGCCGTAAGGCGCTTTGTATGCGCCGGAAGTGTAGGCATCAAAGAAAGTACCGTTTATAGCCACTACGGCGTTACTACGCTTGGCTATACTGCGCAAATCCTCGACCTTCCCTGCTTTATTGCCTGCCAGAACGACGTCCAGTTCCACCTTCGGATGGAGAAGTGAAACGGTAACCACCTGTGCACTGAAGGAACGGGAGCCCACCTTGAAGGTTTTCCTAGCCGTCGTAACGGGCTTGGTTTGGCTGGATATTAATGTTCCCGATAGAACAGGGAGCGTGTTTGCTACATTCCCATCCGTGATTTTCAGGGTGGATCTATTATGGTTCCAGGATAGCTGTAAGCCCAGATGTTGGCTGACAAATTGCAGCGGTACATAGGTGGAGCCGTTCTCGGAAAATGGGGCTGCTTTAGCCTGAACCTTCTTGCCATTTACGTAGGCATTGAGGCTGCCCAGGTATAGCGTGAGAGCTGTATCTTCGCGAGTAATAGTGAGTTTTTTTTCAGCGGCTGTATACGCCACCTTTACGCCGTCATAGGTCTTGAGTACCCCAATCGAAATATAGGATTGGTTGTTCTTATCCACATAAGCCAAATTCTTGGGTGCGGATGCGGCATACAGCGGCGTTATTACCGTCAGCATGGCTAGTACAACGATTGCAATGATTCTTTTCATGTTTCCTCTCAAACTCCTCTTCTCTTTATCTGTATTGGGCAACGCAGGATTTGTGCCTATACTTTATCGGAAGATAAGGACTATTTATTTAGGACAAAAGTCCAATTCCTGTCTTGTTTTTGTAAATAAATTCCGATAACCCATTGACAATGAACCTCATCTCTTATATGGTTAATTACATGAGTAACTAACCGATGTTGCAATGAAGGTTATAAATGAAAGTTGGTGAGGTAAATGGCATTTCAGATTGATGACAGCAGACCGATATTCATGCAAATTGCCGACAAAATTGAAGACGACATCATCGAAGCCCGACTGCCTGAGGAGACACAGGTTCCATCAACGAATCAGTTTGCAGCCTTTTACCAGATCAATCCGGCAACGGCTGCCAAAGGCGTTAATCTGCTGGTGGATCAAGGGATTTTGTACAAGAAACGGGGGATTGGCATGTTTGTAGCTTCAGGGGCTCGTGAATTGCTGATGGAAAAGCGCAAGACGGAGTTTTATGAGCAATACGTTGTCGCCATGGTTAAGGAAGCGGCGAAGCTTGGGATTACCAAAGATCAATTATCGGAAATGATCCGCAGAGGGGAGCAAGACTGATGAACCAAACCGTGATTGAAGTCAAGAATTTGAGTAAGGAATATAAGGATACTACAGCCGTCGATAATGTGAGCTTTACGATAGAAGCCAACAAGATCTACGGATTGCTCGGGAGGAACGGTGCTGGCAAAACGACCATCATGCAAATGATTACTGCTCAGTTATTCGCAAGCCAGGGGGAGATTCGCGTATTTGGTGAGCATCCTTATGAAAATCAAAAGGTCATCCAGCAGGTATGTTTTATAAAGGAAGGCCAAAAGTATCCGGATCTGTTTACGGTTAGGGATGTGATGGAAACTGCAGCGAATGTATATCCGAACTGGGATGCGGAATATGCCAAGGAACTGATCGAGGTATTCCGACTGCCCATGAAACGACTCGTGAAAAGATTGTCCCGCGGCATGCTGTCGTCGGTCGGTATCATTGTCGGACTCGCCAGCCGCGCACCCATTACGATTTTTGATGAGCCTTATCTAGGTTTGGATGCCGTGGCTAGAGAGCTGTTCTATGATCAATTGATCGAGGATTACACCAATCATCCGCGTACGATTATTCTGTCCACTCATTTGATTGACGAGGTTAGCAGACTGTTAGAGCATATCATTGTGATTGATGGCGGAAAAATATTGCTGGACACGGATACAGATGAACTGCGAGGACGCACCTATAATGTAATCGGACATCAATCTGCGGTCGAGTCCTTCATTCAAGGCCGGGAAGTCATTCATCGGGAAATGTTGGGATCGACGGTCTCGGCGACGGTCATGGGAACCTCAGAAGCTGTTGTGAAACAAGAAGCTAAGCTAGCCGGCTTGGAAACGACGCCTGTATCCCTGCAACAATTAATTGTTCATCTAACGAAAAATGGAAAGGTGGCGAGCCGCTGATGAGAGGAATATCCAGTGTCTTTAAAATTCATCTAAGACATAAACTAAGTTGGTTCTACTTGCCCTGGATCACCATGACCTTCAGTTTCTTGATCAATGTGCTGATCGGTGTCTTGATTGGGGGAGAGGCATTTTATACAGGCGGCCTAGCGACGATTTATATATTCATGTTCGTTACCGCTTTGACCACGTCAGTGCAGTTGTTTCCTTTCTCCATGGGGTTTAGCATACGTCGAACGGACTTTTTCCTAGGGACATTTATCTTTATTCTATTGATCAGTATGTTCAGCTCGGCTGTGCTGGTGGTACTCGCTCAAGTGGAGCTATGGACCGGATCCTGGGGGGATATAGTAAACTTCTTCCATTTGCCGTATCTGAGTGATGGGTCATGGTTTGTCCAATTCGTTGTGAATGGCATATTACTTCTGATGTTTTCCATGATAGGTTTAGGAATCGGCACGTTTTTCTTAAGATTCAGAGGAATCCGAACGTTTATCACGGTGGCCGCCGTTATGGTCCTCATCTCGGGTTTGAGCTTGATCGCGATGCGATATGAATGGTGGGGTCCGATCTTTATATGGTTTACAAAGCAAACTGCATTCGATCTGACGCTATGGATGATTCCAATTGTGCTGATCATTGCGCTGTGTTCTCGTCAGTGGCTTCGCAAGTCAACGGTATAATAGCTGCTTAGTAACAAAGAGGTGTTCCCAAGATCATTAGATCTTGCGATGCACCTCTTTGTTGTCTGAAGAGACGCTTCGTGTACGAAACGTTCCTTTCATCGCTGTTGCTCTCAACCGAAGACGTCCGATTACTCGGACGTCTTTGGTTTGTGCTTCTGTTTGTTTAACGTCTTCGCTCCTGCAAGCGTTGTGCCCAGCGGGAACGAGAGGAGTGGGTGTTTGGATATGCCGATTTGTTGGGAGGTGTAGATGCCGGAGTGCCCGGAGAATAGGTAGCTGATCACACAGGCCATAAACATATACACCGCGCCTTCCCCACCGAACAGTTCGATTCCCATAATAAAGCAAGCAATCGGGGTGTTCGTCGCTCCGCAGAAGACAGCAATAAATCCTAATGCAGCCAGGAACGGGGCGTACAATCCGATCCATCCCGACAACGCGTTGCCCAGCGTTGCGCCGATGGCAAACAGTGGAGTTACTTCCCCACCCTGGAACCCTGCTCCGAGCGTCAGCGAGGTAAAGAGGATTTTGCCGAGAAAGGCGAGAGGCGATACCTCGCCTGTGAAGGAGGCTTCGATCAGGGGGAGCCCCAGCCCCAAATAATCGCGTGTCCCCAGCAGATAAACCAGCCCAATGATGATGACACCGCCGACAGCGCTTTTGACCATCGGATTGCGGAATAAATAGCTGTACCATCGCTTCAAGGAATGGGTTAGCTCGCTGAATAGTCGGCTTGTCAGACCAAAGAGTATCGAGACTAAAACGACCTTCATGATGACTATGAAACTCAATGCCGGAATTTCTCCGATCGGATAATGCAGATGGCTGACACCCCATAGGGAGGTGGCGGTCAGATTCCCGACCAAACTGGCTACGAATGCAGGTAATAGGGCTTGATGCGAGATCAGTCCGATGGCAAGGACTTCAAGCCCAAACAGCGATCCCGCTAGCGGCGTGCCGAAGATGGACCCGAAACCGCCGCTAATTCCGCAGATCAGCAGTATTTTTCGATCCGCCGTCGTGACGCGGATAAGCTTACCGAACCACTCCGATAAACTTCCTCCCATCTGAACGGCAGTACCCTCACGTCCTGCAGAGCCCCCAAACAGATGCGTGATTAATGTTCCGATTAGAACTAAAGGTGCCATTCGCAATGGAACGGATTCCGTACCGCCATGGATTTGTTCAAGGATGAGATTATTCCCCCTGGTACTGCTCTTGCCAAATTTGTAATAAAGGTAGCTGACCACAGCGCCTCCCAAGGGAAGGAAGAACAGCAGCCAAGGATTCTCCATGCGAAGGGAAGTTACATAGTCCAGACTGTAAAGAAAGAAGGCGGAGGCACTGCCCGTCATCAATCCAACAACACTTCCCAGAACGATCCATTTGATGAAGTAACCGGACAACAAGGCGTATGGCCATTGTTCGGTACCTTCAAACCATTTTTTAATCATGCAAATTCACCCGTTTCTATATATTCGCCGCTAAACCCTTCAATACACAAACAGACTCCTACCAGGAAAGCGACCTCTGGTAGGAGTCATTAGCTATCGAAGCGGTTATGGCGAACTCCATCGCCTCATTCAATTAGCATTTATTGTAATGGATTAGAGGTTTCTGTGTCAATGGCACAATCCATTAGGAGCGGAGCTTTTTGTTGAGCCAGAGGGGGATCGCTATTTACTGGAAAAAAGTGCTTGACTTGGGCATGGACTTTTTTCAGATTAGAAAATCAAGATGTCCATGGACGCAGGAAAGACCTTTATTTTATAGTTACAGATGATAATGAGAATCAATATCAAAGTATTGAGGGGAAAATGATGTCATCAAACACGTCCAATCCAAGTCTTACAGATTCCGAGGCCCACGTTAAACTCAAGGGGCGACCATGGGCTGCAACCCTGATTCTCACCGGAGGTGTGGCAGCGCTGGTGCTTGGCATAGCTTTATCGATATCGCTCGGAGCGGCAGAGATTGATCTGCGAAATGTATGGGAGGCGGTGTTTTTCTTTAATCCCGATGTGACGGAGCATCAGATCATACAGGAACTGCGCTTGCCGAGAGTCCTCGGTGGGGCGATGGTGGGCGCCTGCTTTGCGGTATCGGGCGCGATCATGCAGGGGATGACCCGCAATCCGCTCGCTGATTCAGGTTTGCTCGGTTTAAATGCGGGAGCGGGTTTTGCCATTGCCCTTTGCTTTTCGTTTTTTCCGGGGCTTCCTTATATGTACCTGATTCTGTTCTCGTTCCTTGGAGCAGGATTAGGTGCGGTACTCGTGTATGGGGTCAGTTCCATGGCAAAAGGCGGACTGACACCGGTACGTCTTGTTCTGGCGGGTGCTGCGCTTAGTGCGCTGTTAAGTGCGCTTAGCGAAGGCATTGCATTGTATTTTCAGGTCGGACAGGACATGGCGTTCTGGTATGCCGGCGGAACGGCGGGGATTAAGTGGGTCCATCTGAAGATTATGCTGCCGTGGATCGTCGCTGCCATATTGGGAGCTATTGCATTGTCACGCTCCATTACCATGCTCAGCCTCGGCGATGAGATCGCCCGCGGGCTCGGGCAGCGAACGGGACTTGTCAAGCTGGCCGGAACGGTGATCGTGCTGGTGCTGGCAGGGGCTGCCGTCTCGGTTGTCGGTGCGGTAGGCTTTGTCGGTCTCATGATTCCGCACGTCACGCGCAAGCTGGTCGGTGTGGATTACCGCCTCATCATTCCTTGCTCGGCCGTTCTTGGGAGCTTGCTGGTCGTCATTGCCGACCTAGCAGCAAGAATGGTGAACCCTCCTTACGAGACACCGGTGGGCGCGATCATCGCGTTGATCGGGGTGCCCTTCTTCCTCTACTTGGCACGCAAAGAAAGGAGGGAACTGTAATGGAGACCATCACAAACACCATGCATGGGCGCAAAGACAGGAAGCGCAAAATCATAACCCTGTCTGTGCTGGCTGCACTGATCGTTTTGGTATTTCTGATCAGTATGAACACGGGAGTCATTCGTTTATCGCCGCTTGAGGTCATAAAAACACTGTTTGGCAGCGGGACGGATAAGCAGGAGCTGGTGCTGTTCGAATTCCGCTTGCCGCGGATCGTCATCTCGCTGCTTATTGGGGCCGGGTTAGCGATATCGGGATGTGTGATGCAGGGAATATCCCGTAATGAACTGGCGGATCCGGGAATCTTGGGGATTAATGCAGGAGCCGGCTTGATGGTGATGCTGTTCATTTCATTTTTCCCAAGCACGACGGCGGCCCCTGTCTATCTACTGCCGGTGCTTGCATTGATTGGGGCGAGCTTAACCGCTGCATTAATATGCGTGCTGGCCTATAAGAAGAATCAGGGCTTTAAGCCGACGGGGCTGCTGTTAACAGGGATTGCTGTTGCGGCGGGCATTAGTGCGGCTATGATCGTGCTAACGCTGCGTTTGAGTCCTGAAAAATACCAGTTTGTTGCCACTTGGCTAGCGGGCAGCATTTGGGGTTCAAGCTGGAAGTTTGTATTGGCATTGCTCCCATGGATCCTTGTGTTTCTGCCCTTCGTCATGTATAAAGCGCAGGTGATGAACGTGCTCAATCTTGGAGAATCGATGGCGACTGGACTCGGTGCTTCCGTCACAAGGGAGCAGCTGAAGCTGCTGGCAGCGGCGGTTGGCTTAGCAGCCTCCTGCGTCGCGGTAAGCGGTGGAATTGGATTTGTCGGACTTATCGCGCCCCACCTGTCCAGACGCTTGGTCGGTGCGAAGCATCAGATGCTGCTGCCGGTAACGGCCTTGGTCGGTGCACTGCTGGTCATCACAGCCGACACTCTGGGACGTTGGATTATCCAACCTTCTGAGATTCCGACGGGGATCGTGGTTGCGGTGATTGGTGCTCCCTATTTCCTGTACCTGTTATCCAGGACGAGAGCGTAACAGGATAAGATCGTAACTGATCTAATATGTGCGCTTTATTAAAGGGAAGGACTTGCTCATTTCTATAATGGAATTACGGATTAAGGAGGTCCTTATGCTGCGTCGATTTTTTTCCTATTACAAGCCTTATAAAAGGCTGTTCATCCTGGATTTTTGCTGCGCTATCTTTGCGGCTTTACTTGAATTAATATTCCCGGTTGCCGTCAATCGCGTGATTGACGACTTGCTGCCTAGTGGTAACTGGAAGTGGATCTTATACGCTTGTTTGGGTCTTCTCGGCATTTATGTTGTCAGTTCCTTCTTGCATTACGTGGTCACCTATTGGGGGCATAAACTCGGCATTAATATTGAGACGGATATGCGCAAAAAGCTGTTTGATCGGGTTCAGAAGCAATCCTTCCGTTTTTTTGACAATAACAAGACGGGACATCTAGTCTCGCGGATGACAAACGACCTGATGGATATCGGGGAAATTGCCCACCACGGTCCGGAAGATCTGTTTATTGCCCTTATGACGCTTGCCGGAGCCTTGGGCATCATGCTCGGGATTAACTGGGAGCTTGCGGTGATGACGTTTGTGATTGTTCCATTGATGGTCTATTTATCGCTGTATTTCAGCGGAAAAATGTCGGCTGCGTTCAAGCGCATGTTCTCCGATATCGCCGATTACAACGCAAGGGTGGAGAACAACGTCAGCGGTATCCGCGTGGTTCAAGCCTTCTCGAATGAGGAGCATGAAATGGCTCGTTTCGCCGAGAACAACAACCGTTTCCGCGTGACAAAGCTGATTGCCTACCGCATTATGGCGTGGAACTCTTCGATTAGCTTTATCCTGATGAAATTCATCTCTCTGTTCGTTTTGGTGTGCGGTACTTGGTTCGTGATCGAAGGCCGGATGACCAACGGGGAATTTATCGCTTTTGTCATGCTGTCCAACGTCTTCCTCGGCCCGATTAAACAGATTAATGCGGTCATTGAGATGTATCCGAAGGGAATCGCCGGCTTTAAGCGTTATTTGGAGCTGCTTGAGAGCGAACTGGACGTTGCGGATACGCCTAATGCGAAGCCGGTTCACGATCTGCGGGGAGACATTGCCTTTCACGGGGTATCCTTCGGGTACGAGAACAAAGATCAAGTGCTGCAGGATGTCAGTTTGTCCATACGTGCTGGTGAAACCGTTGCGCTTGTGGGGCCGTCCGGAGCGGGCAAAACAACGTTATGTTCATTGCTGCCGCGTTTCTATGATACAGACGCTGGCCGGATTACGATTGATGGGATCGATATCCGAGACATGACGCTGCAATCCCTTCGTTCCCATATTGGCATCGTGCAGCAGGATGTATTCCTGTTTGACGGCAGCATTCGCGAAAATATTGCCTATGGCCGACTGGACGCTGCCGATAGCGACATTATGAAAGCCGTGAGCCGTGCCCAGCTTGAGGAGCTTGTCGCTTCACTTCCGGATGGGCTGGACACCTTAATTGGCGAGAGAGGTGTCAAGCTGTCCGGCGGACAGAAGCAGCGCCTGTCGATAGCCCGGATGTTCCTCAAGAACCCGCCGATTCTTATTCTGGACGAAGCGACGTCTGCATTGGATGCGGAGACCGAAGCAGCGATTCAGCAGGCGCTGGCCGAACTGTCGGAGGGACGTACGACCCTGGTGATTGCACACCGGCTTGCTACGATCAAGAATGCAGACCGCATTGTGGTTGTTGCAGACAAAGGTATCGCCGAACAAGGTATCCATGAAGATCTGCTCGCAGCGCATGGCATATACAGCCGATTACATCGAGCCCAATTCGGGGCTTAAATCCAGCTATCATTTTTTGGGAGGATATCAACATGTTCAAGTCTAAATTACGCATCATGCTCTCCGCGCTCGTTATATGTTCGATCTTTATTTCGGCATGCAGCGGGAATGGGAATACCGTGAATAATGGCGGCTCTGCCGGCGAAACAGCTGCGAGCACGGACACCCCCAAGACTGAAGCCCCAGCCCCTACGATAAGAAAGGTGGCTACGATGAACGGAGAAATCGAAATTCCGGCCGCTCCCGAGCGAATTGTAGTTGATGCCTACTTGCCAACTCTGCTGCTGCTCGGAGAAAAGCCGGTCGGCGCGACAGCGACGGATCTCGAGAACGTCCATATTCAAGACATGATTGAGGGCATAGAGAACACGGGGGAAAGCGCTCCGGAAAAGATTGTGGAATTGAACCCCGACCTGATTATCAGCGCTAACTCGGACCCGGAATTATACGAGAAATTATCCAAAATCGCACCGACGGTCATTCTCCCTTATGAAACCTATCGAGGCGTTCACGAAGAAGTGGAGGGACTCGGTGCTATACTGGGCAAAGAAACAGAAGCAAAGGAATGGCTCGCCGGTTTCGATGAAAAAATAGATGCGCTGCGCACAAAAGTGAATGGTGTGTTGGAAGAGGGGGAGACGTTCTCGATCTTTGGCGCATTCGGCAAAACCTTCTATCTGTACGGAGATGGCATTTATCGAGGAGGCTTAGCGATCTACAAGGAGCTCCAGCTAACGCCTCCGGCAACGATCCAAAAAGAATTAATTGATGCCAACGTGACTTACAAAGAGGTTTCCTTGGAAGTGCTCAAAGATTATGCAGGCGATTATATCTTCTTTGATGAGTCCAACGGTGCCGAGATGGATAAAAAGGACAAGGTGTGGACTTCGATTGAAGCGGTGAAGCAGGATCACGTGTTTTATCTCGATGCCAAACGATTCTGGCCGTTTGATCCGATTGCTGTCCTAGCTCAGGCGGAGGAAGTGACGGAAATGATCGTCAGTCAAAAAGAGAAGGAGAACGCGAAATAATCAGCGGTCTCGTGATATCGCGCGGAATGTGACGGACGACATTTGACATTGTTTTTGTTTGTATTTTTATTCTGTA
The DNA here is from genome assembly GCF_018613005.1 of Paenibacillus sp. ISL-20. Taxonomy (NCBI): domain Bacteria; kingdom Bacillati; phylum Bacillota; class Bacilli; order Caryophanales; family Paenibacillaceae; genus Paenibacillus; species Paenibacillus sp. ISL-20. The sequence goes on from NZ_JAGGRD010000001.1 coordinate 417,433, forward strand.
ATGCAATGGCAGACCCTGAATTTAAGAGGGGTTTGCCATTGGTGTTCGCGTGAACATTAGTTCAGTGGAGGAATCCGGCCGTTATGATGCGTTCGTGTGATGGAACAGTCGGAATCTCAGATGCGTGACATTCGGAGATTCGATGACAGCGGTCCAAACAAATTCGATATTCGGCGAGTGGATATGTTCGAACAATTTCTTACCGTTGCCGAGGAGGATCGGTACCAGCGTGATCAGGAGCTCATCCAGCAGTCCTGCTCCGATATATTGCTGTATCACGTTGGCGCCTCCGGCAATTTTAACGTCTTTACTCCCCGCTGCAGCTTTGGCATGTTCCAATCCGCGTTCGATTCCATCCGTAACGAAGGTATAAGTCGTGCTGCCATTCTTGATTTCTGCGGGGCGAGTTTCATGAGTCAGTATAAACACCGGCATATGAAAAGGAGGGGTATTTAGTTCCCTGTATTGACTCGTATTTACGAAAAACGTTTATTTTGGGATCAGTATAGCATTCACGATATGTCTAAATTTCATATGATTTGCTATCTTCGAAGATGTCATTAGAGAATGGTGTATATGAAAAGGGCAAGGTCCGTAGTCACGGACCTTGCCCTTGTTGTTGTATCAGGATTGCTTATCAATCAGGTCTAGCGTGCATCTGTGGTTGTGGGCTCGTCCGAGACTTTCAGTTTATCATTCAGGATACTGTCCTCAAGCACGCTGAATTTGTCCCCGTATACTTTCGTGATATGTTTTTCGCCCCATGCACAGAGCATATCCAGAATTCCGCTTAAACTCATGCCGTAATCACTTAACTCATACTCCACTTTGGGCGGCACTTGATTATGAATAATGCGATTGATCACGCCATCGTCCTCGAGCTCCCGCAGCTGCTGCGTCAACATTTTTTGGGTGATGTGCGGCATGAGACGCTTCAGCTCATTGGTTCGTTTACGGCCATGGGTCAGATGACAGAGGATCACGCATTTCCATTTGCCCCCGATCACTTCCAATGTCGCTTCGACGGCGATGTTGTATTTCTTCGTTTGCATATTCATCCTCCTATTTCTAATAGGCACTAAAAAGTATCTAGGGTACTATCAGGTACCTACATTACAAAAAAGTACGTTCTTCACACAAAAAACGATATAGATCATAATAGCATTTGCCGGCTGGATTACACCATACTCAATATTTTTACAATACAAGCAAGAGAATAGGATAGGGGGAAATATCAACACCATGATGATAGATAAAAGAAGAAGTTTGCTGGCGCTGCTGGCGCTGGCCGTCAGTGCCTTCGCCATCGGAACAACGGAATTTATCAGCGTAGGGCTGCTGCCGTTGATTGCGGAGGATATGAATATATCCGTGACGACCGCCGGATTAACTGTTTCGATGTATGCGCTGGGCGTTACCTTTGGAGCGCCAATCCTAACGTCGCTAACGTCCAGGATGTCCAGAAAAACATTGCTGCTCTGGATTATGATCATTTTTATCATCGGTAACAGCTTGGCGGCCAGTACAGCTTCGATTGGTATCCTGCTTGCCGCACGCGTGCTTTCGGCCTTTTCCCATGGCGTATTCATGTCGATCGGCTCGATCATCGCCGCAAGCGTGGTGCCTGAGAACCGCAGGGCATCGGCGATTTCCATTATGTTTACGGGACTGACGGTAGCTACGGTCACCGGCGTTCCGCTTGGAACGTTTATCGGTCATCAGTGGGGCTGGAGACTTGCTTTTGTCGCGATTGTTGTGGTCGGTATGGTCGCGCTCATCGCCAACAGCATCCTAGTCCCTTCTGACTTGCCTAAGGGAGAACGAACTTCTTTCCGTGACCAGGCTAAATTGCTGACGAATGGAAGACTGCTGCTTATGCTCCTGATTACGGCTCTCGGTTATGGCGGGACCTTCGTGGTCTTCACTTATTTATCCCCATTGCTCCAGGATATAACAGGCTTCAAGGAAAATACGGTGGCCGTCATCCTGCTTGTATACGGGATTGCCATTGCGGTCGGTAATGTGATCGGGGGGAAGGCAGCCAATCGCAATCCGCTTCGAGCACTATTCTATATGTTCATCGCCCAAGCGCTGGTGCTGATCACGCTTACGTTCACCGCACCGTTTCAAGTGGCGGGACTGATCACGATTATTCTCATGGGATTTTTGGCTTTCATGAATGTGCCGGGACTACAGGTTTATGTCGTAATGCTGGCTGAGCGGTTTGCACCCGGGGCTGTGAATATGGCTTCCGCGCTGAACATTGCCGCATTTAATGCCGGCATCGCCATCGGCGCTTTTCTGGGCGGCTTGATCACGAACTCCATGGGCCTGATTCATACGGCATGGATCGGGGCACTGATGGTGCTCGGCGCGGTCGTTCTCACCGGATGGAGCTTGAAGTTGGAACGGAAGGAAACGGAGAAGCCGAGTAAGCAAGCAGCCTAAATTAGCCTAAATGATAATTTTATGAAGGGAGGTGATGTCTAAGAGTTTTATCGGAGATACTTCAATATAGGTTAACTTTCATCAACATCACAACCCAAAAAAATGTTCGGAGGTTTATCAACATGACAGCACAACACTTACAAGATACAACCACTTTATATAATGGCGTCAACATGCCTTGGTTTGGATTAGGCGTATTTAAGGTAGAAGAAGGACCGGAGCTGGTGAATGCCGTCCGTACGGCCATCCAGCATGGGTATCGGAGCATAGACACTGCCGCCATATACGGAAATGAAGAAGGCGTCGGGCAAGGCATTCGCGAGGGCTTGGAAGCTGCTGGCATCAAGCGAGAAGATCTGTTTGTCACTTCCAAAGTATGGAATGCCGATCTGGGGTATGAATCCACTTTGAAGGCTTACGATGAAAGCCTTCGGAAGCTGGGTCTGGAATATTTGGATTTGTACCTTATACACTGGCCGGTTGAAGGGAAATATATAGATGCGTGGAAGGCGTTAGAAACGTTGTACAAAGAAGGACGCGTGAAAGCCATTGGCATGAGTAATTTCCAAATCCATCATCTGGAGAAGTTAATGAGGGAAACGGAAATAAAACCGATGGTGAACCAGATCGAATATCATCCAAGACTAACGCAAAAAGAACTGCAGGCGTTCTGCCGTACGAATGGAATTCAGCTTGAAGCATGGTCTCCATTAATGCAAGGACAGTTGCTGGATCAGGAGGATCTTCAGCGCATTGCAGAGAAGCATCATAAATCCATCGCTCAGATCATTCTTCGTTGGGATTTACAAAACGGCGTTGTCACGATTCCGAAATCGACTAAAGAACATCGGATTGCCGAGAATGCGACAATCTTTGATTTTGAATTGTCCAATGAAGAGATGCAGCGCATCGACAGCTTGAATCAAAATCACAGAGTGGGACCGGATCCCGACAATTTCGATTTCTAAGAAATCTGCGTTAACGGCAAGAATAGAAGTGTAATGAATACTGCGACTCTCCTGCAATGCTGACACCACGACAGGGATCAGGAGAGTCCATTTATACATAATTTGGAAGGAGAGAGCATAATGAAATTGGATCTAAAGGGAAAAGTCGCATTGGTAACGGGTTCGACATCCGGCATTGGCAAAGCGATTGCCATGTCGCTTGCAGCCGAGGGAGCATCCGTCATCATAAATGGAAGACATGAGGACAAAGTAAAGCAGACGATCCATGACATTCACGCTGTGCATCCGGACGCCGAGCTGCGTATTGCCGTGGCGGATCTCGGAACGGAGGAGGGCTGTCATCAGGTCAGGGAAGCTGCTCCGGTCGTCGATATTTTGATCAATAATTTAGGGATCTTCGAACCTGCTGAATTTTTCGATATACCCGATACGGAGTGGTTCAGGTTCTTCGAGACGAATATTATGAGCGGTGTCCGATTAACAAGACACTATTTGAAGAATATGATCAATCGCAATGAAGGTCGAATTATTTTTATCGCGAGTGAAGCAGCCGTCATGCCGTCCCAGGAGATGGCACATTACAGCGCAACCAAGACGATGCAATTGTCCCTTTCCCGGAGCTTGGCCGAGCTGACGACAGGAACCCGCGTCACGGTGAATACCGTTATGCCCGGATCCACTCTTACGGAAGGCGTTGAAACGATGCTGAATACGCTATATCCGGATGAGGATCTTTCGATCGAAGAAGCCGAGCAGCGGTTTATGAAGGAGAATCGGCCGACTTCCATTATTCAGCGATTGATTCGACCGGAGGAGATTGCGGATTTTGTTACGTATCTCAGCAGTCCCAAATCCTCGGCAATTAACGGTTCAGCGCTTCGAATCGACGGGGGCTTGGTACGAAGCGTATTCTAAGCATCCGAGGTGTTGTGAAGGCTCTGTTAGGAACGGTATTTCTGCCTAAAGGATTTGGGTTTGAAGCCTGTATAACGAATAAAGCAGCGAATGAAATACGGAAAAGAACCGAATCCGGATTCTTCGGCAATGCGTCCGATCGGATCGTTGGTGTGTATCAATAATCGCTTGGCTTGTTCGATCCGATGCCGTGTTAGAAATTCCAAGGGCGTGCAGCCGAACGTTTTTTTCATGCAGATCGACAGATAGTTCTGGTGGAAGTGCATGGCATCGGATAATCTCTGATAGCTAACGGGTTCTTTGTAATGTTGTCTCAAATAGTTGGCGGTTCGTTCGGCTATGGCATATTGAGGATTCTGATGCTGGATTCCGTCCTCTTCGGCTTGAAACAGCAGGAGCAGCTCATGCAGCAGCTGCTGCTGCTTCCAGCGTGCCGCGGAAGAAGACGATGGCTGCAGGTTCTGCAATTGCTCTATCAGGAGTCTCGCCTGCTCTATCGAAGGTAGCTCTCCATACTTGGGTATATAAAAGGAGAAATTCTCGATCTGTACAATAGGCTGATCGGTTTGCGATAAGGCAAAAAGGGTCAGTTCCTCCGTTTCAATCCAACGACCGAACGTCTGAAAATGCAGCCAATAAAAGTGGGTCTCCTCCTGACAGGGCAGAAACGTCCGGTGGGCTGCATCCGGTCTTAGAATCAAGTAGCAGCCGGCCTTTACCCTGTAAGCAGCACCATTCTCCTCCAGGAATAGCGCCCCTTTTGTCACCAGAATCAGATCAAAGACCCCGATGTTATAGCGATCCGGATGTTTGTCTCCTACCTGATAGGTATCTTCTCCACAAATCATATAGTGCGGTAGCGGCGGCGCCGTGAACTGGAAGATCATCTGCGACCAGGCCTCCTCCTCAAACGAACTTTTCTCTATGATAATCGTTTTACTGATCCGGATTCAATAAGACAGCATGTTGTAATCGGATAAAAAGATGTTGTTTCTGTGTATAGGGTAACGCCAAGCTCAGATGGTATATTTCTACCAGAGTGTGCACCAACAAGACAGAAACAAGGAGCGTGGAAGTTGATGCTGCATGAGACTGCGTTTAACAGCTTGCCATTAGGAGCAATTAAACCGACTGGCTGGCTTAAGAGTCAGTTGGAGATTCAAGCAAGCGGGTTTACCGGACATTTGGAAGAACAGTGGAAAGACGTAGGGGATGAGAACGGGTGGCTTGGCGGCCAGGGAGAGAGCTGGGAACGGGGACCATATTATGTCGACGGCTTGCTTCCGTTAGCTTATTTGCTCGAAGATGAGTCTTTGATTGCCAAAGCGAATCGGTGGATCGAGTGGTCGCTTGCGAGCCAGCAGGAGAATGGCATGTTCGGTCCGGCGCGCATTTCCTCCGTGAACCAGGATATCGATAAGGAGCAGGACTGGTGGCATTACATGATCATGCTGAAAGTGATGATGCAGCATGAGGAAGCAACGGGCGATGAACGGATCGTCCCTTTTCTAACGAAGTTTTTTACTTATGTCCATTCGGTTGTCGAGGAACAGCCGCTGCGGGGCTGGGCCCAAACAAGGGGAGCGGAGATGCTGCTGTGCATCGTGTGGCTGCATAGACGTACGGCGCAACCTTTTCTGTTAGAGCTTGCGGATATCGTTGCCGGACAAACAACGGACTGGACCGATATCTTTCATGATTTTCCTTTCTGGCGCAAGGTTGAAGAGTGGGATTGGACAACCCATGTCGTGAATGTGGCGATGGGAATCAAAACGCCGGGCGTGCTGTATGAATTAAACGGAAATCCGGTGGAGCGGGAAAGCGTACATCGGGGCATCGATTCTTTGATGACGTACCACGGTCAAGCGCACGGCATGTTCTCCGGGGACGAGTGGTTATCCGGCACCCACCCGAGCCAAGGCGTGGAATTATGTGCCGTTGTGGAGTATATGTTCTCGATGGAGCAGCTGACGCGTATTTTCGGGGATGGACGCTTCGGGGATATTTTGGAGAAGGTCGCGTTTAATGCACTGCCTGCCGCTATCTCTCCGGACTGGACCTCGCATCAGTATGATCAGCAAGTCAACCAGATGATCTGCAATGTCGCTCCGCGAGCCTGGAGCAACAGTCCGGACGCCAACGTCTTCGGTCTGGAGCCAAACTTCGGATGTTGCACGGCCAATATGCATCAGGGCTGGCCCAAGTTAACATCGCACCTATGGATGAAGGATCAGGAGGACGGGCTTGTTGCGGTTTCCTATGCCCCATGCACGGTGAGGACCACGGCCGGTCGTCAAGGAGTTCCGGCTGTCGTCGAGGTAACCGGCGAATATCCGTTCAAGGATCGCGTTCAAATCAAATTGACATTGGAACGCGCGGAATCGTTTCCTCTATCGCTGCGCATCCCGGCCTGGTGCGACGATCCCGTTATAACTCTGAATGGACACAAATTGCCGTTCCAGGTGGAGTCCGGTTATGCAAGAATCGTACAGAACTGGCAGAACGGCGACCGATTGGAGATTCATTTGCCCATGGAAGTGAAGACCGTGTCACGCAGCATGTACGCTACCAGCATTGAAAGAGGGCCACTGGTGTATGTGCTGCCCGTGAAGGAGAACTGGCAGATGATCCGGCAGCGCGATATGTTCCACGATTGGGAGGTATATCCCGCATCACCCTGGAAATACGGTTTGGTTGCCGATACGTCATTCGAGGTACTTGAGCAGGATATGGTCCGCCAGCCGTTCCTGGCGAAGGATGCACCTGTCAGGGTGAAGGTTAAAGGCCAGCTGATTCGGGATTGGAAGATGGAAGGCAACAATGCCGGAAACCCTCCGCTGCATCCGAACACGGACGGACAGCCCATTACGGAATTGGAGTTAGTTCCGTACGGAAGCGCCAGGCTTCGGATCGGTGAATTTCCTCTGATCGGGGAGCGGAAAAGGGGCGCTAAGAAATAAGCAAGATGGATTGAACCATCGAAAAAACCGCGTGAATCGCGGTTTTTTTGTTGTACAGATATATGTTCAAGGATAAGATAAATGTTTACGAAGCTCAGGAATACACATAATATGGAGTTATTGGAAAAGAAGGTATTGGACCTCGTGCTACGATGTTAGAAATCAATCCATATGGAGGTGATCGTATGAGAAATAGATAAGAGGATATTGAATATCTCGGCATGGCTGGCTCTGTTAACCATCCTTGTGTTCCCGGGTAAAATATGGGCGGAGGGTGAGAGTACGCCACGAATCGAATATGGATTTCCGTTCAGATTTTTTATCAAGTATTATCCGGATCACATGGATAGCAGTCCTTGGTTTATTAAAGGCGTTCACATTCAACTGCTGCTTTATTTTTTAAATGTAATGGTGATTTATTGGATAATACGCATGTTGTTGTCGCTAGGAAGAAGTATAAAAAAGAAAGAGTAATGGGATAAGAGACATGGAATGCGTTGGTGAGAAAGGGAAATTTGCGAAGGAGATGTTCATGAAAAGAAAAATAATAGTAATCCTATTGCTTGTATTTGTTATTCTGATTAATGGCAATGCTCAACGAGATTCGATCGATATGCCCCTTTATGAGGGCAGAAGCCTCGTTATTGGTGTGATCGGAGAAACACCGCAGGTTAGGGAGGAGGGACATGTGGATTTTAAGGAGGTTACATTTGAGCAGCTAGAGGATCTAGACCTTTCCCCTGAGCTTGACGCCGTGTTCATAACGAAAGAACATCTGGTGGAAGCTTCTGAGCCCAAGTATACAGAAGTGTATAACAAGGTTGAAGTTCCCTTTTTCTATATCGAGTCTAAAAAATCTCATGTCCCCTTCACGATCGAAGAATTGTCCTATGATGAGGTTCCGGATCTTTCAACGGATATGTACGCAACAGGATATTACGGCAAGGATGATCAATACTGGGGTTACGGATTATACAACGATGTTATGAATGAGACCAATATCAAAGCTGTCTACTCTCGTATTTTCACAACGATCGAGTCGTTGCACAATGACGGAGGAACGTAATTTGCGAGAAATAAATTGGGTGGAGAAAAGCGAAACGCTCGAGTCATTGCTGGAACATGAAACAACAATTCAAGTCGTCCCGTTAGATTCCGGTCTGGAAGCAGAGGTGGTGAAGATCGCCACGTCAACGGCAGACTATGTATTAAAGGTGTGGAATAAAGAGTCCAAGCCCAACGTTCGGATGCAATATCAAATATTGAAAGCATTGTACTCGCATGGAAGAGCAGTGTCCGTGCCTTTGGGCTGTGGGACAGACCGGAATGGCAATCCAGCAATGCTGATGAGTTACGACGGTACACCCGTCCAAAAGGTTGATCAGACTAAACTAATGAAACTTGCGAAGATGTTAATGGATATACATAAGCTTCCCCTGGATAGCCAGAGAGGCTCTGGGTTGAAGAGATATGATTTCATCTCCTATTTTTATCCTCGAATTGATGAGTTTCCCGATATCAAACAGCCATTGATGGTGCTTGTTCAGCGTGCGAACATGAAACAAGATTGTGTCATCCATGGCGACTACCATCTGGGCAATATTCTTGAGAATGAAAACGAGCTGACCGTAATCGATTGGACGAATGTCCAGATGGGCGATGCCCGATATGACATGGCATGGTCGATTATCTTAATGAGGATATATGTAAGTGAGAAGCGAGCTTCCTTCTACCGTGCTGCATTTTGTGCCGAGAACCGCTACGAAAAGGATGAGCTTGAGCTATTTGAAGCCATAGCGTGCCTGCGCTGGGTTTTGCTTAGTAGAGTGGACCACCCTCCCATTAGAAAGGATACGATCTCAAGGGTCAGGTCAATCTTGTTGCGCAGCAACTATTTAAAGCTCAAGCTTGATTTAGTCTGATCCAACAAAAATACACAGCCGCCCCTCAGATCAGAGTTAGATCGAATTGGGAAATTTACAGCAGTACATTCAGCCCCCTATAACCATCCAACAAGATGGTAAGGGGCTTTTTTATGAAGCAGCGGGATGCACCAAAGCCGGGATCACGCACCGAGCGCACAGGGAGAAGTGCGCCCGCTAAGTCATAAAAGCCCCGACAACGCTCGGATAATCTTCTTACCAAAAATTTAAAAAAGAGGGTTGACAGAAGCATATCCGATCTTGTAATCTGTGATTGTAATCGTTTACGTAATCGATTACATAATGGAATCATAACGTTTTGAGGTGAACAATGTTTGGCAAGAGCAACGATTAAACAAGTAGCAGCGGCAGCAGAAGTATCTACGGCAACCGTTTCAAGAGTGCTGAACGACAGCGATTATGTAAGCGATGAAATTAAAGAGCGCGTAATGGCGGCGGTGAACCAGTTGAATTACCGGCCAAGCGCCATCGCCCGAAGTCTTAAGCAGGACCGTACGTATATGATCGGGGTCATCGTTCCCGATATCTCCAACCCTTATTTCATGGGAATCTCCAGAGGTATTGAGGATATTGTTGGCAAAGAGGGCTTTCAGCTCATATTCTGCAGCTCGGACGAGAATCCGGATAAGGAAAAACGATTGCTTAAGCTTATGCAGGAAAAGCGCGTGGACGCCGTCGTACTGGCGACGTCAGGCGGAAATGATCCGGCGATCAAGCAGCTGGCAGATTCTAAAATGCCGATCATCCTCATAGACAGAAAACTGGACTCGCCTGAAATAGGATTTCGACTCGATCTGGTAGCCGAGGACAATACCGAAGGCGCAACCCGTCTAACCAGAAAACTGTTAGAGGATGGGCATACGGCCATTGGGGTGGTAAACGGCCCGACGAGATCAAGTACGGGCAGGGAGCGTCTTGACGGTGTTCGAAAGGCGATGGAGGAATACGGACTGCACGAGGAACCGATGGTGTATAATGGCGACTTCTCTACAGAGGACGGAATCCGGGCGGTACTGCATTTTCTGGGGCTGGAGCATCGGCCCACTGCGATTATATCTCTGAATAACCGAATGAGTCTTGGCGTATTGCTTGAGATTGTACGCAGTGGACTAAAGATTCCGGATGACATGGCAGTAGCTTCTTTCGGTGAGGTAGAGGCCGGTCCATTACTCAAAGGATCGGGACTTTATTATATGGAACAGCATCCCTATGAAATGGGAATCAAAGCCGGTGAGATTCTTCTACGTCGAATTCGCGAAGAAGCACCGCTGTCTGATCCGGAAATTGAAATTTACAGCAATGAAGTGAAACAGCTGAATTGACCTATAAGCTGCCGTTCTAAAAACAGAGAGGATGATGACAATGCATTATCAAACCCAAATCTGCAATCGATTGCAGAATCAATTGCCGAAGATCGGCATTCGTCCAGTCGTCGATGGTCGGAGGGGAGGCATTCGGGAATCGTTAGAGGATGTAACGATGGATATGGCGAAGCGAACTGCACGCCTGCTTACCGAAAATCTAAGGCATAGCAACGGGCTTCCGGTCGAATGCGTGATTGCCGATACCTGCATTGGAGGAGTAGCCGAAGCCGCAAGAACGGAAGAGAAGTTTGCCAGGGAAAATGTAGGACTAACCATTTCGGTGACACCTTCCTGGTGCTATCCGACGGAAACGATGGATACCCATCCGACAAGGCCGAAAGCGATTTGGGGATTTAACGGAACCGAGCGCCCCGGTGCCGTGTATCTGGCGGCAGCTCTTGGAGCACATAATCAGAAGGGACTCCCGGCTTTCTCGATCTATGGACGCGATGTGCAGGATATCGGGGATACCGAAATTACAGCTGACGTACAGGAGAAGCTTCTGCAATTTGCAAAGGCAGGCCTTGCCGTAGCGACCATGAAGGGGACTTCCTATCTGTCGATGGGTACCGTATCCATGGGAATCGCGGGCTGTATCGTCGACGAAAACTTTTTCCGGAAGTATCTTGGGATGCGCAATGAATACGTGGATATGACGGAATTCGTAAGGCGAATCGAGCTGGAAATATACGACCGCGACGAATATGAGCGGGCACTGGCCTGGATTAAAGAGAACTGCAAGCCAGGGACGGACGTCAATCCGGAGCATTTAAAGCGAACCGATGAGCAGAAGCGGCAGGATTGGGAGACCGTCGCGAAGATGGCGTTAATCGCACGCGATTTGATGGTGGGCAATTCGAAGCTGGCGGAAATGGGATACGGGGAGGAAGCGCTCGGGCGAAATGCGCTGGCAGCAGGGTTTCAAGGACAGCGTGCCTGGACGGACTATTTCCCGACCGGAGATTTCATGGAGGCAGTACTCAATTCCTCCTTTGATTGGAATGGTCTGAGGGAACCCTACATGGTTGCAACGGAGAACGATAATTTGAACGGAATTACGATGCTGTTCGGACATCTCCTGACGGATGCAGCCCAGGTATTTGCAGATGTTCGTACATATTGGAGCCCTGAAGCGGTAAAGCGTGTAACAGGGTATCAGCTTGAGGGGATCGCAGAGCAGGGCGTGATCCATCTGATTAACTCCGGGCCTGCTGCCCTTGACGGAACGGGAAGGCAGACGAAGGACGGCAGACCGGCGATGAAGCCGTTCTGGGAAATCACGCAGGAGGAAGTTCAAGACTGTCTGGATGCGGTCAAGTGGTGTCCGGCTATCGATTTCTTCCGCGGCGGCGGCTTCTCAACAGACTTCACGACCCGGGAAGGCATGCCGGTCACGATTGCGAGGATCAATATGGTTGCGGGTGTCGGGCCGGTCCTTCATATTGCCGAGGGAATGACCGTGGAGCTGCCGGAGGCGGTGCACGATGTATTGGATCAGCGAAGCGATCCTACGTGGCCGACGACCTGGTTCGTGCCAAATCTGACCGGCGAGGGACTGTTCAAGGATGTATACACCGTGATGAGCAGCTGGGGATCCAACCATGCCGCCATGAGTTACGGCCATATCGGCGGAGATCTGATCACCTTGGCTTCGATGCTCCGCATTCCGGTATGCATGCATAACGTACCGGAGGAACGGATATTCCGGCCGAGCGCATGGACCGCTTTCGGCGGACTGGAGTCGGTCTCGGCAGACTACCGGGCATGCGCGTCTTATGGTCCGTTGTATAAATAGGAGGCGGATAAAATGAAGCAGTTATACACTATTGGCGTGGATTTCGGTACCGAATCGGGCAGGGCTTTGCTCGTTGATATCAATACAGGGCAAGAAGTTGCGACGCATGTGACGCCATACACGCACGGAGTTATGGACGAGGTGCTGGTCCACTCGGACTTGAAGCTGGAGCAGGATTGGGCGCTGCAGCATCCGGGGGACTACATGGAAGTCCTTCAGCAATCCATCCCGCGTGTGTTGTCGGAGGCTAACGTATCACCTGATCAAGTCATAGGGATCGGCGTCGATTTTACAGCGTGTACAATGATGCCGCTGGATGCCGGGGGAACTCCGCTGTGCATGCTGGAGGAGTGGAGAGACAACCCGCATAGCTGGGTAAAGCTGTGGAAGCACCACGCGGCACAGGATGAAGCGAACCTGATTAATGAAGCCGCAATACGGCGTGGTGAGAAATTTCTTGCTCGCTATGGAGGTAAGCTCTCCTCGGAGTGGATGCTTGCGAAGTCTTTACAGATTCTGAATGAAGCTCCGGAGATCTATGAGCAGGCTGTATTGTTCATGGAGGCTGCCGATTGGGTGGTCATGCAATTGACCGGTCAGCTCGCGCGGAGCAGCTGCACCTCAGGCTACAAAGCCAATTGGCATAAACGGGAGGGATACCCGTCCAAGGAGTTCCTGAAGTCGCTTGATCCGAGGTTTGGTGACCTCGTGGAGACAAAGCTGAGAGGCCCGATCAAGCCCTTGGGCTCGAAAGCGGGCGGATTAACCGAATCTATGGCAGCCATGACCGGGCTTCTGCCGGGCACCGCGGTCGCCGTAGCCATCATCGATGCCCATGCCATGGTGCCGGCCGTTAGTGTGGTAACCCCTGGCAAGCTGGTGCTTGCGATGGGAACCTCTACTTGTCACTTGATTTTAAGCGACAAGGAAGTGACGGGCGAAGGCATTTGCGGCGTCGTCGAGGACGGGATCATTCCCGGTTATTACGGGTATGAAGCCGGGCAATCGGCCGTAGGCGACATCTTCGCGTGGTATGTGGAAGAGGCTGTGCCGGAATATGTTCGTCGCAAAGCATCCGAAGAGCGGCTTGGCATTCATGAGTGGCTTGAGAAGGAAGCGGCTGGGTATGCGCCTGGCCAAAGCGGACTACTGGCACTCGATTGGTGGAACGGAAGCCGCTCTGTACTGATGGATGCCGATCTTAGCGGCGTAATGCTCGGCTTGACCCTGCAAACCAAGCCTGCGGAAATATACCGGGCGCTGCTGGAGGCCACTGCCTTTGGAACGCGCGCGATTATCGATGCTTTTACCGTAAGCGGCGTAGAAGTCCAGGAGCTCTATGCTTGCGGCGGATTGCCGCAGCGAAACCGTTTGCTGATGCAAATCTATGCTGACGTTACCGGCAAAGAAATCAAAGTAGCGGATACAATCCAGACGGCCGCTTTTGGTGCAGCCATGTTCGGTGCCGTGGCGGCAGGCAAAGAGCAAGGTGGCTTTGGGAGTATCGTTGAGGCTGCGGAAGCAATAGCCCGTGTTCGGAAAGAGACCTTTAAGCCGATTGAGGCCAATGTGCGCGTGTATGATCAATTGTACAAGGAATATAAAGGCCTTCATGATTATTTGGGCAGAGGCGAAAACGGGGTGCTGAAACGCTTGAAGGCATTAAGAAGCGGTAAATCACCGGAATGAATGTGTGAATGAAAGCCTGAATAAACGCGAGGTCACAACGAAATATCGCCTGGCGGCGTTGGACTCATAAACTGGGAATGCAGGTTCTGGAAGGACCCTGCATTCCATCACCATCAATTCTGCAATCGATGTCACATTTTGGGAAACGAGTTCTAGAAGTACTTATATAACCTTTATCCACCAATCTAAAAGGAGCGAACCATCCATGAACAATCATTCAGCATTATCTTCACTCAGCCTTACTCGCAACGGGAAAAGTAAACGGGAATCCAGCTACGACCGTTCGGGAGGCAATAAAGATTACTTCTCCATCAACCCTGGCGACCTGACCGAAATTTGCAACATTCCAGGCGCGGGCGCCATCACCCACATCTGGATGACGATGGCGACTGACGCGCCTGCTGAGGAATTGTATCTACCGCGTAAAATCGTTCTCCGCATGTACTGGGACCAGGAGGCGGAGCCCAGCGTGGAAGCGCCGATCGGTGATTTTTTCGGAATGGGGCACGGGATCACCAAAAACTATACGTCTGCGGCATTGATGATGAGTCCCGAGGACGGCAAGGCATTCAACTGCTTCTTCCGCATGCCGTTTGCGGATGGAGCCCGCATTACGATTGAGAGCGAGGCGGACCAACCGATCAAATTCTATTTCTATGTGAATTACGAATCATACGATAAGCTGCCTGAGGAGGAGCTTAGATTTCATGCCCAGTGGCATCGAGAAAATCCTACGGACGGGATACCGGATGACGAAGTGGATAACGCCTTCTATGAATTCGGCGGCAAGAATACGACCGGCGACGGGAACTATGTCATCCTGGATGCGGTGGGGAAAGGTCATTACATCGGCTGCAACTTCAATGTCCATAACCTGCGCGATACGCGGGAGTGGAACTGGTACGGCGAAGGGGACGACATGATCTTCATCGATGGGGAGCCATGGCCTCCGACCTTGCACGGAACGGGGATGGAGGATTATTTCAACACGGCCTGGTGTCCGCAGCAGGAGGTGTGCACGCCTTATCATGGCATTATTCTGGGAGGGGGACCGAACTGGAGCGGCAAAATCTCCACGTACCGGTATCATATCCTCGACCCGATCATGTTCGAGAGCAGCATCAAGGTAACGATCGAGCACGGACATAACAATCATCGGAGCGACGATGTTTCCTCTACGGCGTACTGGTATCAGGCTGAACCTCATCGTCCTTTCCCGGCGCTGCCTAAGGTGGATAAGAGAAAGCCTCTGCCGGATATCAAGCCGCTTAACGATGATAGCATGAAGCAAATATTCGGCCACTCCAACCCTTAATATAAAGGGGTGGAATAGTGAAACGAAAGGGGAGAGGAGCTTGAAATTGAAATCGGCCTTGCTCGCCATCCTACTCGTGCTTCTTTGCGGCTGCATGAGCGGCAGCAAGGTGAATCCCCAGCTAGATGGAGCAGACAAGGGTTTTATATTAACAGGCATTACCGGCCTGGAACAAATTTCGCAATTGACTGGCGAACGATCCCCCAATCGTACCGATCGATATGCGGTGTACGGTACCGATCTCGGTTCTATGATGAACGATGGGGAACGAACCTACTTCGTGTTCGGGGATACGTTCGGCGAACGGGCGCCAGATCAGATAGGTGGAGGGGGCAGCTACTGGCGCTCCAATACGATGGCCTATACCACGGATATGGAACCGGCTGACAGCATCACGTTTGAAAACATGGTGACGGATGAATTCGGTACAGCCAAGGAGCTGCTGCCCTCCGTCAAAATCGATTATGAAGAAATGACCAAAATTCCGACTCATGGCATTGCGGCAGGTGGTGCATTGTATGTGTACTACATGTCGGTCAATCATTGGGGAGATCCCGGGAAGTGGGACGCCAACTACAGCAGCGTGGCCAAATCGGTTGATAACGGTGAGACGTGGGAGCTCCAGGATCAACTGCGTTGGCCGGGGGACAGTAATTTCATTCAGGTCAGTCCCTATAAGGTAAAGAATGAAGCAGGCGGGACGGACATTTATTTCTGGGGTATTCCAGCCGGACGCTATGGCGGCGTTCAGCTCATGAAGGTGGGAGAAGAGAACATCGAGAATCTGTCCGAGTACGAGTACTATAGTGGTCTGGACGATGATGGTAATCCCAGATGGAGTACCGATAAGAAAGATGCCCAGAATGTAGTGGATGACACGGTCGGCGAGCTTTCTGTTGTATGGAACTCTTATCTGGAACGTTGGCTGATGACATATCTGAAGGAAGGCCAGGGTGTTGTCATACGTGAAGGGATGACGCCGTGGGGGCCGTGGGGCGAGCCTCTGGATTTGGTCCGAGCCGAGGATTATCCAGGACTGTATGGTCCCTATATGAATGATCGGTATACCGAGAATGACGGGCGAACGATTTATTTCACGCTATCTTTGTGGGATCCGTACAACGTCTTTTGGTATAAAGCTTCTCTGGAAAAATGACAACGGATTCAACGAATGTTCGGTTTAAATGCGAATCGCGTTTAAATAGTTTGATCCATTATAAGGAGGGTTCATGGTGCAGAAAACAAACATCAGTTTCAAATCCTGGAAAGTTTTGTTCTCCACACTTATGGTACTGGCGCTGCTCGTTACAGGCTGTGGCGGACGATCCGGCGGACCGGCAGGCGGAGCATCAAGCAATTCACCGGAAAATGAAAGCGCAAACAACGGTGGCAGCGGCGATAAAGTCGTAATCAACTTTTGGGCGCAAAAATTCGAGGAAACGACCGATGAGTGGTTCAAAAAATGGGTCGGCGAGTACAACAAATCTCAGAATAATGTGGAAGTGAAACTGACGATCGTTCCGGGCGACGCTTGGGATCAAAAAATGAAAGCGGCTCAAGCCGCGGGGAAAGCGCCGGATATCCGAACGATCAACTACGGCAACGTGGCTAATGCCGCGAAGACAGGACAGCTGACGGCACTGAACGATTTGATGGATCCGGCAGTATTCGATGATTTGTACGACAACATGAAGGAATTTGTGTCCGTTAACGGTAAGTACTACGCTTATCCGAAGCTGGTCGAACCTTCTGCCGTCATGTTCTATCGGAAGGATTTGTTCCAGGAGGCCGGGCTTGATCCGAATCAGCCGCCGAAGTCGTGGGATGAGCTTCTGGATGCAGCACAGAAGCTGACCAAGAAAGGCGTGTTCGGGTTATCGATCGCACAAACCGCTCCGGATTTGGGCTGGTCGAGCTGGGGGCTGCAGTATAATGCAGCAGGACATCTTGCGGTTACGGAGGACTGGTCCAAAGCAGACGTAAACAATGACGGCTACAAGGCGCTCTTGAATTTTTACCAGAAAGCTTACCAATCTGGCGTCATGCCGAAGCAGGCTCTGGCCGGATATGCGGATATCAAGCCTTTCGGCGAGGGCAAGATTGCCATCCAGATTTGCGGTTCCTGGGCGATGGGGCAGCTTCGCAACACTTATAAGGATTTGGTAGATAAAGTGGGGATTGCACCAATGGCATCGTTGGACGGTGATTTGACGAAACCGACGGCAACGCTTGGCGGCTGGTCGCTGGCGGTAGACGGCAAATCCAAGCATGCGCAAGAATCTGCAGATTTCATCTCTTATCTCCTCGCCGGGGATCCGAACATCATGATCGACTTTTTCAAGACGTCCCAGTTCTCCAAGTTCTCCCCGCGTAAATCGGTGGACGAAGCGATGAAATCCGATCCGGATGCATCCAAGGATGTGTGGCGTGCGCTGGTCTCTGAACAGATCATTCCACACTCCCAGGCTGAACCGATCTATCCTTGGGACATCAGCTTCGCACTCTCCACGTCCATTGAGTCCGCCATGAAAGGAACGCCGGTGGATAAGGCGCTGGAGAAAGCGGAAAAGGATATTAACGATTTTATAACCAAGAACAATCTTGCCGGCACAAATCCGAAAAATTAGCGCTTTGGCGGCCACCCGCGGATCATCCCTTCAGATACGGATATCCGATTTCGGATGGCTGCCTCATCCTTAGGTCATGGTGGTGACTCTACATGTTTAAGAAAAATTACCGGCAGGACAATGGGGTGGCTTATTTGCTTCTCGCACCCATCGTCATCCTGCTGACGATCTTTGTCATCATACCTTTCTTCTATGCCCTGCGCGTAAGCTTCTATAATTGGAGCTTCTACCAGGATTCCACTTTTGTGGGCTTTCAGAACTTCTATATGGTGCTGACCGATGACCTCTTTCTCCAGTCCATCTGGGTAGGTCTCAAGTTTGCCCTTATGGTCGTTCCGACAATGCTGATTCTCTCATTTCTGTTCGCCAACATCATTAAGAACCTGGGCTCCGGCTTCGCAAGCGTTGTGAAGACCTCCGTGTACATCCCAACCATCATTTCCGGGATCGTGGCATCGGTCATCTTCGTCTTTATCTTCGATTATGCAGGCGGCTTGGCCAACTACATCATCGGACTGTTCGGATACGAGCCGAAAGCGTGGCTTGCCGAAGTAGCTACGGCACTGCCCAGCATCGCAGCCCCTGCCGTATGGCTGGGCTTCGGCCTCACAACGCTGATCATGCTGGCAGGTCTCCACGATATTCCGAAAAGCTACTATGAGGCTGCGGAACTGGAAGGAGCGGGCACCTTTGTCCGGATGTGGTATATCACGATTCCGCTCATGCGCAATGTGATCCTGTATCTGCTCGTAACCGGATTTACGGCGCAAATCTCACAGTTCGAGCTGTCCCTCGTGATGACGGGCGGCGGACCGCTTAGCGAGACCACAACGCCGAACCTGTACATCTTGAACCATTTCCGCAACGACGTCATGGTCGGCAACTCGATCGCGGCATCGCTGCTGTTGTTTGTGGTCCTGGGCAGTATCTCGGCCATCATCTTCAGAGTGTTGAATTCGGAAAAAGCGATCGACGGTTAGGGAAGACAGGAGGATAACAAGATGAAAACGTTCAACGGACTTCAAAAAACATTGATGACACTCTTGACCGGCCTGGTGACCATTATGGCTCTGTTCCCGCTGCTGTGGGTCATCCTTGCCGGGTTCAAAGACAAAGCGGAGGTGCTTGCCACTCCGTTCCGATTCTTCCCGAAGAAATGGATGGTTCAGAATTACATGGACATTCTGGGCGATTCGGCCTTCATTCAAACGATGCTGGTTACATTCGGGGGCGCCGTTCTTTTTGCATCGCTAAGCTTGGCCGTTAACGCTACTGCGGCTTACGTCTTCTCCAGGCTGGAATTCCGGTTCAAGACATTTCTGTGGGTTTACGTCATCATCACCATGTTCATTCCCGGCATGGCGATCCTGCTGACCTCCTTTATCGTGGTGAATGAGATGGGCATGCTCGACACCCTTGCGGTGCTCGTATTGCCCGGGATTGCTTCCGCGGGACATATGTTCTTCATCCGCCAATTCTATCTGAATATTCCAATGGCGCTGGAAGAGGCGGCACTGATCGATGGAGCGGGCAGGATCAAGATTTTTACGCATATTTTCATTCCAATGTCGTTCCCGGTCTTTGTCATTGTGGGCATTGGCTCCTATTTAGCCTATTGGAACTCCTTCGTATGGCCGACGATGACGATTACCAATCCGGAGCTGTTTCAGATTATGCAGTACTTGTACACCTTCCGTTCCGAGCGTGCAACGGAAATGGGCATGTTGATGGCCGGATCGGCGCTTTCCTGTCTGCCGACCATTATCCTGTTCCTCTTCTTCCAGAAGCACATCATATCAGGAATCAAAATCTCCGGATTAAAATAAACGATCTAAGCCATACAGGTGGAGGTGAAGCATGATTATTCTTGAGAACAGACTCATCCGGCTTGAACTCAGCGAGACGGACGGTACGATTCAAGCTGTTCGCGATAACTTAAGAGGGATCGATTATATCGCGGTTGCGGGCATTACGGATCCCTTTCGCCTTGAGACAGACGCGGGCTTCAGCAGTTCCTTTCAGCGATTCGATTGGGGCAGGAACAAAACGGCATCCGGGCAGGATCAAGTTCGACTAAGCTGGCACACGCAGGAAGGCATGATCGTAACCTCTTCCTTGACACTCTCGGCGGAGGGGGACGGTATTGAATTCCGATGCGACGCTGAAAACAACTCGGATTGCAGATTGCTTAGTCTGGAATATCCGATTATCCCGAATTTGACCACGATTACGGAGCATGGGGAGGAGGATTATATTGCTCACTCCTTTGCTACCGGATTTGAGGTCAACGACCCGATGAAGGTGTTTGAAATGAATGGGATCGGTTTTCGTTTCATGCCGTACCCGGAAAGCTTCTCAGGGGCGACGATGCAGTTCTTTGCCTATTATGGCAAGGACAGGGGCGGGCTGTATTTCGCGGCCCTGGACGGCGAAGGCCATCCGAAGTGGCTTAATTTCTTCAAGAACGGAAACGGCATGCTGGAAGCTTCGATGATCCATGGCTGCAGTGATATGAGTCCCGGTAAAGGGATTCAGCCTCATTACCCGGTGCAGCTGTCGCTTCTGTCAGGAACCGGGTGGTACGAAGCTGCTGATCGATACAAGAGCTGGGCCGTACAGCAGAAATGGTGTTCACGCGGCAAGCTTGCGGGCAGGGCTGCGAAGGAGGGGAGTCAATGGCTGCATGAGGATATGGGGGCAGCTACCTTTGGGATCAATGCGGGATCGGATCGGACTGAATGGATTCAGAAATACCATGAAAGCATCGGAACGCCGATGTTTCACATCCTGGGCCCAGACTGGACGCACCGGCCGCAAACGTTTGGCAGCGGCGTGCCTGGGGGATACGACGATTGGTTTCCGACCCGCTTCAACTCAGAGAACATCGCTCTGATCCGAAAGCTGGGCCACCGCTTCGCTCCTTTCGAGTTCGATTACCTGTATCATTTTGACGGAGCGGACGGCGCACTTGGCAGGGAAGCCGCGCAGAAATTTCCCGATCTGAAAAAAAGCGTGGATGCGTACCGCTTCCCGTTCCTCTGTCCGGCACATCCGTATACTCATGACTTTCATGTGAAACGGGATACGGCGCTGCAGCAGAGTGATGATGTCGATGCGATTTATTATGACATCTCCGCCAACAACATTCTGAAAATCTGCATGGATGAAAGTCATGGTCATCCGGTTGGAGCCGGCATCATGATAGAGGATGCCTACAGGCGGAACTATGCGGATACGAAGGCGGCCATGTGCAAAACTGCAGGCCGTTATATCCCCATGGGCACCGAGATGATCAATGAAACGATGCTGGATCTGATCGACTATTATCAGGCGCGGGCCGGAGGGCAGCCCGCAGCGCCGCTTGAAGGCTGGCCAATCCGGGAACTGCTTAAGTCAGGCGAGGCCCGCCTGATCCCGATGTTCACGTACGTATATCATGAGTACGGCGCGCTGAGACTGGATGGCTGGGGCAAGCTGACGGAGGAGATCGAGGAGCTGTACTATTTTACGGTGGCACGCACGTACCTCTGGGGCGGATTGTACGAATTGAATTACGAATACAGTCCGATGGAGGCGCTGGACGGGATCGAAAATACGGCGGAGGAGCATTACTACCCATTTGATCCTCGCGGGTATGCCTTTTCGACGGGGCGGGCCGATTATTTGGCGCTGTATGCACGACTACGGACCGGAGCAGCGAAGGCGTATTGGTCATATGGGACCATGCTTCGGCCGCTCTCCTTCGACAGCCCTCAGACTTCCATGAAATGGTTTCATTATAACCATGGCAAAGATACGCCGGAATACAACAATTCGGGAACACTGTTGACCGATTCCGTTATCCATGCGGCGTGGCAGAATGAGCAAGGCCATGTTGGTTTGTTCTTTGCGAATGTGACCGAAGCGGAGCAAACGATACGTATAGAACTTCGACCGGAAGACTACGGGAAAACGGCAGTGAGGGGGCGGCTGTTCACGCTTACGGGAGAGCAGGCCGTTGATTGCGATCCGCAGCAAGATGATCGGCACTTGCTCTCGCTTCCAACCCGAAGCATCGCGATGCTGGAGTTGACCTAGCCTTGAACTCGAGAACAGAGATAATGCTAGGCTCCTTGATGCCGGTGATATGAAGGAGGTTGTCCATCATTTGTATGAGAAAGATGACGACAGGTGTTATCGCCTGATTCCTGATCTTTGCTTCCGCTTGGATGGGCAGCGCCGGGATGTCCGCAACGTCGGATATACGGATTCAGGTGGATGAATTTTAGCGTGATTAAGAATTGACGGTAAACAAAATAGTCGGATAACGGGGAGAGAAGGGGGGCACTTATGAAACGATTACCGGATTCATTTGTGAAGCGTTGGGTTTACGACGATATCGGGCAAACGGCGCCAGAGGTAAGTCTGCATCAGCTGGATGAAGGAACGATCCATTGCGTGCTGACATTCGAGCTGGAGCAGGAGATTCAACAGGATGACTGGCAGATGCGCTTGGAGCCGGCATTCCTGCCTCATTTTCACTGGGCGCCTCATGTAACACCGACATCCCGGCATGTGATGGACCAACACTGCTTTCGTTCGCCCGCGCTCATCGTTCATGACGATACAAGGACGCTCATGCTCATACCGGATCTGGATCTGATCACGAAGGATGCGGACGCTCGTTGGTACATGGACCTGGATGCACCTAATAACCTGCTTGTCTTGGGAATGAGCCGAACTCGGGTGAGCGAGCATGTGCTGTTTGAGAAGGTGAAGGGGGCTTCATACCCGCCAGGAACGATACGAATCGGCTTCTTTCTTAAAATGGTGGAGGCTGATCAAGCCGTATTCAATCCCTGGCGGCTGGTACTGCAGTTTTTATGGGACAGGTGGGGGCATACGCAATTCCGTCACAGTATCTATGAAGAGGTCCATCTTGACCACTATGTAAGTCATGCCTATGAGTGGGCTTTTCGTCACTGGAAAGACACGGTATGGCAGGAGTTCGAATGGGACGGACGGAACGTAGGGGCTGCGGTATTCATTGCCGATGTGAGTCAAAGCCCGAATTATCCGGGCGTGCCAAACGAGCGGGAGAGCCGATCCGTCTGGAATCAGGCATGGTTCAGCTCCCTTCGCTCGGCACAAGGCATCTGTCGTTACGGCCGGGAACAAGGCGATTCGGAGTTAGTTCGGAAAGCTCTGCTCATGAAAGAGCTTGCTCTCGCTGCTCCGCAGCGCGGCGGGTTCTTTCCCGCCGTCATTGCAACGGAGATGAAGCGGGTAGTGGTAGATGGACAGGAGGTTAACCGTTCCGGGAACTGGGCGTCTGCCTTCTGGGGAAATTCCAATCGCAATCCGGCTGATCCATGGGGTTCGATTGCGGATGCCCCTTATCACGTGCTGGATATGAGCTGGACGGCGCTGCTCATGCTTCGCTGGTTTGATGAGCTAGAGCCGGATCCAAGGCTGTTGGAATATGCCGTGCGCTATGCGGATGCGCTCGTGGCCCTCCAGGACGAGAAAGGATATTTTCCGGCCTGGCTGGATCAGGATACGTTAGCACCGCTGGATATCCTTCGAGAGTCCCCGGAAACTTCGCTATCCGTCACTTTTTTGCTGAAGCTGCATGAATTGCGCCCGGATTCCAAATACAAGGAAGCGGCACAGCGGGCGCTGGAGGTTGTGATGAAGGAGATCGTGCCGACCGGCAGGTGGGAGGATTTCGAGACCTATTGGTCCTGCTGCGGTTATGGTCGTGAAGATCTTCCAGGCAACAAGGTGGCTAGGAATAACATGTTCAAGCAATGCAATTTCTCCATGTTTTGGACGGCGGAAGCGTTATACCATATGTATAAAATGAGCGGCAATCCTACCTATTTGAACGTTGGCCAATGTGTGCTGGATGAAATGCTGATGACGCAGGCTTCCTGGCAGCCGCCCTATCTGTACGTGGACGTATTGGGAGGATTCGGCGTCATGAACTGCGACGGGGAATGGAATGATGCCCGGCAAAGCCTGTTTGCTGAGCTGATTCTGCAATATGGCATGGAGTTGGACGAGAAAGAATATATTGAGCGCGGGTTAGCCGCTTTGCAGGCCTCGTTCGTCATGATGTATTGTCCCGAAAATGAAAAAACAAAACAGCAGTGGGAGCTGGCGTATCCTTTCTTTAACGAGAAGGATTACGGCTTCATGATGGAGAATTACGGTCATGATGGTGTTGTGGACGAGGAGGGACGAGGCATGGGGACATTCACCATCTTCGATTGGGGGAACGGTGCGGCCGCTGAAGCTTACCTGCGGATTAAGGATCATCTGGGTCAAACGTTGAAAGAGCGGTACGGATTCGATATCACACACTAAAGGAGAGCGATAACAGATGACGAACTTTAATGGGCTCAACATGCACCTCGGAAATTTATCTCGATTGTCCAATGCGCTAACAAGATCCATCAGCGCAGAGAATTTTACCGGTGACAAAGGAAAGGGAGGCATGGCCACCGATGGCACGGGTGCTGCGGCATCCAGGGATCTGGGCGTGGGCTGGAAAGTCTCCCCTTCCGTGGAGATTTTACCGGGAGAAACCTTTACGATGGGTGACATTCAGGGTCCCGGGGCGATTCAGCATATCTGGCTGACCTGTCATCCGACACTGTGGCGCAATCTGATTATCCGTATGTATTGGGATGATGAGAAAGATCCTTCGGTTGAGGTGCCCGTCGGCGATTTGTTCTGTAACGGATGGGGGGAGCGAAGCGATGTCAATTCGATTCCGGTTGCCGTGAATCCGGCAGGCGGCATGAACTGCTACTGGCAGATGCCCTTCCGCAAGCAAGCCCGATTGACGATGGAGAACCGTGCGCCGGAAAAGGCTGTCCTTTACTACCAAATTGACTATACGCTGACGGATATTCCGGAGGATGAGGCCTATTTTCATGCTCAGTGGCGGAGAACAAATCCGGTTCCTTATAAAGAGGTTTACACCATTCTGGATGGGGTTACTGGACGAGGACACTATGTAGGTACTTACCTCGCCTGGCAGGTGAATAATAACGGCTGGTGGGGCGAAGGGGAGATCAAGTTCTATATGGACGGGGATCAGGATTATCCGACCATATGCGGTACGGGAACGGAAGATTATTTTGGCGGGGCCTGGAACTGGGAGCAGCCGATCGGTACCTATCGAACCTACTCGACGCCATATCTGGGGATGCACCAAGTGCTGAAGCCGGACGGATTGTATCGAAGCCAGCAGCGTTTTGGCATGTATCGATGGCATGTCATGGATCCGATCCGCTTTCAAAGCGATCTTCGCGTGACCATTCAGGATCTTGGCTGGAGGTCCGGAGTAAGGTATCTTCCGCAGCAGAGCGATATTGCATCGACGGCGTTCTGGTATCAGGCCGAGCCCCATGCGCCATTCCCTGAGCTTCCGGATAATGATGAGCGGGAGGTTATATAAAGGAGGAGCTATTGCTTACCTGCCGGTAAGGTGATAGTGTGAATCCATGGAGCCTTTTGCGGGAGCATATGGCGTTTCCATGGTTGTTAATGGAGGATAGGATGGACAAACATACGATTTATACGATTGCTGAACGGGTAGGCGTATCCCCTTCTACGGTGTCCAGAGCCTTGTCGGGACGAGGTTACTGCAGTCCCAAGACGAAGAGCAAAATTCTGGAAGCTGCCAAAGAAATGAACTATGCGCCCGATCATGCAGCGAAAATGCTGAAAATGAGACAAACCAACAAAATCATTTTTGCCGTGCCAGATATATGCAACCCTTTCTACTTCGATATGATCAACGGAATCAATCAGGTGCTGGAAGAGCATGATTACCTGATGATTCTGTTCTACACCAAGCACAGGCTCCAGGAGGAGATGAAGGCGATTCAGACCCTGCGGGAAAATGTGGCCGACGGCATGATCATGGTGTCCTTTCATTTCGGTGAAGAGAATATCGGGGCCATCAATGCGCTGCAGGCACCGGTCGTGCTCACAAATAAATATGTCTCGCCGGAAGGGAATGACCGCTTCGATTATGTGTATGTGGACACGTATGACGGGATCAAGCAAAGCACGGGGCATCTGATCCGTCAAGGCCTGCGCAGCATCGCCTATATCGGCGGCAATCTGAGCGAACAGACCGGCCATGAGCGGTTCTGCGGGTATCGGGATGCCATGCTGAATGCCGGAATACCCTTGATCCCGCGTTTTATCGCCGAATCCGATTACACCGAAAGCGGCGGTTATGCAATGGCGAAGGCGTGGCTGGAAGGGCCCGACCATCCGGAGGGCATTGTTGCGGCGAACGATTTAATGGCGATCGGGGTCATGAAGGCCTGCGAGGAAGCCGGTCTGCGCATTCCCCATGACGTTGCCGTTGTGGGCATGGATAATCTGGACCTTGCCTCCCGCGTATATCCCAAGCTGACGTCCGTTGCCTTGCAGCAGGAGGAAATCGGCCGCAAGGCAGCACAAATCCTGATGGATCGCATGTTGGGAATTCCGAGGGAAGAGCGGGCCGTGAAATTGATGCCGCAGATGGTCGTGCGGGATTCCAGTGTAAGGATTTGAAGAATGAGAATGGCCATGCGCAAAATAACGGTTACCATTCCCATGAACGGTCTATCGTTAGCTGATATGAAATTTAACTGAACATAGTGATGAACCGTCCCTCGTAGTGAAGCAGCGGACGGTTTTTTGTGCTGCAACGCCCCTTTAGTATCAATCGGAAATGAGTAACGTAATGCATTAAGAGTAATTATTATTACGTTTTAGGGTAATTAATTGTTGACTCTGAGAGTAAATTAAAATACCTTATAAAGTAACAGAGTGAATATGAGACACGGAATGACCACTCTGATTATGGCTGTGAAGGGAGAAAGATGGATGTCACAGGTTCATATGCTACAACCGGATATTCATACGCTTCATGGATTTTTCAGCAGGGAACTGAAGCCCACCCTATATATTCAATCTGGGGATACCGTCGTGTATGAAACCTTAGATGCGGGTTGGGGACTGGAGAAGCGCTCAGCTCCAGGCGCGGCGAGAACGAAGTTTACGGAGCGCAAGCCGGAGCGGCAGGAGGAGCATTTTGGGCATGCTTTAATGGGTCCCGTCCATATTCAAGGGGCTAAACCCGGACTTACATTGGAGATTCAGATCAACGAAGTAATTCCGGGCTCATGGGGATGGACCTCTGCCGGAGGTTTTCCGAGTTATTGGAACGAGAAGCTGGGCATGGCCGACACCAAGGAAGTGACACTGGATTTTGAATTGGATGCCAGGACAATGACAGGCAGGAGTCAGTTCGGAGATTTCAAGTACGGCATCGGTCTGAAACCGTTTATGGGGGTTATGGGCATGCCGCCGAAGGAAAAAGGCAAGCATACGACTTTTGTGCCGCGCCCATATGGAGGCAATCTCGATTGCAAAGAGTTGACGGCTGGAAGCACGTTGTTCCTGCCAATTCCGGTTGATGGCGGACTATTCTCAACAGGGGACGGGCATGCGGCGCAGGGCGACGGCGAAGTTAGCGGACCAGCCCTGGAATGTCCGATGGAGAAGGTTAGCCTAACCTTTCATGTCCGTGACGACATGCCCATAACGATGCCCAGAGCCAAGACGAGTACCGGGTGGCTTACGATGGGGTTCCACGAGGATCTGGACGAAGCCATGTGGATGGCCTTAAGCGGGATGCTTGATCTCATGACCGAGCTTTACTCTATTTCAAGAACGGAGGCGTATGCCTACGCCACCTTAACAGTGGATCTGCGGGTAACTCAGATCGTGAACATCCTTAAGGGTGTGCACGCATTTTTACCTTTTGGGGCGTTGAGGTGAAAGGAATTGCAGGGGGATGGCTCAGAAGGATAAAAAGAGAGATAACCCTATGATCACACTTCATAGATAAACATCCATTTTTAAGGAGGTCTATTGCATGCAGTTATACGAGACAATGGTCAACAACCAAGGGGTGCATATTCACGTTACGGAGGTACATCGGGAGCTTAGGAATGAACAAACCTCATTGGTCATCATCCCGGGACTGACCGAGTCGGCTGAGGATTACATCGCCATAATGGAAAAGCTGACGCCCAGACATATCGTTGTCATCACGCTTCGTGGCCGGGGACGAAGTGATTCGCCTGTCTCGGGATATGCACTCGAAGACCATATCAGCGACATTGATGCGGCTATTTGTCATCTTGAACTTGAGCAATTCGTACTCATGGGATACTCCCGAGGGGTGTCCTATCAGTTAGGCTACGCGGTTCAGAATCCGGAACGCATTCAAGGCCTGATCATCGGAGACTATCCCGCGGTTCATACCCAGCTGCCAGCTGGATGGGTGGAATTCTTCGCTTCGCTACCGCCTTGGAGAGGAAAGAAGCTGTCCGACCGTATGAAAACATCGGCTTTACAGGCGCTGCAACAGGAATCGGCTAAGGTAGAATTGTGGAACGACCTAACCCGATTGACTTGCCCAGTCCTTATTATCCGTGGCGTAAAACCACATCCCGGGTTATCATTAGAAGCAGTGGAACAATATAAGCTGTGGCTGCCTCAGGCAAGCATCGTGGCGTTCGAGGAGCATGATCATCATATTTTTGAACCGGATGTGGATGTGTTTGTCCGCACCGCAGACTCTTTTCTGAAAGAGATTAGTAAGAACCATCAATCTATCACTAAAAAGGGTGTACGCACTTGGACAATCTGAAGCTGAATGTATCACTTTTACGACAAAGGGTTCCGAACCTGACCAGCGCAGCCAAATCCGTCGGATTACGGCCGGCCACGGTCTCCAACCTATGCACAGGTAAAATTCCCGTTGGTCGGGCGGAAGTCCGCACCATTGCCGCATTGGCATCTCTGGCAAAATGCAGCCTGGATGAACTGATCCTGCGCGGGGAAAGCGTGGAGATGATCGAAACGGGCATTAAGCCCCTTGATCTATTTGCTCCTCTGGCCAAAGGCGGTACCGTTGGGCTGGTCGCCCGTCCCGGAATGGGCCAACTGGTGCTGCTCGGTGAATTGTTTCATCACTTCAAGCAGGAAGGGTATATGACGATTCTGCTAAAGCCGGAAGGCGAGTATCCCGAGCTGCAGGATATGCTGAATGACGTAGAACGGGTTGCCAATTCAATAGAAGAAACCTATTCCATTGTGACGAATGCAAATACCGATAAAGAGATTGTGTTTGCAGCGGACCGGGAGCATGTCTTGACCGGCAAAATCTACGACCTCCAGGAACGTCTTCAACAAGAGGATTTGAGGCAGGTCACGACTTTTCTTGTGGACCTTAAAGGTGCGGTTGTCGATGAAGACATGCCTTACGGTCCGCTGGAGACGCTGTGGTATTTCGATGCCGATCTGGCGGCCAGACATATGTTTCCTGCCGTGAACCCGTTATATTCTACATCTTCCGTATCGGAAGGCGTTCACCTGGATCAGGCTCACTTATCGGTCCAACAGCGGGCCCAGAAGCTGCTGCGCCGTTATCGCGAGCTGCGTTCACTGGTTCAAGTGCGAGGATTGCAGGCCGTTCCGGCATCCGAGACGGAGGTTTATGAGCGTGGAGCACGGCTCGAGGCTTATCTTACGCAGCCTTTTTACGTTGCCGAGGCTTATACCGGGTTACCAGGCGAGCGGGTGCATTTGCAGGATACGCTGCATGATGTTCAAGCTATTTTGAACGGCAGCATGGATCATCGATCGGTGGAGAGTTTATCCTGGATCGGGACAATAAAATAGCATTGTATCCATCAAAAGTCGAGTTCCCGTAGTTTGTTTATCGGGAATATCGGCTTTTTTGCATGATTCCGCATAATATAATCCGTATGTCCCATAGCTGATAAGCAAAGGCCAGTATATAATATGTGCTAGTTTGTATCGTGCGGATGGCTGGAAGGTTGCACTGGACAACTGAAATGCCATGCTTGTACGGGATACGAGACCATACATAAAGGAGAAATGGACATGAAGAGAAAAGGTTGGCTTATCGCATTCGCAGCGGCATTATTGTTAACACTTATCGTAGTACCGGTTCAGCAGTCTTTTAGTGCAGAGGGCAATCCGACGGCAACCGCCATTACACAGAGTGCTCTGAACGATCAGTTCCATTTGGATCATGTCGTTAAGATTTACGTGCCTTCAACGGTGAAGGGAGATATTCCGATTACGGATGCAGCTCATCAGAAGTTTGTTGACCAAACACTGACAAAGCTGTCCGGCTGGTTTGGCGGGGCAACGGCGATTCCGGGTGAAGGGGCATGGGTGGACAATAACAAAACCCTGATCAAGGAAAAAGTAACGATCGTGTATGCGTTTGCCGAGAAGCTTGACAAGGACGCACTTAATCAAGTGGTGGACTATGCGAAGAAGCTTAAGGATGACCTGGCGCAATCTGCCATTTCGCTTGAGGTTGACGGCAAACTGTATTTCATTGAATAGTTGATTCTCGGATCAACGATGTGATAAAAGGGGAGGTCTCCTTGCTGTCTGCGATGACAGATGGGGGAGACGTCCTCTTTATTATGTTTGGAATTTAATAGAGAAACCTCCACAGATAAAAGGTGGCGTAGGATTCCCAGTTCGCCCAAGCTGCCGACAGCTCCTGGATCTCCTTCTTCGTCGGCTTCGCCTCCAAGCCCAGCAGATGTTTGATCGCATTATGCAGACCCACATCATCGATGGGAAAAGCCGCCGGCATTCGCAAACAGCGCATCAACACATAATTGGCCGTCCATGGTCCGATCCCGCGGATGCTGACCAGTTGTTTCTCCGCTTGTTTCAAGCTGCCTGCTTCAAGCAGCTGCTCCTTCGTTAGTTTCCCTTCGACCATGAGCTGAGCGACTCCGATGAGATACTCGCCTTTTTTCACAGTCATACGAAGTCCGTCCAGGTCTTCAACACGCAGTGGTGCAATGTCTTCAGGTCTTGGGAAAATCCAATAAACCTCTCCTTCACACTCCACGCGGCGGCCGAAGGCTTCAACGAAACGTCTTTTTAACGTATAGGCATAGGCCAGATTAATCTGCTGCCCCAGAATGCCCCAGCACAAAGCCTCGAACAGATCCGGAATACCCATGTTGCGAAGTCCATAGAAGGATTGAACGGCTTGACTGAGTAATGGATCTACTTCAGCCATCGTATAGAACGGAACGAGATCGGTACTCAGATCGAACCAGTCCCGAACATAACCCGCTACTTCCGCCCGCTTGCAGGGATCGGAGGGGGCCGTATTCCCCAAAAACCGAACAAGGATCGCCTGTTCTTGAGGCTCCGCACTGACTTCAATCACAGCGATGTCACCATCAAGCGGGATAGCCCGGTAGATGCTGTCATTTCGGATATGATAAAGACATTCGTTCGGCGATCTTTGCAAATAATTGAGGTTCTCCGTAAAATTGAACTCCTTCGGTACAAAAAGCCTTATGGCTTCGGCATGATCTTCCCAGCTGTCCCGGGGGAGATGGTTCTCCATAGTATAGGGCTTATCGTCATGTATCTGGTTTCGCTCCTGCATCTTCATCGTTTCCTTTCGCACCTGAACTCTTCTATACTAGTTGTACCATAAATGCAGACCGTATAATTTTGTTATCTTGCTCTTCTATTCCAAAAAGCGTACAACAGGATTATCCTGTGGTTATAATGTTAGCGGAGGTGAGGAAACGTGGCAAACCGAATACAACCGACCGAAGCCCAGTGGCAGGCCATTATCAACAACGACAAGGACAGTGACGGCAAGTTTTTCTATGCGGTGCAGACAACAAAGATCTTCTGCAGGCCATCCTGTAAATCCAGACCCCCGAAGTTTGAAAATGTGCGCGTGTTTCAATCGGCAGATGAAGCGAAAGCTGAGCGTTTTCGGCCATGCAAAAGGTGCAAGCCGACGGGAGAACGTCTGCCGGACCACGAATGGATTGAACTCGTCACCGAGTATATCGATACACACTACATGGATCATTTGTCGCTTGATGTATTGGCCGATGTGAGCCACGGCAGTCCGTACCATCTGCACCGGATATTCAAGCGTGTTAAAGGTCAGACCCCGATGGAATACATTCAGGATTATCGGATCGGCAAGGCCAAGGAGCTCCTGACGAATTCCAGCTTGGCGATCTCGGATATCGGCCATAAAGTGGGCATGGAGAACACGGCTTATTTTATCACGCTGTTTAAGAAGAAAACGGGGACGACCCCCCTTAGCTATCGCGGGCAATATTTAAAAAATACGAGTGCGGAGGTGCACGATCATGAAATCCAATCATTCGATTACCATTAACTGGAGTCAACTGCGCCATGATAACTGGAGTGTATACATCGCGGCCACGGAGCAGGGATTATGCTTCGTCGGATCACAGGATAAGCCTTTAACAGAGTTGGAGGACTGGGTACAAGCAAAATCCCCTGGCTGTGAAATCGTGCAGAATGATGAAGCTATGCAGCCATATGCCGCCGAGATGATGGAGTATTTTCAGGGGAAACGCGATCGGTTTGAGTTGGCTTTGGATTACAAGGGGACCGCTTTTCAGATGGCGGTATGGAATGCGCTATGCCAGATCCCGTATGGGCAGACTTTTACGTATTCTGACATCGCCAACCAGATCGGAAAGCCGGCAGCAGTTCGAGCTGTAGGAGCGGCTATTGGGGCTAATCCGCTGCTGATAACAGTTCCTTGTCATCGGGTAATTGGCAAAAGCGGCGCATTGACGGGGTATCGCGGGGGGCTTGCCATGAAGACCCGGCTGCTGGAGCTTGAGGGTGAGCGAGCCAGGATGAGGGAGACGATGAATTATGCCTAATTCATTGCCGCAACGCATAGCAGGGCTCGATTGGACGAGGATACAAGGAGCTTTGGATGAACAGGGATATGCTGTCCTACCAAAGCTGCTGCTATCTAAAGAGTGTACAGAGATTATCAACACCTATTCGGAAGAGGATCGGTTTCGAAACACGATCAATATGGCTCGGCACCGGTTTGGGCTCGGAGAGTACAAGTATTATCAAGCTCCGCTGCCAGAATCGCTGCAGCAGCTTCGGGAAGGCTTGTATCCTGAGCTTGCGCTGACGGCTAACCGTTGGTTGACGCAGCTTGGACATGAGGAGAGGTATCCGGCGAGCTTGGATGAGTTTCTTGAGATGTGCCATACGCAGGGGCAAAAGCGTTCGACGCCGTTGATTTTGAAATATGAAGAGGGCGGCTATAATTGCTTGCATCAGGATTTGTACGGAGATGAATTTTTCCCGTTTCAAGTGGTGTTTGTTCTGAATGAGAAGGAAGTCGATTATTCGGGAGGAGAGTTTCTGCTTATCGAGCAGCGGCCACGGGCACAGAGCCGGGGGCATGTAATCACCTTGGAACAAGGAGCGGGGTTGATCTTTCCGACCAACCATCGTCCCGTTCAGGGAACGCGGGGGTATTACCGGACCACGCTCCGGCATGGCGTCAGCACGATTACGTCGGGTACCAGATACAGCCTCGGGATTATTTTTCATGATGCAAAATAGAGGGGCGCGTGTGTTTACTCATTCATTATGGGATGTGAGGAGAGAAATAGTATAATAGAAGAAAGTGTAGGAATGGGGTGTCCGAGGTGAAACAAGAAGTACTCTATAAAACGCCAAAGACCCTGCTCAATAAAGGAACGGGATTCCTGAATGGATACAGCCATACATTGAACCCGTATACAGGCTGCACCTTCGCTTGTTCTTACTGCTATGTCAGGCAAATGCCGGTATCGATATTCCGCAATCAGGAATGGGGGAGCTGGGTTGACGTTAAACTCGAATCTGCTGCCATCCTGCGTAAAGAACTGAAGCGTGCCAAGTCCAAGGGATCCGTCACGATTTTCATGTCTTCCAGCACCGATCCTTACCAGCCGGTTGAGGCCAAGGAAGAAGTGACTCGCGCATTGCTTGAGGTGATGGTCAGCGAACCTCCGGATTTTCTGCTCGTACAGACGCGCAGTCCGTTGGTCCAGCGGGATATTGATCTGCTGCAGCAGTTAGGAGAACGCGTGCGGGTAAGCATGACGGTCGAGACGGACCGTGATGAGATGCGCAAGCATTTTACGCCATCAGCCCCGCCGATCCAAGCGAGACTGAAAGCCCTGGCACTCCTGAGAGACGCAGGAATTCCCGTTCAAGCAGCGATTGCACCCGTGCTTCCGAGCACGGAGGCTTTCCCACAGATCCTGCGGCCGCTTGTGAATCGCGTGTGCATCGACGATTATTTTATGGGGGATGGCAGTGGCGGGAAACGTACAAAAAGACTGCCGGTTCAAGCTCTGTACGAGGAGCTTGGGGAGCAGGAATGGTACGATATAGCTGCTTATCAGGTGGTCTATAATCGATTTAGCAGGGAGTTTCCGGAGGAGCAGTTGTTTGTGAGTCAGAAGGGTTTTGAACCGTAAGGTTTAGGTTATCAAGTTTGAGAAGATGATGCGTGATCCATGGATTAAATAGATTAAGATAGGTTTAGGCCAGGACCGGAAGTTCGTTTCTGGTCTTTTTTTTGTCATGTTTGGCGGTAGATGATTATGGTATGATAGGCGAAAATAACCAGTCAAACGGCAGAGGAGCGAATGCACAATGAAGATGGATTTGACGGATAACATTGCGTTAATTACGGGGCCGCGGGCCAATTAGGTCGCGTCATGGTCAGAACCTTGGCGGGATGCGGTGCTTGAACACTTCGGCGCGCTGACTCATATTATCGTTGCCAATGCCGTGGCATTCTGGCTTCGGACTTGTCGTCGTTTATTACCGGAGCGTATATTCCAGTGTGTGGTGGGGATTTGCGAAGTTTGTGGATATGGAGTTAGATGGAATCAATGCGAACAATAAAAAACAAAGGGGCGACTACTTTTTGAATCCGATATTAATAGATTTTCCAAGCCAATTTTTTACTGATAGATTACTGATCAGAAGTCCATATCCTGGAGATGGAAAGATAGTATATGAATCCATTATGGCTTCACTAAATGAATTAAGAAGATGGCTTCCTTTTGCACAGAAAGAACAATCAGAGGAAATAATTGAAGCTAACTTAAGAGAGGCTTATTTGAAATTTTTAAAGAGAGAAGATCTTAGATTTCTTATCTTTCATAAAGATACTAACCAATATATTGGATCTTCAGGTCTACATAATCCTAACTGGAATATACCTAAATTCGAGATCGGATACTGGATAGACAGTCGACATAGTGGGCAAGGATTTATGACTGAAGCAGTACAGGGTATTTCTGACTTTGCATTTAATGTATTAAAAGCTCGAAGAGTGGAAATCCGATGCGATACATTGAATGATAAGAGTAGATCAATTCCAGAAAGATTAGGATTTACATTAGAAGGGACACTAAGAAATGAAGATACATCTGTTGATGGGAGTACGTTAAGAGATACATTTATTTTTGCAAAGATTGATGAGAAAAACTTGTAAGTAATCGATGAAGGCTTTGACATCATATAACACAAAATTCGCGCAAGGTAAATTGGAATTTCCTGAAAGTCCAATTGAAGGTGCGATCAGAGAAGTAAAAGAAGAAACAGGACTTATTGTTAAAAATCTGAGGTTTAAAGGGATCTATGAGTATGTAAATGAAGAAGCCAATGATAGACACATTATTTTAAATTACTTAACAAACGATTTTTCTGGAGAATTATTGTCGGATTTCACAGAAGGTATACCAGAGTGGGTGAAGATTTCAGATTTAGAACATTTACCTATGCAACAATCTATCAGAAGAAGAATGCCCTACTTTTTCCAAGATGGGACATTCGAAATTCATGTGGTTTGGGAAGATGGAGAGAAAGAAGTACATATAAGGGAAACATGATTTAACGGTATTTTGGAGATGACAATTACATCAACTCACATGACATTCCTACTGCGAGGCATTCGCTCCTTGGTCGACGGAGATGGTTCGAGGAATAGGATTCAGGCGATACATTGATGTCATGATTATAACGAGTGGATAAAACACACAAAACGGTGATGTTACCTCCCTATTAATTGAAAGGATTATCAAGGTGGAGAAACTAATAATAGAACCCTACAAACCCGAAAGGGATATATCCGCTATCCAAGCCATGTTGTTTGGGGATGAATACTTTAAGGAAAAGTTTTTGGAGATCGAAATCAATTTTCCTGAAGGTATATTTGTTGCTTGTTACAACAATGTGACCGTGGGATTTCTCTCCTTTAGCGGTTTTAAGGGGAGAGGAACCGAGATGACAATCTTTGTAAGAAAGGAATATAGAGGAAAAGGCATCGGTAGCAAGCTTATTGAAAGCGCAGAACAATTACTTAATCAATACGAGGCAGTCGAACGTTCGATTGGTGCATGTATGGACGGCGATCGGTCTTCTCTGCAATTTGTATGTAAGAACGGTTACCATATACTTCATTCTTCTTATATCATGGTGCGTGAAGGAGAAATTCTTCCTGAAAGTCATTTTCCTATCAGGCAGTATGAAGATGATGATTATCCTGTGTGGCATGTTATTCGCGAAATGGCTTTTTACAAAATGCGTGAACGAGTTGGTATTCTCCCATCGTATTATATTGCACCTTCAGAATGGGAACGGAATAATTTTTTGAAAGATAGAAACAACAGATTTGTAATGGATATCGATGGTGAAATAGCGGCATGTGGAGTTATTGACGGCTGTGAGTTGCGTCAGGTGGCAGTTCGGCCAGATATGCAATCTCGTGGATACGGTAAAGCCTTCGTTTCATTTCTTTTGAATGAGATGATGCATCGTGGCGAAAAGATCGTTAAGCTTGAGGTAGTCAAAGGCAATCCTGCGAAAACGCTGTACGAAAGTCTCGGCTTCAAGGAAAAATCCTTGTACCATATCGTAACTAAATATTATAGACCGGACAGCCGATTGAGTAGACCGCCCGACGAGATGTATTAGCAGCATTTCGAAGAAGCGGACTCAGCAACCATATTCAACTCCCTAACCGCAGTTGCGACTCCCCCCCTTTGGGGCTTATGGAGTTGATTGTCGGGAACACCAAACGTTATGTGAATCAGCGTGATTTTAAAAAACTAAAAAGATGATCCATGGAGGTTCTCCATGTTAACAACAAAACGATGTTTACTTTCTATAATTCAAGAAAGTGATTATGAAAATGTAAAGAGATTATACATAAATGAGCATGTTCGATCTTACCTTGGCGGAACAACTGATGATGAACAATCCCTGAGAATCAAATATTTCGAAATCATTAATAAATCTAATGAGGATAGTTCAAGTTATTGGATTGTGAAAATGTCAGAAAGCAAAGAATTTATCGGCTTGATATCTTTGGACGAATATTACGATGGTGGAAACATTGAAGTGTCGTATCAGTTCCTTCCAGAATACTGGGGAGTTGGTCTTGCAACAGAGGTTATTAGTAGATTGATTGAATATGCTTTTAATGAACTAGGAATACAGAAGTTAGTAGCAGAAACACAAACGGCAAACATTAGATCATGCAAGTTGTTAGAGAAAGTAGGTATGATAATGGAGAAAAGAATTATAAGATTTGGTGCCGAACAAGCCGTTTATAGTATACAAAGATTATGAAAGGTCCGTCGTTTAATAGCGTATTTCCTCTACGGGCTCTGCCCTTGGTTTGTAAGAAGTAGTGAGCAGAGAAGTAGATTCGCGAACAACCTGTGAGGCTAAGTCCGTTGGACCTGATCGTTGGCACCCCCTTAAGCCTCGGGTTCGTAGATACCAGAGCATTATGCGAAGCCCTTGCAAATCTGAGTAAACGTAAACTATCTAAGGAGATACATGGATCGTCTACACTAAGTTG